>NZ_SPVF01000162.1 GCF_004614185.1 Zemynaea arenosa | reverse complement strand
ACTTCGATGCCGTAAATCTAGGGTGGGGGCGTCCATCCCATTGGTTGAGGGGGATCAAAGGGAGGCGGTTTTGTTAGCGCAGCAGGCGGGATTCGGCGCGGGAAACGGCTTCGGCGGTGCCGCGCAAGACGACCACGTCGCCGGCCGCCAGCACCGTCGCGGGGAGAACGTCGACGCGGCCTTTGCCGCGCCGGATCATGGTGACTTCGGCGCCCACTTCGTGCAGCTGCAGCTCGTCCAGGCGGCGGCCGGCGCCGCCGGCATCCTCGGCCAGCGTCACCGAATGCAGGCGCACGTATTCGTGCTCGGGATCGTCCGCGGCGTCGTTCGCGCCGTGGAAGTAGCCGCGCAGGGAGCCATAGCGTTCGTCGCGCGCGCTCTGCACGCGGTGCACCACGCGCCGCAGCGGCACCCCCAGCATCACCAGCGCGTGGGAGGCGAGCATCAGGCTCCCCTCCAGCGTCTCCGGCACCACCTCGGCGGCGCCAGCGTTCTTCAGCGTTTCAAGATCCGTGTCGTCGTGGCTGCGCACGATCACCGGCAGCGCGGGCGCCAGCTCGTGCGCGAGGTGCAGCACCTTCAAGGCGGATTGCGTGTTCGCGTAGGTGATCACCAAGGCGGCCGCGCGATAGATGCCCGCGGCGACCAGGCTCTCGCGCCGCGATGCATCGCCGTACGACACCTGCGCCCCGGCGCGCTGCGCTTCCATCACGCGCTCGGGGTCGAGGTCCAGCGCCTGGTAGGGGATCTTCTCCTCGCCCAGCAGCGTCGCCAGGCTTTGCCCGCTGCGGCCGAAGCCGGCCACGATCACGTGCTGCTGCGAGGCCATGGTGCGGGTGGCGATCTGGGTGAGCTGCAAGGACTGCAGCATCCATTCATTGGACGAGAACTTCATCACGATCTGGTCCGACTTGGCGATGATCAGCGGTGCGGCCAGCATCGACAGCACCATGGACGCCAGCACCAGCTGGATCACGAAGGGGTCGATCAGCCGCGCGCCCGAGGTCTCGTTCAGCAGCACGAACCCGAACTCGCCCGCCTGCGCCAGCGCGAGCCCGGTGCGCATTGCGATGCCGTCGGTGGCGCCGAACGCCTTGGCCAGTCCTGCGATCAGTGCGAACTTGAGCAGCACCGGGCCGACCAGCAGGATCAGCACCAGCCACCAGTTCTGCACCACCAGCCCGACGTTGAGCAGCATGCCGATGGTGATGAAAAAGAGCCCCAGCAGCACGTCGCGGAACGGCTTGATGTCTTCTTCCACCTGGTGCTTGTAGGGCGTCTCGGAGATCAGCATCCCGGCCACGAAGGCGCCCAGCGCGAGCGAGAGGCCGGCCCGCTCGGTGATCCACGCGGCGCCCAGCGTCACCAGCAGGAGGTTCAGCATGAACAGTTCCTGCGAACGGCGCTTGACCACCACCGTGAACCAGCGCTTCATCCACTTCTGCCCCGCGACCAGCAGCACCGCCAGCACGACCACCGCCTTGAAGCCCGCCCACGCCAGCGTGGGGCCAAGCGAGGCGGGGTTCTGCGCCAGCGATGGAATCAGGATCAGCAGCGGCACCACCGCCAGGTCCTGGAACAGCAGGATGCCGAGGATGCGCCGCCCGTGCTGGGTCTCCAGCTCCAGCCGCTCGGTCAGCATCTTGGAGACGATGGCGGTGGAGGACATCGCCAGCGCCCCGCCCAGCGCAAACGAGGACTGCCAGTTGAGCTTCAGCCAGCTGTGCGCCTGCGCCCCCACGATCCACCCCAGCAGCATGGCCATGGCGATGGTCGCCACCACCTGCGCCAGCCCGAGCCCGAACACGATGCGCCGCATGGACATCAGCTGCGGCAGCGAGAATTCCAGGCCGATGGAGAACATCAGGAACACCACGCCGAATTCGCCCAGCGCATGGGTGATGGCGTTGTTTTCCGCAAGACCGAGGGCGTGCGGCCCGATGATGATGCCGACCGCCAGGTAGCCCAGCATCGGCGGCAGGTGCAGCATGCGGAACGCCACCACACCCAGCACCGCGCAGCCCAGCAGCAGGAGGGTGAGTTCGAGTCCCGATAACATCAGTCCAGTGGCTCCGCAGGTGGTTTTGTTGTGACTGGCAAGTTTTTTGCTTCGCCAGTTCGTTTATACTGCTGCCATGAGTGTACCCGATCAAAAATCGATGCTGAAACCTTTTGATTCCGACATCGCCCAGCGCGCCCTGCAGCTGGCGCGCGAGACCCTGGCAATCGAAGGCGACGCGATCCGCGCCCTGCATGCGCGCCTGGCGAACGACGATTCCGTCGGCCGCGCCGTGAACCTCCTGCTGGCCAACAAGGGCCGGGTGGTGGTCTCGGGCATTGGCAAGTCCGGCCACATCGGCCGCAAGATTGCTGCCACGCTGGCCTCGACCGGCACCCCTGCGATGTTCGTGCACCCGGCCGAAGCCGCGCACGGAGACCTCGGCATGGTGACCGCGGAAGACGCCTTCATCGCCATTTCCTACTCGGGCGAATCGACCGAGCTGCTGGCCATCGTGCCGATCCTCAAGCGCATGGGCGCTGCGTTGATCTCCATGACGGGCAACCCGAACTCGCGCCTGGCGCAACTGGCCGACGTGCACCTGGACGTCTCGGTGGCCAAGGAGGCCTGCCCGCTGAACCTCGCGCCGACCGCCTCCACCACCGTCACGCTGGCGCTGGGGGACGCGCTGGCCGTCGCGCTGCTGGACCTGCGCGGCTTCAAGGAAGAGGACTTCGCGCGCTCGCATCCCGGCGGGGCGCTGGGCCGCCGCCTGCTGACCCACGTGCGCGACGTGATGCGCAGCGGCGCCGCCATCCCGACCGTCAAGGCCGATGCGCGCCTGCCGGACGCGCTGATGGAAATCACCCAGAAGGGCATGGGCATGACCGCCATCGTCGATGACGCCAACCGCCCGATCGGCGTGTTCACCGACGGTGACCTGCGCCGTTTGATCGAGAAGGTGCAGGACTTCGGCGCGGTGGTGATCCGCGACGTGATGCACGCGAACCCGCGCCGCATCAACGCCGACCGCCTGGCCGTGGACGCGGTGGCGATCATGGAAGAATTCCGCATCAACCAGATGCTGGTGGTGGACGCCGACGACAAGCTGGTAGGCGCGCTGCACATCCACGACCTCACCCGCGCGAAGGTGATCTGATGGTGCGCCCGCTCGAACACGCGCTGCGCGCGGCCAGGGTCAAGGTCCTGATCTTCGACGTCGACGGTGTCCTGACCGACGGCAGTCTGACCTACGACGCCAACGGCGAGATCACCAAGACCTTCTTCGTCCTCGATGGCCTGGGCATCCAGATGATCAACAAGACCGGCGTGCAGACCGCGATCATCAGCGCGCGCAACTCGCCCATCGTGGTCAAGCGCGCGGCGGATCTCGGCATCACGCACGTATTCCAGGGGCAGCACGACAAGCGCCTGGCCTTCCAGGAGCTGCTGGAGAAGACCGGCGTCACGGCCGAGGAATGCGGCTACATCGGCGACGACGTGATCGACCTGCCGCTGCTGCTGCAGGTGGGCTTCGCGGTCGCGGTGCCGACCGGCCACCCGGAAGTGCAGCACCGCGTGCACTACGTGACCAAGGCCGGTGGCGGCCGGGGCGCGGTGCGCGAGGTGTGCGACCTCGTGATGCGTGCACAGGGCACCTACGAGCAGGCGCTTGCGAAGTATTTCGCCTGAGCGGACCGGGTCTGCACCGATATGGCGACTTACCACAACAAACGCACCGCCCACCGCTGGCGCCTCGGCGCCGGGATCACCATCGGGCTGGCGTTCGCGCTGGGCAGCTTCTATTGGCTGCAGGTGATGAACGTGGGCGACATGAACATGCACGCCGACGGCCAGCGCGGCGAGCCGGATTACATCGTCGAGAAGTTCAGCTTCGTGCGCATGAACGGGCAGGGCAAGCCGCGCTACGTCATCTCCGGCGACAGGCTTACGCACCACCCGGAGGACGACACCTCGGAAGTGGACCGGCCCTACGTGCAGAACCTGGCGGACGACCAGAAGCCGCCGATGACCATGCGCGCCAAGGATGCGCACCTGGACAACACCGCGGGCCAGGTGCTGCTGCGCGGGGATGTGCACATCGAGCGGGCCCAGTCCGCGGCCGGGCCGAGCATGTCGCTCGACACCCAGAAGCTGCTGGTGAACACGGACGAAGAACAGATGCAGACCGACCTGCCGATCCACATGACTTCCGGCGGCATGGTGGTCGATGGCGTGGGCCTGGTGGCCAACAACACGACCGGCAAGGCGACCATCGTGCGCGACGTGCGCGTGACCTATCCGCCCAAGAACAAATAAGGAGCACACATGACCCGGACCCCGATTCGCGCCACCTGCGCACTGATGCTGGCGCTGGCCGCCGCCGCGGCCCACGCCGAGCGCGCCGATGCGCTCAAGCCGATCCACATCGTCGGCAACAACAAGGGCAACCTGGACCTGGTCGAGGGCACCAGCTCCCTGACCGGCAACGTGGTGCTCACGCGCGGCACGCTGACCATCAAGGCCGAACAGGTGACGGTGCGCCAGGACGACCAGGGCTACACTTATGCGACCTTCATCGCGGCACCGGGCGGCAAGGCGACCTTCCGCCAGAAGCGCGATGGCGGCACGGACTTGTGGTCCGAAGGCGAAGCCCAGCGCATCGAGTACGACGAGAAGGCGGACCTCGTGAAGTTCATCGCCAATGCCCGCGTGGCCTCGCTGGAAGGCAGCAAGGTGACCAGTCAGGCGGCCGGCCCCTTCCTGTCCTACGACAGCCGCAAGGAAGTGGTGCAGGCCCTGAATACCCCGGAAGGCAAGAGCCAGGTGGGCGGCAGCCGCGTGGAGATCGTGATCGACCGCACCCGCCGTCCGGCGCCGGTGCCGGCGCAGACCCCCGCCCCCAGCGCAGACCAGGGCAAGAAGTAATGGAAGGATCTCAAGTCACAAGCGTCCCCGGCGCAACCGGCGGCTGCAGCAGCCGCCTGCTGGTGCGCGGCCTGCAGAAAACCTACGGCAAGCGCATGGTGGTCCACGACGTCTCGCTGGAGGTGGACTGCGGCGAAGTGGTGGGCCTGCTGGGCCCCAATGGCGCGGGCAAGACCACCTCGTTCTACATGATCGTCGGCCTGGTGCCATCGGACGCAGGCGCCATCGAGATCGATGGCACCGACGTGTCGTCCCTGCCGATTCACCGCCGCGCGACGCTCGGCCTGTCCTACCTGCCGCAGGAAGCCTCGGTGTTCCGCAAGCTGACGGTGGAAGAGAACATCCGCGCCGTGCTGGAACTGCAGCGCGTGAACGGCAAGCCGCTTTCGAAGACGGAGATCGACACCCGCCTCGACACCCTGCTGGCCGAGCTGCAGATCGAAAAGCTGCGCGAGAATCCGGCGCTGTCCTTGTCCGGCGGTGAGCGCCGCCGCGTGGAGATCGCGCGCGCGCTGGCCACGCAGCCGCGCTTCGTGCTGCTGGACGAGCCCTTCGCCGGGGTGGACCCGATCGCGGTAATCGAGATTCAACGGATCGTGCGCTTCCTCAAGGAGCGCGGCATCGGGGTGCTCATCACGGACCACAACGTGCGCGAAACTCTGGGTATCTGCGACCGCGCCTATATCATCAACCAGGGCTCGGTGCTGGCCTCCGGGCGGCCGGACGACATCATCGCCAACGAATCGGTGCGCCGCGTGTACCTCGGTGAACACTTCCGCATGTAAGCGGTCCAAAGGATTTTCGTGGTCCCAACCCGATGAAACAAAGCCTCCAGCTCCGCACCTCGCAGCATCTGGCGCTCACGCCGCAGCTGCAGCAGTCGATCCGGCTGCTGCAGTTGTCCACGCTCGAGCTGCACCAGGAGATCGAGCAGATTCTGACCGAGAATCCGTTGCTGGAGCGGCTGGACGACCCGCTGGATAATTCCGTGCGCCTGCTGGCCGATGGCGCCATCAACACCGCCAACGGCAGCGCGGAAGCCCCGCCACCGGGGCCGGACAACGGCAGCAAGGAGCAGGAAGCCGCGCCCTCTGAGAGCGAGGGCTATGACGACGCGCCCTCCGGCGACGGCGCCGACAACAGCGAGGACTGGGGCGACGCCCCGCGCACCAGCAGCGGCAGCGGCGAGGACGACGACTCGCGGCCGCAGCTGGAAGCGTCCGCGACCACCCTGCGCGAGCACCTGCTGGAGCAGATGCGCGTGACGGCGCGCGAACCGCGCGACCGCGCGCTGGTCGAACTGATCGTCGATGCGCTGGACGACAACGGCTATCTTGAAGAACCCCTGGAGGAGATCCACGCGCGCCTGCCGCTGGAGCTGGATGTCGAGATCGAGGAGCTGCGCGCCGCGCTGGCACTGGTGCAGAGTTTCGACCCCGCGGGCGTGGGCGCGCGCAATGCGTCCGAGTGCCTGGCCTTGCAGATCAGGCGCATGCCGGGCGTCCCGATGGTCACGCGCCGCATGGCCCTGTGCATCGTCGAGAAGCACCTCGCCTGGTTCGCCCAGCGCGACTTCAACAAGCTGAAAAAGGCGCTGGACTGCGACGACGAAGACCTGCGCGAGGCGCAGACCGTGATCCGCCAGTGCCACCCGCATCCCGGTGCGCTGTTCGCGGCCGACGTCTCGGACTACGTGGTGCCGGACGTGATCGTGCGGCGCGCGAAGAACGGGTGGGCGGTGCTGCTCAACCCGGACGTGATGCCGCGCCTGCGCGTGAACCAGGTCTACGCGAGCCTCCTCAAGCAGGGCAAGAGCGAAGCGCAGATGAACGCGCAGCTGCAGGAAGCCAAGTGGCTGATCAAGAATATGCGCCAGCGCTTCGACACCATCCTGCGCGTAGCACAGGCCATTGTGGAGCGCCAGCGGAACTTTTTCTCGCATGGAGCGGTCGCAATGCGCCCCCTTGTTTTGCGCGAAATTGCTGATACACTAGGTTTACACGAGAGCACAATCTCGCGTGTGACGACTCAAAAATACATGCTCACGCCGCACGGCATGTTTGAGTTGAAGTACTTCTTCGGGAGTCACGTGGCGACGGAAGCGGGCGGCGAAGCCTCTTCCACGGCCATCCGGGCTCTCATCGTGCAACTGACAGGAGCAGAAGACCCTAAGAATCCATTATCCGACAGTAAGATCGCGGAAATGCTGGGGGAACAAGGGATGGTCATCGCACGACGCACGGTTGCCAAATACCGTGAAGCGCTCAAAATCCCTCCCGTCAGCCTCCGCAAAGCCTTGTAGTTTCTGGTTTTCGCCGTACACGTTCCTCTGCGTTCCCAAGCGCACGAACGGGCATTTTGAGAGGGAGTTGCGTATGAATCTCACCATCAGTGGTCATCACCTCGAAGTCACCCCCGCCATCCGCGAATACGTGCAAAACAAACTAGAGCGCATCAAACGCCATTTCGATCACGTCATCGACATCTCGGTCATTCTTTCCGTGGACAACCTGTCCGAAAAAGAGAAACGCCAGAAAGCTGAAATCAACCTGCGCCTGTCCGGCAAGACCGTGTACGTGGAAAGCCTGTCGCAAGACCTGTACGCTTCCATCGACATGCTGATCGATAAGCTGGACCGCCAGGTCATGAAGTACAAGACCCGCATCCAGGACCATAGCCGGCAAGCCCTCAAGCACTTGAGCGGCGTGGAGTCGGCCACCGCCTGAGATTCCGTCCCCGTTCTTCATCCCGCAAAGCCGCCCGCGCGGCGGCACCGAAGGCACCTGATGGTGCCTTTTTTGTTGGGGCGAGGCGGTAGAATGGCGGGCGTTATCGCTTCGTCATTCCATCATTCACACACCATGACCGCTTACGTTCACACCCGCGTTGCCAACGGCATCGGCTTCATCACCCTGGACCGCCCCAAGGCCCTCAATTCCCTGTCCCTCGACATGGTGCGCGCGCTCACCGAGACGCTGCTGCGCTGGCGGGACGACGCGGCCGTGCAGGCCGTGGTCCTGGGCAGCAGCAGCGAGAAGGCGCTGTGCGCGGGCGGCGACATCCGCTTCTTCTACGAGGCCGGGCGTGCGACCCCGGTTGGTGGCTCGGCGCTGCTGGAGGACTTCTTCACCGAGGAGTACGCGCTGAATCACCTGATTCATTTTTATCCGAAGCCCTACGTGGCGCTGATGGATGGGGTGGTGATGGGTGGCGGCATGGGCATCGTGCAGGCGGGCGAACAGGCGCGCGTGCGCGTGGTGACCGAACGCTCCAAGGTCGCCATGCCGGAGGTGAACATCGGTCTGTTCCCGGACGTGGGCGGGAGCCACTTCCTGTCGCGCGCACCGGGCGCACTGGGCTTCTATCTGGGCCTGACCGGGAACACCGTGGGCGCGGCCGATGCGCTGTATCTCGATCTGGCCGATGTCTTCGTGCCTGCGGCGCGCATGGCGGAACTGGTGCAGGCGCTGGAAGCGGAGGGCGGGGGGCAGGTGCGTGCGACCATCCAGCGCTTTGGCGCGGATGCCGGGCCGGCCCCCTTGGCGGCGCACCGCGCCAGCATCGACCGGCACTTTGCCGCGGGCTCGGTGCCTGCCGTGATGGCATCGCTGGCGGGCGACGCCTCCGAGTTTGCGCAAAAATCCCTGGCCGCGATGAAGCTGCGCTCACCGTTGATGATGTGCGTGACCCACGAGCTGCTGGTGCGGGGCGCCCAGCTGGGCGTGGCGGGCTGCCTGCGCATGGAGCGCAATCTGGTGCGCCGCAATTTCGAGCATGGGGAAGTGCTGGAGGGCGTGCGCGCGCTGGTCATCGACAAGGACAACCAGCCGGCCTGGAATCCGGCGACGCTGGACGAGGTGACCGGGGAGATGGTGGCGCGCTTCTTCGAGCCGTGCTGGCCGGAGTGGGCGCATCCGCTGCGTCACCTGTAAGCGCGTGCGGGGCGGTCAGCCCTGCGCTTGCTCGCGGTGGCGGATGATCACGCGTTCGGATTTGTTGAAGTACGCCGCGAGCCGCTCGGCCATGTACACCGAGCGGTGCTGGCCGCCGGTGCAGCCCAGGGCCACCGTCAGGTAGCTGCGGTTGTCGGTCTTGAAGCGCGGGAGCCACTTCTCGATGAAGGCGCGGATATCTTCCAGCATGTCCGCCGCCATTGGCTGGGCGTCGAGAAAGTCGATCACCGGCTGGTCCATGCCTGTCAAAGGGCGCAGGGCCAGGTCGTAGTACGGGTTCGGGATCGCGCGCACGTCGAACACGAAGTCCGCATCCAGCGGTACGCCAAGCTTGAAGGCGAACGATTCGAAGAACAGCGTGAGCGGCGCGCGTTCGATCTCCACCAGTTCCTTGATCCACGCGCGCAGCTTGTTGGCCGAGAGTTCGGAGGTGTCGATCACGAGGCCGAGCTTTTCGATGGCGCCGAGGCGCTCGCGCTCTTCCATGATGCACTCGATCAGCGTGCGGCGGCCGGCCGGGTTTTCGTTCGGACGCAGCTCGTGCGACAGCGGATGGCTGCGGCGCGTCTCCGAGAACCGGGCCACCAGCGAATGCGTGGTCGCGGTGAGGAACATGACTTTCACATCGTGGCCATCGGCGCGCAGCTTGGTGACGCTGGCGGGGAGGGCGGTCAGCGATTCCGCACTGCGCGCGTCCACCGAAATGGCGGCGCGTTCCACCCCTTCCTCGACCAGGGTGCCGATCAGGCTGGGGAGGAGGGCGGGCGGCAGGTTGTCGACGCAGTAGTAGCCTGCGTCTTCAAGTACGTTGAGGGCGACGGATTTGCCGGATCCGGAAATGCCGGTGATAAGTACGATGCGCATAGCCTGCGATCATACCGCAGAGTGAGGATGCGTGAGAATTCATGGCTGCGCCGCAAGCCCTCATCGGCGCGAGACACCGGGGGCGCTCAGTCGCCGCTCATGGCCTGGCGCTGGCGTTCCATGAATTCCTGCAGCGTGTCGATGCCGCGCAGCTGGAGGATGGTGTTGCGCACGGCGGCTTCGAGCAGCACCGCGATGTTGCGGCCGGCGGCCACGGGGATCACCACTTTGCGGATCGGCAGGCCGAGCACATCCTCGGTCGGAAACATGAACGGCAGGCGTTCCACTTCCTCTTCCAGCGCCGAACGGCGCACCAGGTGCACGATGAGCTTGAGCCGCATCTTGCGGCGCACGGCGGTCTCGCCGAAGATCGCCTTGATGTCGAGCAGGCCCAGGCCGCGCACTTCCAGCAGGTTCTGCAGCAGTGGCGGGCAGCGCCCTTCGATCATGTTCGGCGCGATGCGCGAGAACTCCACCGCATCGTCGGCCACCAGCCCGTGCGAACGCGAAATCAGTTCCAGGCCCAGCTCGCTCTTGCCGAGGCCGGAATCGCCCGTGATCAGCACGCCCACGCCGAGCACATCCATGAATACGCCGTGCATGATGATGCGCTGGGCCAGCTTCTTGGAGAGGTAGACGCGCAGGAAGTCGATCACCTGCGCCGCTGGCAGCGGGGTCGAGAACAGCGGGATGTTCTGCTCGTCGCAAATCGCCAGGATGTCCGGCGGCGTGTCCAGCCCCTGCGCGATGATCAGCGCCGGCGGCCCGCCCGCGATCAGCTCGCCGATGACGTGGCTGCGCGAGCCGGACTTGAGCCGGTGGTAGTAATTCAGTTCCTGATGGCCGAACACCTGGATGCGGCCGGGGTGAATCAGGTTCAAGTGGCCGACCTGGTCGGCGGCCGAGACCGCGTCGCCGGAAATCAGCCGCTCGCCGCCGGGGAAGCCGGCGAACCAGCCCAGTTGCAGACTTTCTCGATTGTCGTCGTACAGGCGCTGGATGGTGAGCGGGGTCTGGAGCATCGGGCTGGGCAGTTGGCGGACTTAGCTGAGGGCGTGCAGGCTGGGCTGCCAGCTTGTGATGCGCTGGTGCACGGTCTTGGCATCCGTGTCGGTGGCCAGGGCGTGGCGGATCGATTCGTCCGAAAACATCTCGGCGATCTCGGACAGGATTTCGAGGTGCTGCTGGGTCACGTGGTCCGGAATCAGCAGGAAGAACAGCAGGCTCACCGGCTGGCCGTCCGGCGACTCGAACGGAATTGGCTCAGCCAGGCGCACGAAGGCGGCGATCGGCGACTTCAGCGCCTTGGAGCCCTTGATGCGCCCGTGCGGCACGGCCACCCCGTGGCCCAGGCCGGTGGACCCGAGGCGCTCGCGCGCGAACAGGTTATCGGACACATCGGACCGGGCGATGCCGCAGTTGTTCTCGAAAATCAGACCTGCCTGCTCGAAAGCGCGCTTCTTGCTGGACACTTCCAGGTCCAGCAGCACGTTCTCGGGCGCCAGGATTTTGCTCAGGTTAGTCATATCGCAGTTTTGATGTTGCAACGCACAAAAGCGCTTGCGAGACGGAATTATAGGCTTGTTTTGCGGCCGTGTAATTCGATTTTGCATCCGCATTTCGCGGCCTGTTTGCTTCGACAACGCCTGGGCTGGCGATGTTCCGCAAACGGTTTTCTCATAGGGAGCGCGTGCAGGGTTCAGTGTGCGCGCCGCAGGCTCGGGGAACGGTACGCGCACGCACGTACTGACGAGCAACGCCGGCTTAGGCATACTGTTGCTTTTTGGTCACGGGAGATGGCATGCATGAGGCAATGAAGGCCTTGCCCACCGGTAGCGCGAATGGCGCGCTGATGCTGGGTGCCGCGCTGAGTGCGCTGGCGGCGTTGCTGCACGTGGCCATCATTTTCGGCGGACCCTCGTGGTACCGCTTCTTTCACGCTGGCCCGCGCCTGACGGCGGCTGCTGCGGCTGGCCGCCTGTGGCCGCACGCCGTCACATTCGGCATCGCCTCCGTGCTGGTGCTGTGGTCCGCCTATGCCTTGTCCGGTGCCGGCGTGATCGTCCCGCTCCCGCTGACGCGCGCCGCCCTGTACGCCATCACGACGATTTACCTGCTGCGCGGCCTGCTGCCCGTCCCCGCGATGCTCCTCGCCGGACGCCGGGTGACCGGCTTCTGGCTCTGGAGTTCCCTCGTCTGCCTGATCTACGGCGCGGCGCACCTGGTGGGCGTGCTGCGGATGTGAGGCTTACTGCCGCGCGGCGCGCAAATTGGGCGGGCGCTGGCCCGAGAAGTTGGTGCGCCAGGGGTTGATGTCGAGGCCACCGCGCCGTGTGTAGCGCGCGTAGACGGACAGCTTGGTCGGCCGGCACTGGCGCAGCACGTCCATGAAGATGCGCTCCACGCACTGCTCGTGGAACTCGTTGTGCTCGCGGAAGCCGATCAAATATTTGAGCAGCCCTTCCTCGTTGATCTGCGGCCCCACGTACTGGATCTGCACCGTGCCCCAATCCGGCTGGCCGGTGACCAGGCAGTTGGACTTGAGCAGATGTGAGACCAGCGTCTCCTCCACCGGCGCCTCGTCGAAGTCCGCAGTCAGCAATTCCGGCGCGGGCGCGTAGGCGTCGATCTCCACATCGAGCCGGTCCAGCAGCTGGCCTTCCAGCTCGCCGAAGCGCAGCTTGCCGAAGTCCTCCGGCTGCGTGAGCGCGATGTGGACGTTGGCGCCGAACGCGCCGGACAAGTCGTCCCGCAGGAGCGCCAGCAGCGCCTCCGCATTCGCCAACCGCGTCTGGTTGAACGAATTCAGATACAGCTTGAACGACTTCGACTCGACGATGTTGGGCGAATCCGCCGGCGCCGTCACCGTCAGGATCGCGACCTGCGGCTTGCCCCGCATGTTGAGCCACGAGACTTCATACGCATTCCAGATATCGACCCCGAAGAAGGGCAGGGTCGCTCCGGCGGTCAGCCCCAGTTCATCGCGCTTCTGCTGGCGCGGAATCGGAAACAGCAGCTCGGGCGCGTACTGCGTCTGGTAGGCGGAGGTTTTCCCAAGCGGGGACTGGTCGGCGGAATTGGTCATTACAAAAACAGCTTATAAACAGGGTTGTTGGTCTCGTCCCAGTGGCGGTAACCGAGCGTGGTGAGGAAGTGGCGGAACTCGTCCATCTCGCCGGACGGCACTTGCAGGCCGACGAGGATGCGGCCCACGTCCCCGCCCTGGTTCCGATAGTGGAAGAGGGAGATGTTCCAGTTGGGCGCCATCGAATTCAGGAACTTCATCAGCGCGCCCGGCCGCTCCGGGAACTCGAAACGGTACAGCAGCTCGTCGTGCGCCAGCGCGCTTTTGCCGCCCACCAGGTGGCGGATGTGCAGCTTGGCCAGTTCGTCGTGCGTGAGGTCCAGCGTGCGGAAGTCGTGCGCCTCGAAGGTCCGCGCCAGCAGCCCTGATTCGCCGCGGCTCGCGGTCTGGATGCCGACGAACACGTGCGCCTGCGTCGAATCGCTGATCCGGTAGTTGAACTCCGTGACATTGCGCGGTCCGACCAGGGAGCAGAAGCGCCTGAACGAGCCGCGCTGCTCGGGAATGGTCACCGCGAACACCGCTTCGCGCTGCTCGCCCAGTTCGGCGCGCTCGGCCACGAAGCGCAGCCGGTCGAAGTTCATGTTGGCCCCCGACGCGATCGCGATCAAGGCCTGGTCCTTGACCGGCAGCCGGTCCGACTGCGAGCGTTCCACGTAGGCCTTGGCCCCCGCCACCGCCAGCGCGCCCGAAGGCTCGAGAATGCTGCGGGTATCGGTGAACACGTCCTTGATGGCCGCGCAGATCGCATCGTTGTCCACGATGATCACATCATCCACATACTCGCGCGTGATGCGGAAGGTCTCCTCGCCTACCAGCCGCACCGCGGTGCCGTCCGCGAACAGGCCCACGTCCGGCAGCGTCACGCGCTCGCCCGCCTTCAGGCTGCGCGCCATCGCGTCCGCGTCCATGGTCTCCACGCCGATGATGCGGATGTCCGGCCGGATCGCCTTCACATACGCGGCAATGCCCGCAATCAGCCCGCCCCCGCCGATCGGCACGAAGATCGCATGGATCGGCCGCGAATGCTGGCGCAGGATCTCCATGCCGATGGTGCCCTGGCCTGCGATCACGTCCGGATCGTCAAACGGGTGGATGAAGGTGAGCTTCTGCTCCTTCTCGATGGTCAGCGCGTGCTGGTAGGCGTCCGTGTACGACTCGCCGTGCAGCACCACCTCCACGCTGGCGCCGCCGCGTGCCTTCACCGCGTCCACCTTCACCAGCGGCGTGGTGGTCGGCATCACGATCACCGCGCGGCATCCCAGCTTGCAGGCCGACAGCGCCACGCCCTGCGCGTGATTGCCCGCGGACGCGCAGATCACGCCGCGCTTCAACTGCGGCTCCGACAAATTGGCCATCTTGTTGTACGCCCCGCGCAGCTTGAAGCTGAACACCGACTGCATGTCCTCGCGCTTGAAGTAAATGCGGTTCTCCATCCGTTCGGAGAGGGTGGGCGCGAATTCGAGCGGGGTTTCCTCGGCCACGTCATAGACGCGCGCGGTCAGGATCTTCTTCAGATAGTCGATAGTCATAGTCTGCTTTGCAAGGCGATTGAAGGCACCGGCGCTGGACTGTGCTGATCGGCGGATGACCGAGGCGGGCAGTATCGGTGGCGCCTCGCGGGGTGGGGCGAGGCGAACCGGGCGGAGCGAAAGGGTTCGGCTCATTATAATGGACGCATTACTTTGGTGCGGTCGCCGCCCTCTCGATGATCGAATCCGTCGTCCTCTGGCTCCTCAAGGTGCTGGCCGCCCCGCAGGTCGGTCTGACCTCGGTGTTCGTCATCAGCTTCGTCTCCGCCACCCTGCTGCCCATGGGCTCCGAGCCCGCGGTGTTCGCGGTGGTCAAGGCCAACGCTTCCCTGTTCTGGCCCACCATCCTGATCGCTACTCTCGGCAACACCCTGGGCGGCGCGGTCGACTACTGGATGGGCTACACCGCCAAGGTCGCTGTGGGCAAGGAAAAGGACACGCGCTGGTTCAAGTGGCTCAAGCGCTACGGCCCCAAGACCATGCTGCTGTCCTGGGTCCCCGGCATCGGCGACCCGCTGTGCACCATGGCCGGCTGGCTGCATATGCCCTACTGGCCCAGCGTCGGCTACATGGCCATCGGCAAGCTGCTGCGCTATACGCTGATGACCTGGATGCTGCTGAACGTTCCGGACGGATTCTGGCGCCGGATCGCGGATATGATCAGCTGATCGCGGTCTCGGCCAAATATTTGGATGAACGATTTGCCAATTTCTTGAAATCGTTCGGCCAATACCACTTTGCCTTGATGAAAAAACGGCAGCGTCCCCGGCGTGGTGCAGCGCAATAAGATAGAATGTTTTTCCCTTTGGTTTGCCGAGCCGTCCATGAACGCCCCCGCCCAACTCCAGGTCCTGCTGTCGGAGACCCCTGACGGTGCCGACCGCACCCGCCTGCGCGAAATCCCCTACAACTACACCTCGTTCTCCGACCGTGAGATCGTGATCCGGCTGCTGGGCGAATCGTCGTGGAAGCTGCTGGAGGAACTGCGCGGCGTGCGCCAGACCGGCCGCTCGGCGCGCATGCTGTACGAGGTGCTGGGGGACATCTGGGTCGTGCGCCGCAATCCCTACCTGCAGGACGACTTGCTGGACAACCCCAAGCGCCGCCAGAACCTGATCGACGCCCTGCATCACCGCCTGCGCGAGGTCGAGAAGCGCCGCGTCACCGTGGACGCCGATACGGGCGGCGAGGAAGGCGCGCGGCGCAGCGCCAACGTGGAGCTGCTGCTCAAGGCCGCGACGCGCGCAGTCGAGGACTTCGGCGAAGAATTCCGCCAGATGTACGACCTGCGCAAGCGCGCCCTCAAGGTGCTGGGCCGCTACACGGACAAGCACAACATCCGCTTCGACGGCGTGAAGCGCGTCTCGCACGTGACCGACGCCACCGACTGGCGCGTTGAATACCCCTTTGTGGTGCTCACGCCGGACACGGAAGAGGAGATGGCGGGCCTGGTGAAGGGCTGCATCGAACTGGGGCTGACCATCATCCCGCGCGGCGGCGGCACCGGCTACACCGGCGGCGCCATTCCGCTCACGCCCCTGTCGGCGGTGATCAACACCGAAAAGCTGATCGAACTGGGCACCGTCGAAATGCAGGTCCTGCCGGGCCTGGAGCGCGAATACGCCACCATCTGGACCGGCGCCGGCGTGGTCACGCAGCGCGTGTCGCAGGCGGCGGAAGCGGCGGGCTTCGTGTTCGCCGTCGACCCGACCTCGGCCCACGCCTCCTGCATCGGCGGGAACATCGCCATGAACGCGGGCGGCAAAAAGGCCGTCCTGTGGGGCACGGCGCTGGACAACCTGGCCTCCTGGCGCATGGTGGACCCGAACGGCGACTGGCTGGACGTCACCCGCATCGACCACAACCTCTCCAAGATCCACGATACGCCGCTGGCGCGCTTCAAGCTCGAATGGACCCATCCGACCGCGAAGGGCGAGGCCAAGGGCGCACCGTTCAAGACCGAGATCCTGGAGATCGAAGGCCGCAAGTTCCGCAAGGCGGGCCTGGGCAAGGACGTGACGGACAAGTTCCTCGCCGGCCTGCCCGGCATCCAGAAAGAGGGCTGCGATGGCCTGATCACGTCGGCCCGCTGGATCCTGCACAAGATGCCGAAGTTCACCCGCACCGTGGCGCTGGAATTCTTCGGCCAAGCGCGCGACGCGATTCCGTCGATCGTCGAGATCAAGGACTACCTGGACGCGCTGCCGTCCAAGGGCGAGCAGTTCGCCACGCTGCGCCTGGCGGGCCTGGAGCACCTCGATGAGCGCTACCTGCGCGCCGTCGGGTATGCCACCAAGTCCAAGCGCGGCGTGCTGCCCAAGATGGCGCTGTTCGGCGACATCGTCGGCGACAACGAGGACGCGGTCGCGCAGGCCGCATCGGAAGTGGTGCGCATCGCGAACACCCGCGTGGGCGAGGGCTTCATCGCCGTCAGCCCCGAGGCGCGCAAGAAGTTCTGGCTGGACCGCGCCCGCACCGCGGCCATCGCCAAGCACACCAACGCCTTCAAGATCAACGAGGACGTGGTGATCCCGCTGAACCGCATGGGCGAGTACACCGATGGCATCGAGCGCATCAACATCGAGCTCTCCATCAAGAACAAGCTGCAGCTCGCGGACCAGCTGGTCGACTACTTCGCCACCGGCACGCTGCCGGTCACCAAGAGCGACGACGCCACCGGCGACCAGATCGACCCCAACGTGATCCTGGAAGACCGCGTGCAGCAGGCGCAGGCCCTGCTCGACGCGGTGCGCACGCGCTGGACCTGGCTGCTCGATCACCTGGACGACCGCGTCGCCGACGTCGCGCAGGACCTGGCTCGCATCGGCATCGCCATGGACGCCGGCTTCGCCTCGCACATCGCACGCCTGCCGGACGCCCGCGTGTTCGACGTGGTGCAGGACCATACCGTGCGCATCTCGTGGAAGAACGAGCTGCGCACACCGCTGCGCCACATCTTCAACGGCGCGGCCTTCGTGCGCATCATCGAGGACTGCATCGCCATCCATCAGCGCGTGCTGCACGGCCGCGTGTTCGTGGCCCTGCACATGCACGCCGGCGACGGCAACGTCCACACCAATCTGCCGGTCAACTCGGACAACTACGAGATGCTGCAGGACGCCCACCACGCCGTGGCGCGCATCATGAAGCTGGCCCGTTCGCTGGATGGCGTGATCTCGGGCGAGCATGGCATCGGCATCACCAAGCTGGAATTCCTGACCGACGACGAGATCGGGGACTTCCGCGCCTACAAGCAGCGCATCGACCCCGAGGGCCGCTTCAACAAGGGCAAGCTCCTCAACCTGCCGACGCTCGGCGCGGACCTGCGCAACGCCTATACGCCGTCCTTCGGCCTGATGGGCCACGAGTCGCTGATCATGCAGCAGAGCGATATCGGCGAGATCGCCAACAGCATCAAGGACTGCCTGCGCTGCGGGAAGTGCAAGCCGGTGTGCTCCACCCACGTGCCGCGCGCCAACCTGCTGTACTCCCCGCGCGACAAGATCCTCGCCACCTCCGCGCTGATCGAAGCCTTCCTGTACGAAGAGCAGACCCGCCGGGGCGTCTCGATCCGCCATTGGGAGGAGTTCGAGGACGTGGCCGACCATTGCACCGTGTGCCACAAATGCGAGACCCCATGCCCGGTCAACATCGACTTCGGCGACGTGTCGATGAACATGCGGAACCTGCTGCGCAAGATGGACAAGAAGTCCTTCAACCCCGGCACCGCGGCGTCGATGTTCTTCCTGAATGCGACCGATCCGACCACCATCAACGCCACCCGCCAGGCCATGATCGGCTGGGGCTACAAGGCCCAGCGCCTGGGTAACGAGGTGCTGAAGAAGTTCGCGAAAAAGCAGACCAAGGCACCGCCGCCGACCACTGGCAAGCCGCCAGTGCGCGAGCAGGTCATCCACTTCATCAACAAGAAGATGCCGGGGAACCTGCCCAAGAAGACCGCGCGCGCGCTGCTGGACATCGAGGACGACAAGGTCATCCCGATCATCCGCAATCCCAAGGTCACGACGGCCGATACCGAAGCGGTGTTCTACTTCCCCGGCTGCGGGTCCGAGCGCCTGTTCTCGCAGGTGGGCCTGGCCACGCAGGCCATGCTCTGGGAAGTGGGCGTGCAGACCGTGCTGCCGCCGGGCTACCTGTGCTGCGGCTATCCGCAGCGCGGCGCCGGCCAGTACGAAAAGGCGGACAAGATGATGACGGATAACCGCGTCCTGTTCCACCGCATGGCCAACACGCTCAACTACCTGGACATCAAGACGGTGCTGGTCTCCTGCGGCACCTGTTACGACCAGCTGGCGACCTACGAATTCGAGAAGATCTTCCCGGGCTGCCGCATCATGGATATCCACGAGTATCTGCTGGAGAAGGGTGTCAAGCTGGAAGGCGTGGGCGGGGTGCGCTACATGTACCACGATCCCTGCCACACGCCGATGAAGATGCAGGACCCGCTGAAGACCGTGAACTCGCTGATCACCACAGTCGATGACACGAAGATCGGCAAGAACGACCGCTGCTGCGGCGAGTCCGGCACGCTGGCCATCTCGCGGCCGGACATCTCGACCCAGGTCCGCTTCCGCAAGGAGGAGGAAATGGAGAAGGGCGCCGACAAACTGCGCGCGGACGGCTTCGATGGGCAGGTCAAGGTGCTGACCAGCTGCCCGTCCTGCCTCCAGGGCCTGTCGCGCTACAACGAGGATTCGGGCACCACGGCCGACTACATCGTGGTGGAAATCGCCAAGCATCTGCTGGGCGAGAACTGGCTGCCGGACTATGTGGCACGCGCCAACAACGGCGGCATCGAAAGGGTGCTGGTATGACGATCGATACGGCGCATCTGAACACCTGCGACCTGTGCGCGCTGCAGGGGGCGCCGGTGTGGCGCGGCGCGAAGTTCTCCGTGATCGCGGTGGAGGAGCCGAACTATCCGGGGTTCTGCCGCGTGGTGTGGCATACCCACGTCAAGGAGATGACCGACCTCGCGCTGGCAGACCGCACCCTATTCATGAACGCGGTATGGGAAGTGGAGGCTGCCGTCCGTGCAGTGTTCGAGCCGCAGAAGGTCAACTTGGCCAGCCTGGGGAACATGACGCCGCACTTGCACTGGCATGTGATTCCGCGCTTCCCGGATGACGCGCATTGGCCCAATCCCGTGTGGGCGGCCGTGTCGCGCGCCACCGATGCGAGCACGCTGGCGGCGCGCCGCGCTGCGGTGCCGCGCTTGCATGCGGCCATTGCCGCGCGCCTGGAGGCCCTGGCATGACGCCCACCGCACTGACCCTGCGCACCAAGTCGCGCGTGCTCGATATCGAATTCGATGACGGCAGCGCCTTCTCGCTGCCGTTCGAGTACCTGCGCGTGTACTCGCCCTCGGCCGAAGTGAAAGGCCATGGCCCCGGCCAGGAGATTCTGCAGGTCGGCAAGCGCGACGTCGGCATCACCGCTCTTGACCCGGTCGGCAACTACGGCGTGCGCCCCACCTTCGACGACGGCCACACGACGGGCATCTACACCTGGGACTACCTGTACCAGCTGGGCTCCCACCAATCCGCCTGGTGGTCCGACTACATGGCGCGCCTGCACGCCGCCGGCTACGACGGCGACACCGGCCGCGACCCGGCATCCGCCCCCGTCGCCGCGCCGAAGGCCCACGGCTGCGGCCACCACCACTGACCGTCGGTTGTTGCGACCGGGGCACACCACGCATGGTGTGCTTACAATTTGCGGATAGTTTCCTCGCGGCACGCTTGCTAAGGTTGAGGTTTTTCCTAAGCGAAACCTCGACCATGTCCCACTCCTACCGCCTCCTCGCGGCCGCGGCGCTGTGCGCGCTGGCCGCCTGCGCCCAGGCCGATCCGCTGCGCGCGGGCCGCCTGACGCTCGACATCAAGATCGACGGCACCGGCACCACGCAGTCCGGCAAAGCCAGCGCCACCGTCAAGACCGCCGAGACCATCCACATGGCCTTCACCCTGCTGGCGGGCTCCCCCGAGCCCACCAACCGCCTGGACCTGGTCGCCAACCCGCCCACCGCGCCGCAGCCGATCGCCAATGTGCAGGCGAAGAACCTGAACCGCGACCAGCAGAAGGCCGTGATGGAAAAAGGCCAGAAGGCGCTCCAGGCCTGCGGCCAGGATGTCGCTTGCATGCAGCGCGTGGCCATGCAGATGACCCAGGACACTTCGACCTGGCAGCCCGCCATGCCGGCCGCGCCGCAGGGCGAGGACCGCTACCTGACCTTCGCCGCCGCCATGCCCTCCGACTGCAAGCCCGCCTTCAGCGCCACCGTCCGCGACATCACCGAAGGCACCCACAACGACGTGCAGGGCCTGGTCCCGTTCTCCCAGAAGGCGCTGGCCGACTACAAGGGCAACAACAACGACCTGCCCATCCTATGCGCCGGCATGCTGGTGCTGGACCTGAAGACCAACCGCATTTGGTACGCCGGCAACGTCCCCGCACCGCGCGGGCGCGCCACCTTTATCGAAGGCACGCACACCGTCAGCGACACGCCCAACGCCGAACTGGCCCTGAACCGCGACGCCATGAAGTGGGCGCTGCAGCAGCTCAACGGCAACACCCGCTCCGGCAAGGCGCGCACCACGCTCAAGGCGCCGCTCTCGCTGGCCGGCGGCCACAAGGGCGAGAACACCGTCAACGTGGAAGCCAGCTGGTATTTCGACGGCAAATGAACCGCTTCAAGCGGGCGCCGCGCCGCCCGCGCGGCTTTCGGCCGGTAGCACGTTTATAATGCGGCCAGTCCCATTCTGGCCGCACACCATGACCCAAACCACCCATTTCGGCTACAAGACCGTCGCCGAAGAAGAGAAAGTCAAACAAGTCGCCAAGGTGTTCCACTCCGTCGCCGCCAAGTACGACGTGATGAACGACCTGATGTCCGGCGGCCTGCACCGCATCTGGAAGACCTTCACCATCGCCAACGCCGCCGTGCGGCCGGGCATGAAGGTCCTCGACATCGCGGCCGGCACGGGCGACCTGACCAAGACTTTCGCCAAACAGGCGGGGCCGACCGGCGAGGTGTGGCACACGGACATCAACGAGTCGATGCTGCGCGTCGGCCGCGACCGTCTATTGAACAAGGGGATTGTCACCCCCACCTTGCTCTGTGATGCAGAGAAATTGCCGTTCCCGGACAATTACTTCGACCGCGTCAGCGTGGCCTTTGGCTTGCGCAACATGACGCACAAGGATGCCGCGCTGGCGGAAATGCGCCGGGTGCTCAAGCCGGGCGGCAAGCTGCTGGTGCTGGAGTTCTCGAAAGTGGCGGCACCGCTGCAGAAGCCGTATGACGTGTACTCGTTCTCGGTGCTGCCGTGGCTGGGGCAGCAGATCGCCGGCGACGCGGAAAGCTACCGCTACCTCGCTGAGTCGATCCGCATGCACCCGGACCAGGAAACGCTGAAGACCATGATGGAAGGCGCGGGCCTGGAGCGCGTGCAGTACTACAACCTGACCGCTGGCGTGGCTGCGCTGCACACCGGCATCAAGTTTTGATTTTTGTGTAGCTCACGGGGCTACACGGGATTGGCGTGGCTGCGCGGCACGCCGGCATCAAGTTCCGATTTTTGTGTAGCTCACGGGGCTGCACGGAATTGGCGTGGCTGCGCGGCACGCCGGCCTCAAGTTCTGACGGCGGGTGACGGCTTGGCCGTCTGGCTGTAGTGGGCGGCTCCGGCCGCATCGAAAGGTGACACTGATGAAAAAATTTCTTGCTGGCCTGATGATCGCCGTCGCGGCGATGGGCGCCGTGATCGACGCCGCCGACGCTCGTCCGCTCGGCGGCGGCCGCTCCTTCGGCCGCCAGTCCCAGAACGTGGCCCGCCGCGCACCGCCCGCGCAACCGGCCCAGCCGATGCGC
>NZ_SPVF01000219.1 GCF_004614185.1 Zemynaea arenosa | reverse complement strand
TTCCCCCACAGCGCGCCGCGCCGCCACGCACCGCGGCCCCTCCGTGTCCGCCACACCCGTCCCTGCGCGCCCACGCGCAGCTTGAGGCAGCCTGCGATTTCAGGTTATAATCGCCGGCTTACCCCTTCCCACACCCGTCCGACGCCGGGGTGGGCATTTGTTCAAACGTCCTCAAGGAGTGTTTATGCGTCATTACGAAATCGTTTTTATCGTCCACCCGGACCAGAGCGAACAGGTCCCGGCGATGATCGAGCGTTACAAGACCACGGTGACCAGCCGCGGCGGTAACGTCCATCGCGTGGAAGACTGGGGCCGTCGCCAGATGGCTTACCAGATCCAGAAACTGCCGAAGGCTCACTACATCTGCATGAACATCGAGTGCGACAACGAGACCCTGGTCGAGCTGGAAACCGCATTCAAGTTCAATGATGCCGTGCTGCGTCACCTGACCGTGAAGATGAAGAAGGCCGAAACCGCGCCGTCGCCGATGATGAAGTCGGTTCAGCGCGAAGATGCAGCCAAGAGCCACCGCGCCGAAGCCGCCCAGTCGGCCTCTTCCGCGGCCTAAGTGAACCAGCTCGTCGTTGTTGCGACGATCACCGAGCGCGAGACACTGCGCTACACCCCGGCCGGCATCCCCATCGTGGGAGCGCTCCTGAAGCACAGCTCGGAGCAGGTCGAAGCCGGGGTACCCAGGTTAGTCGAGTTCGAGATGCCGGCGGTCGCCGCCGGCGAAATCTCAGGACGGATGAGCCGGGCAGAACTGGGGGCGTCCTACCAGTTCACCGGCTTCCTGGCACGGAAGAATCGCAACAGCAAGGGCCTCGTGTTCCACATCATTGACTTTATTTAGAATTCAGACAGGAGCCTCCAAATGGCATTCGGTAAAAAGTTCGACAAGAACAAGATGAAAGAGAAGCGCAAACAGCAGAACCCGCTGTTCAAGCGCAAGAAGTTCTGCCGCTTCACCGCCGCGAACGTTGAGCAAGTTGACTACAAAGATGTCGACACCCTGAAGGACTTCGTCCAGGAAAACGGCAAGATCATGCCGGCTCGCCTGACCGGTACCAAGGCACACTACCAGCGCCAGGTGGACACCGCGATCAAGCGCGCCCGCTACCTCGCCCTGCTGCCGTACACCGACCTGCACAACGCCTAATCCGCGCCAAGCAGAGAACCTGGAGAACAAAACATGCAAGTTATTCTGTTGGAAAAAGTTGTTAACGTCGGCAACCTGGGCGACGTGGTGAAGGTCAAGGACGGTTACGCACGTAACTTCCTGATCCCGCAAAAGATGGCTCGCCGCGCGACCGAGGCCGCTGTGGCCGAGTTCGAAGCCAAGCGCGCTGACCTGGAGAAGGCTGCTGCCGAGAAGCTGTCGGCTGCCCAAGCCCAGGGCGAAAAGCTGAACGGCATGACCGTGAACATCGCCCAGAAAGCCGGCGTCGACGGTCGCCTGTTCGGTTCCGTGACCAACCACGATATCGCCGAAGCGCTGTCGAAGCAAGGTTTCGCGGTCGAGAAGGCCAACGTGCGTATGCCGAACGGCCCGCTGAAGACCACCGGCGAGCACCCGGTGTCGGTGGCTCTGCACACCGACGTCGTGGTCGACGTGACCGTGGCTGTGACGGGCGAAGCTGCTTAATCCAAGCGCTCTCCCAAGCAAAAGCCGGGCTTGCCCGGCTTTTTTTACGCCCCCACATGGGGCGTGATCTTACGGCAACAAAGGTTGCCAGACGCGCCAAAAATGTGCCTCCCGATGCTTCGGGTTTGTTTCAGATCAAAGGTATAATGCCGGACCTATGAATGCCCCACCCGATCACGAAGTCGATTCCCTCCGCATCCCGCCGCACTCGATCGAGGCCGAGCAATCGGTGATCGGCGGCCTGCTGCGTGACAACGCGGCCTTTGACCGGATTGCGGACTTCATGAATCCCGGTGATTTTTACCGGTACGACCACCGCATCATCTTCGAAAACCTCGTTAAGCTGATCAACGCGTCGAAGCCGGCCGACGTCATCACCGTCTACGAACAGCTCGTCCAGCTCGGCAAGGCCGAGGAGTGCGGCGGGCTGCCCTACCTGAACGCGATGGCGCAAAACACGCCATCTGCCGCCAACATCCGCCGCTACGCCGAGATCGTGCGCGATCGCGGCGTGCTGCGCCGCCTGATCACGGCCGCGGACGAAATCTCCGGCGACGCCTTCAACCCGCAGGGCAAGGACGTCAAGCAGATGCTGGACGCCGCTGAATCCAAGATCTTCGCGATCGCGGAAGAGGGCTCGCGCGGCGCCAAGGGCTGGCTCGCGGTGCAGCCGCTGCTGACCCAGGTGGTCGAGCGCATCGACGAACTGTACTCGCGCGAGAACCAGGGCGAGATCACCGGCGTGCCGACCGGCTTTATCGACCTGGACCGCATGACCTCGGGCCTGCAGCCAGGCGACCTGGTCATCGTGGCGGGCCGCCCGTCCATGGGCAAGACCGCATTCTCGGTGAACATCGGTGAAAACGTCGCGATCGAAGCCGGTCTGCCGGTGGCCGTGTTCTCCATGGAGATGGGCGGTGCCCAGCTGGCGATGCGTATGCTCGGTTCGGTCGGCCAGCTCGACCAGCACCGCCTGCGCACCGGCAAGCTGAACGACGAGGACTGGCCGCGCCTGACGCACGCCATCCAGAAGATGAACGACGCCCAGCTCTACATCGACGAGACGCCGGCGCTGAACCCGATCGAGATGCGCGCCCGCGCCCGCCGCCTGGCCCGCCAGTGCGGCAAGCTGGGCCTGATCATCGTCGACTACCTGCAGCTGATGCAGGGCTCGCAGCCGGGCGACAACCGCGCCGCCGAGATCTCGGAGATCTCGCGTTCGCTGAAAGGCCTGGCGAAAGAATTGCACTGCCCGGTGATCGCGCTCTCCCAGCTGAACCGCTCGCTGGAACAGCGCCCCAACAAGCGCCCGGTCATGTCCGACCTGCGCGAATCGGGCGCCATCGAACAGGACGCGGACGTCATTATCTTCCTGTACCGCGACGAGGTGTACAACCCGGACTCGCCCGACAAGGGCACCGCGGAGATCATCATCGGCAAGCAGCGTAACGGCCCCATCGGCGCGGTGCGCCTGACCTGGATGGGCATGTACACGAAATTCGGCAACTACAGCGGCAGCCTGGGCATCTACCAGGGCGATTAAAACAGCAGCACACAAAACCGCAGCATCCAAGACGGCCCGAACCAGGCCGACGCAGTACCAGAACGCAATCGGAGAAAACCATGTTCGGACGTTTGATGCCCACCGAGGGCAAGTTTTTTGACCTGTTCAACCAGCACGCGGAACTGTGCGTGAAGGGCGCCAAGGAAATGGTCGCCCTCATGACCAATTTCGACGACCTGGAGAACCGCACCCACGCCATCGAGGGCATCGAGAAGCAGGCCGACAAGATCACCTACGCCACGGTGGACCTGCTGCACAAGACCTTCATCACCCCCATCGACCGCGATGACATCCACAAGCTGATCACCCGCATGGACGACATCCTGGACCTGATGGAAGACGCCGCCCAGACCATCAGCCTGTACGACCTGCGCACCGTGACGCCGGAAGCCAAGCGCCTGGCCGAGCTGTCCCTGGCGTGCTGCCAGAAAGTCCAGCAGGCGGTCGGCCTGCTGCAGAACATGAAGAACGCCTCGCAAATCGTCGGCATCTGCGAAGAAATCGACCGCCTGGAATCGGACGCGGACCACGTGATGCGCGCCGCCATGTCCAAGCTGTTCCGCGACGAGCCGGACGTGCGCAACCTGATCAAGATGAAGGCCATCTACGAGATCCTGGAAACGGTCACCGACCGCTGCGAGGACGTGGCCAATATCATCGAAGGCATCATCGTCGAGAACGCATAAGCTTTTCGTTCAGTACACCCCTATTTATAAGAAGAGCTGATATATCGGCCCCGCCGGGCCTGATATGGACACTGAAAAGATCAAGCTTATGCATACTGTAGAACTCAGCATCTACGTTCTGGGCGGCCTCGTTTTGCTGGCCCTGCTGTTCGATTTCATGAACGGCTTTCATGACGCCGCCAACGCGATCGCGACCGTGGTCTCCACCGGCGTCCTCAAGCCGCACACCGCGGTCGGCATGGCCGCCGTGTTCAACTTCGTGGCGATCGCCGTGGTCGGCCTGCACGTGGCAGCGTCGGTCGGCAAGGGCATGGTCGATCCCGCGGTCATCGACCAGTACGTCATCTTCGGCGCGCTGGTGGGCGCCATCGCCTGGAACATCATCACCTGGTACTTTGGCATCCCGTCCTCGTCCTCGCACGCCCTGATCGGCGGCCTGGTCGGTGCGGCGGTGGCCAAGGCGGGCACCGGCTCCCTGATCGCCTCCGGCCTGATCAAGACCGTCACCTGGATCGTGCTGTCGCCGCTGCTCGGCTTCTTCCTCGGCTCGCTGATCATGCTGCTGGTGTCGTGGTTGTTCGTGAAGTCGACTCCGCGCTCGGTGGACCAGTGGTTCCGCCGCCTGCAGCTGGTGTCGGCCGCCGGCTACTCGCTCTCGCACGGCGGCAACGACGCGCAAAAGACCATCGGTATCATCTGGATGCTGATGATCTTCAGCGGCCATATCGCCATGGACGCCAAGGAGCCGCCGCACTGGGTCATCCTGTCGTGCTACACCGCGATCTCGCTGGGCACCCTGTTCGGCGGCTGGCGCATCGTCAAGACCATGGGCCAGAAAATCACCAAGCTCAAACCCGTGGGCGGCTTCTGCGCGGAGACCGGCGGCGCCATCACGGTGCTGATCGCCTCCTTCCTGGGTGTGCCCGTGTCGACCACCCACACCATCACCGGCGCCATCGTCGGCGTGGGTTCGGCGCAAAAGATGTCCGCGGTGCGCTGGGGCGTGGCCGGAAACATCGTGTGGGCCTGGGTGCTCACGATTCCGGCATCGGCCTTCATGGCCGCCATCGCCTGGTACATCGGCAAGCAGATTCTCTGATCCCCACCGGGACGCGCGCGTTCGGATAGCCATCCAGGATCATGCCCGCGTCCCGTTCCCACTTCCATTTCGACGAGCTGCTGCGCGCAGTCATGCGCGACATCTTCGGCGAATTCGACGAGGCCCGCCTCGCCGAATTGATTCCCCGTTTGAGTACCGTGGAACTGGCCGCGGGCCAGGTGCTGGTGTGCGAGGGCGAGCAGTCGGATGCGATGTACATCGTGCTGTCCGGCCGCCTGCGCGCCTGCACCGGCGTCGGCGAGCGCACCGTCACGCTGGGTGAGATCAGCCGCGGAGAAGTCATCGGCGAGATGGGCGTCATCACCGGCAAGCCGCGCAGCGCCACCGTGCAAGCGGTACGCGACTGTGTGCTGATGCGCGTCGGCGCCGCCGACGTGGAAGCAGTGCTGCACACCTGGCCCAACGTTGCGCTGCCGCTGATGCGCAAGCTGCTGGAGCGCCAGGCGCGCATCAATCAGCGCGCCACCGAGCAGCGGCGCGTGGTCAACGTGTGCGTACTGCCGATCACCGCGCTGAAGGGCGGCTCGACCTCGGAGCTGGTCGCCGCCGAATTGCGCGCCCAGCTCGAGGACTGCCTGCAGCGCACCGAAGGCACCGGACAGGTGGCGCTGCACACCTACGCCAAGCTGCCGCAGGCCTTCCGCGACAAGGACTGGGAGCAGTCCGGCTCCCGCAAGCGCCGCATCGCCATCTGGCTGGACGAGCAGGAGCAGCAGCACCGCATGCAGGTGTTCGCGGCCGACCCGGGCGACACGCCATGGACGCGCCTGTGCATCCGCCACGCCGACACCATCCTGCTGCTGGCCGATGCCGACGCCAAGCCGCATCTGACCCCGCTGGAAGAACGCTACCTGATGGGCGAGGCGCCCTTGTCGCGCGCGGCCCAGACGCTGCTGCTGGTGCATCCGGACCAGCGGCCCATGCCGGCGGGGACGCGGCGCTGGCTGGCTCCGCGCCCGCATCTGGGTGCGAACGGCATCACGCACCTGCATCTGCGGCCTGTGCACGCGGGGGACTGGGCGCGGCTAGGGCGCATCCTGTCCGGCCACGCCATCGGCCTGGTGTTCGCGGGCGGTGGTGCCAAAGGGTTCTCGCAGCTGGGCGTGATGCAGGCTTTGGCTGAGCAGGGCATCGTGTGGGATATGGCAGGCGGCACCAGCATCGGCGCGGTGATGGCGTCTTACGCCGCGATGGACCTGCCGCATGACAGCATCGTGCGTCACGCGCGCCGCGCCTTCATGCGCAACCCCACGCGCGACTACAACGTGCTGCCCTTGATCTCCATGCTGCGCGGGCGGCGCCTGCGCGCCGTGATCGGTGATGCGGTGGCCGATGCGGCGGGACTCAACCTGCATGCCGAGGACCTGTGGCTGCCGTTCTTCTGCGTCGCCTCCAACTACTCGCAGGCGCGCACCGAGGTGCTGCGTACCGGGCCGCTCGCGACCATGCTCACAGCCAGCGTCTCCATCCCCGCCGCGCTGCCGCCTGTGCTGTGGAAGGGCGATCTGCTGACCGATGGCGGCACCTTCAACAACTATCCGGTGGACGTGATGCGCGATGTCGGCGCGGCCCAGGTGATCGGCGTGGACCTGCGCAACGAGGTCTATCGGCCGCTCACCATCACGCGCGTGCCGGGGCCGTTCGCGATGCTGGTCGACCGCTACTTCCGCGCCAAGAGCCGACGCGTGTTCGCGGATATCCCGTCATTGCCGACGGCCGTGATGAACGTGGCCCTGCTGCCCAGCGTCGCGCACGACCGCAAGATGCGCGAGATGGTCGACCTGCAGTTCGTGCCCGAGGTGGACAACGTCGGCCTGCTGGAGTGGAAGCGCTTCGACGAAGTGGTCCAGATCGGCCTGAAGCACGGCCGCACCGTGCTGCGCCAAAGCGGCAACGAAGGCATGGTGCGCCAGCTGCGCCGGGCTTCGCTGTCGGCGGCGGTGCATGCGGAAGAACTGCTGGACAGCGACGACACGTTGGCGACCGTGCCAGCCAATTTGTCGCACGTCTAATAGCTAGCATTACGTGCTGACTGTGATGGAGCCAGACATGGCGAAATCTTCAGGGGACCTTACCTGCATTCACCCCGATAGTGAGCGTGAGCGCATTCACTTGCTCCTTGTTCAGGAGGTGGAGCGTGGCCTTGCGGACACCACCGTGGGCAACGTCAGGAGCGCACGCGACGTCATAGCGGATTTCAAGCGCCGACGTGCTGCAAAAAGCCGTCGCTAGTCATTCGGCTCACATTTGACCTGGCCCTGCCACGCCGATGTGCCGCGCAGTGAAACCGTCAGGGAGACCGTCCCCTCGATCTTCGAGCCCGCGCAGATGGAGCGTGCCGTCAGCCGATCGTTCGCTACCCATGCGGGTCTATCGAAGGTAGCCGTGACCGTCTCCACGCCATCCACTGTCGTGATAGTCCCTGCGTAGCCTTTCCAGAGCGTCTTCCCCGCGCGGTCATGGATGCTCCAATTTTCGCCATCCTCGCCCGCATTCTGCTCGATGGCCAAATACATTTTGCCGCGCGGCGAGACCAGAACCGTGTGCCCTGCGGGGATGCGTTTTCCGCTCTCGATCATCAACAGTTCGCCCGAGTGGATGCCTGCGTCCGTTCTTCCGATAAGGTGAGCCTTCATGTCGGAGTTGAATCCGCAATATCGCCAGTGCACGCCACCCATTTCGCCGTCAGTATGCGGCGGCTGATCGCTGAAGCGCCGAACGCCTTTCTTCGTTCTGATCTCAAGTACGTGCGGTTGTATTCGACGTACCCCTGACTGCGCGTGGACGAGCTCACTGGCTTCACCGTCGGTACTTTCGCATGACAGAGCTCCCTGCATTTCTTCGGCACCTACGCCGAAGCAAACCAGGACAATGGCGGCGCAAAAGAGCGCTCGATTACGGGCGGTAGACAACATAGTCAGGCGTCTCGTCACGATATGCAGGACCGGGCCAGAACCCGCGCTTTTGAACAAAGTCGGAAATCCAGCTTGTGCCGTCATAGCCTTGGATATGGCCGCTCTTGCTGCTTGTGGTGGCTTGGATTACTGCGACATCACCCTTTAGAGGCTTGTACGCCGAGAGGTCTGTTACCTTCACAGTCTGAAATCCGGCTCGAAGCAACCACGAGCCCCAATCCTTGGCATGCCGTGGCCAGGTTGAAGGTGTGTAGCCTCCGGCAGCAAGCGCTTCCCTGACACGAAGCGCGCACTGGCCCTTCCCATAGCCGCTCTTGTCGGCCTTCTCGCGCAGGTGGTCAGTGAACTTGTCCACGTCGATTGCTGGCATGGCGTTACCCTGATCAGGCAACGACTTTATTGGTCGACAGATCCCATCCGCCGACAGTCGTACCGCCAGCTCCACCTGCGATTTTCTGCTGGGTGTACTTCCACACCACTTTGCTGAACTTGAGATGGAAGTGTTCCTGCATGCCGCCGGACGGCGTGAGGCCGGGCTTAACTGAGCCAACGAGTACGTTTTCCAGCGACATTTCGAAGTACTTCACGCGTTTCGCCGTTTCCGTCAGCTCGGAAGAACTCGAATTTGGCCTTCGGGATCGTCTTGCCCATCGCGCAGTGTTGGAGCAAAAGTGGCGTCGATAAATCAGTGAGCTTCGCGACGACGATTTCATCGAACTCCGCTCGCGCGGCCGTATGTCCGCCAGCAGTTGATGTGACAGCACTACGGGGTTGGTCAACGCCGAAGTCCACGTCCAGGCATTCGATCCATTCCCTGTGCTTGTCGTCCATCGACTCACCTTTGATTCCATCGATCTGCAGATATGCGTCAACCGCCATGATTCGCCTCCGATTGGACGTGAGAAGTGGTGATTCTTGACGAGCCGCAACGCAAGCGTTTGATCTTGCGCAAGCCCCCGCGCTAGCCTTGACCGGTTGTTGGCTGAGTGAGTCGTTCGGATCTGTTTGGGCGAAAAGGCAACAGTGCGCGCGAATTGTCGAATATTGCCAGTTGCTGACCGTGTGGACCGGCGGGTGGACTACAGTCTTTCCAGATCAGGCGGGATTGGTAGGTTCTGCCTCTTCTTCGGCCTTAATCGGGCGGTACCCAAGAACACGCATCGCCTGCCTCATTTCCGACCGCAACTCGGCAATCTTTTTGTAGTGATAGGCGACGATGCGCCCGTCCGCTTCTTCGAAGACGAAGTGAACATCGCCAGCCGCCACGTGTTTGCGAGCGAACGACATCAGTTCTCTGAGGTGTTCGACCATGTCGAACACTCCATTGACCATTATGTACGACTCCAGCGTGTGCAAGGGAATTTGCTGTAACGCCTTACCGATTGACTCTAGCTCTTCCGGGGCTACCAGCGTGAAGCAGTATCCCAGTAATCTTGAACTCCGAAGACGTGTACTTGAAGAGCTCTCGCGATTTCAAGCGCGGTCCAGGAATGCATTGAGAGGTTCCATGCGTCGCAGGAGCGCTCGTCGATCAGCTGATGCGGTCTGAGCGCGAGCTTCCTCGGATTGACGCTTCATCATGTGAATGGCGACGCAAAGGGCGGCGATCGACCCACAGCGACAGGCCAACCGAGACTACGCGATTACCCTGATGACATCTATCGCTTCTGATTTCTTCGGCGACATTGCATTGGCTAATCCTTCATCGTCGTGATCGATTTAAGCCTGACTTACTTGATGCAAACGGCACGCACCATTTTGATGTCGGTAATCCCTGAGAGGACCTTTTCGATGCCATCCATCTTAAGCGTCATCATCTCATCTTCGAGCGCTGCGGCGAGGAGCTGAGCCACGCGGGCGTGTTCGGTCAGGAGCTTCTTGACCTTGTCCGAGCCGAGCATCAGCTCGTGTAAGCCTACGCGGCCCCGGTAGCCCTTGGTGCACTCGTTGCAGCCGACAGCGCGGTACATCGTGAAGACGCCGTTGGAATCGGCGTATCGCTGCTTCCATCCACCCAGCACCTTAGCCTTTTCCGCCTCTGGATTGCGCTTGAATGCGTCGGTATTGAGCAGCTCCTCGCAATACTCCGCCAGCAGCAGCTGCAGCTCCTCATCACTGGGGTGATACGCCTGCTTGCACGATGAGCACAACCGCTTGGCCAACCGTTGCGCCAGGATGCCGAGCAGCGCGTCGGCGAAGTTGAAGGGGTCCATGCCCATGTCCAGCAGACGCACGATGGACTCCGGCGCGCTGTTGGTGTGCAGCGTCGCAAACACCAGGTGGCCGGTCAGCGACGCTTCGATGCCGGTGGAGACAGTCTCCTTGTCCCGCATCTCGCCGACCATAATGATGTCCGGGTCCGCGCGCAGGAAGGCGCGCATGACGGTCGCGAAGTCCAGGCCCGCCTTGCGGTTCACCTGCACCTGGCGCAGGCCTTTCTGCGTGATCTCGACCGGGTCCTCGGCCGTCCAGATCTTCGTCTCGGGCGTGTTGAGATACGAAAGCACCGAGTGAAGCGTGGTCGTCTTACCGGAACCCGTAGGGCCGCACACGAAGAACAGGCCATACGGCTTTTCGATCGCGGACTTCAGCCGATCGAGGTTGAACGGCAGGACGCCCAGCTTGTCCAGCGGGATCGGCTCACCCGCCGCGAGGATACGCATGACGATATCCTCGACGCCACCGGTCGAAGGAATCGTGGCGACACGCAGCTCGATATCCAAAGGTCCAAACTTCTTGAATTTGATCTTGCCGTCCTGCGGCTTGCGGCGCTCGGAGATATCGAGGTCGCACATGATCTTGATGCGCGCGACCAGCGCGCTGCGGTAGCTCCCCGGGATCTCGATGTAGGGCACCAGCGTGCCGTCCTTGCGGAAGCGGATGCCGGTCTTGCCCTTGCCGGGCAGGGGCTCGATGTGGATGTCCGACACGCCCTGGCGGTAGGCGTCGATGATCACCTTGTTGACCAGCTTGACCAGCTCATTCTCGACGGCCTCGGAGACGTCGCCGCCGCCTTCGCCCTCATCATCTTCGGAGACTTCCATCCCCGACAGCAGTTCGCCCACCGAGGCCAGATCGCCCGTGGCACTGCCGAAGAACAGCCCCGTGGTGAGCCGGAACTCCTCGTTGGTCGTCACGCGGTAGGTCACACGCGACTTCGGGAAGATCTGGTTCACGATGCGCGAGGAATTCACGCGTTCCGGGTCGATGGTCAGCACCACCAGCCCCTGCGGCCCGTCCTCCAGCGGCAGCCAGCCGTTCTCCTCGACGTACTGCTCCTTCAGGTTCTTCAGCAGCTCCACCGGCTTCACGCGGTCCGGCTTGAACGTCTCGTACGGCACGTTGAAGAACTTCGCCAGCGCCGCACCGATGGCGGCCGGCTTGACCTGGAATTCGTTCACCAGCACGTCCTCGATATCGAGGTCCTTCTTGCGCGCGGAGCGCTGCGCCAGTTCGAGCTCGGGCCCGGAGATGACCGCATCTGCCACCAGCGCGTCGTACTTGGTGCGCACGAACTGGGGCGGCTTCATGCGCTGGCTAAAGGCGACGGACAGCGTCTCGCACAGCTCCTTCACCCCCTCCAGGCAGATGCGCGAGAACGGCCCGCCCGCGCGGTTGTTGATGAACTGGATGACGCCCAGCAGGTCGCCAGTCTGCACCGCCAGTAGCGGCGCCACCAGCATTTCGCGCGTGCGGTAGCCGGTGCGCTGGTCCACGCCGCGCTGGAAGTGCAGCTCGGGCGACAGGCGGCGCAGCTCCACGTCGTCATACACGTCGGCGATGTTGGCGGTCATGCGCGTGGCTGCGACCCAGCCTGCGATGGAAGTCGCGTTGATCGGCAGCTTCAGGTCGCGGAAGGAAGTGAGCCCCGTCTTGACCTTGGAGACGATGTGGTCCTTTTCTGGCGTCACCGCGTACAGCGTAAAGCGGTCGCAGTTGAACAGGTCACAGAACTCCATGCCCAGGTCCAGCATGATCTCATCGAGATTGCTGGTGGCGTGGATCTTGGTGGTGACGGTCTGCAGCTTCTTGAAGAATTCCAGGCGCAGGTCGGTCTCGCTGCGCGGGGCGGGGACGGCGTTCATGTGGGGAGCTTGATTACAGTTCGACTTCCAGGCCTTCGTAGGCCAGGACGACTCTCAGGCCATGGGGCAGCGGCTGGTAGCGCGCCATGACTTCCTTGAACGCGGCTTCCAGCTCGTCGTCGCCGCGGGTCGGTTCGTGGTGGGTGCAGTACAGGGCCTTGGCGCCCACGCGCACGGCCATCGCCAGCGCGGAGTCGAAGGTGCCGTGGCCCCAGCCCTGCTTGGCCGGGTATTCGTCGCGCGTGTACGAGCAGTCGACGATCAGCGCATCCACGCCGCGCATGGCGCGATCGATCGCTTCCTGGCGTGCTTCCATCCACAGCGCGTATTCGTCGTGGCGCGGATCGCCCACCGGGTGGATGTTGTAGAACGGCTCATGGTCTCCAGTGAAGAAGACCGCCTTGCCGTTGCAGCTGATCCGGTAGCCCAGATTGGTCACCGGGTGGTTCATGACCACATTCGACACGGTCGCATCACCGACAGGAATTGGTTCTTCCAGCGACAGCGTGCGGTATTCAATGGTCGCATCCATCTGCGTTTCGCTGACGGGGAAGTAGCTGTTCTGGAGCTGGGCCTGCATCACGTGTTCGATGCCGTTGCCGGTCAGCGGATCCTTGGCGCCATGCAGGCGCACCTTGGAACCCTTCACGAACAGCGGGGTGAAGAAGGGCAGGCCGTGGATGTGGTCCCAGTGGCTGTGGGTGATGAAGATGTTCGCGGAGATCGGCTGCGGCCGGGTCATGAGGTTCTGCGCGAGGGCGAACAGGCCGGTGCCACCATCAAGGACGATCAGGGTGCCGTTGTCGGATTGGACTTCGATGCAGGTGGTGTTGCCGCCGTAGCGCGCCGTACGTGGACCGGGCGACGGAATCGATCCGCGCACGCCCCAAAAACGGAATTTCATGAACAAGCTCCCTTGGACCGTCAGCCGAGGCGGCTCGGAACGGCCGCGCTTTCTCAAAAATGTTGCCGTGGATGATAGCGGTTTTACAGGATGAAAGCTTCAATTTTTGTTGCTTCCCGCCGATATGGGGGGACTGCGGATGCAATCTTTCGTGTACATGCGGCAGGCTCTTCAGTACACTTGAGGAGATTACAGTTCGGAAATATCCGAGCAATTAAAACAACTTTTCGGCGCCTCTTTCCATGCATGAACTCAACCACACCCAGATCGCGCAGCGGCTCGACCAGCTCACCGAATTGAGTGTGGCGCTCGGCAATTCGCCGGACACCGGCTCGCTGCTCGAACGCATCCTGCGCGTCGCGAAGAGCCTGACCAACGCGGACGGCGGCACCCTGTACCGCCCCAGCGCGGACAAGCAAAGCCTCAACTTCTACATCTCGATCAACGACACACTGAACATCTACCAGGGTGGCGCCAGCGGCAACGAGATCGACATCCCGAGCGTCCCGCTGTACGACCAGTGGGGCCACCAGAACCTGTCGTCGGTGGCGGCGTATGCGGCCAACTTCCGCCAGTCGGTCAACATCGAGGACGTGTACAAGGCGGACGTCTTCAACTTCTCGGGCATGCGCTCGTTCGACGCCAATTTCGGCTACCACTCCAAGTCCTTCCTCACGGTGCCGATGAGCGACCATGAGGGGGAGCTGGTGGGCGTGCTCCAGCTGATCAACTGCAAGGACCCGGCCAGCGGCGAGATCGTCTCGTTCTCGCAGACCGACCAGCGCTTCATCGAGGCTCTGGCCGCGCAGGCGGCGGTGGCGCTGACCAACCAGCAGCTGATCCGCCAGCTGGAAGAACTGCTGGAAGCCCTGGTCAACCTGATTAACATCGGCATCGACGAGAAGTCGCCGTACACCGGCCGCCATTGCCAGTTCGTGCCCGAGCTGACCATGATGCTGGCGGAGGCAGTCCACAACACCAGCGAAGGCCCGCTGGCCGACTTCCGCATGACCGACGGCGACCGCAAGGAACTCTGGCTGGCCGGCCTGCTGCACGACTGCGGCAAGATCACGACCCCGGTGCACGTGGTGGACAAGGCCACCAAGCTGGAAACGATCTTCGACCGCATCCACATGATCGACACGCGCTTCGAAGTGCTGCTGCGCGACGCCGAGATCCGCGCGCTGAAGATGAAGTGCGAGCCGGGTGCGAACCACGCCGCCATCGACGAAGCGCTGGCCGCCGACCTGGCCCGCCTGCGCGCGGACCGCGAGTTCCTGCGCGTGGCGAATGTGGGCGGGGAAGGCATGAAGCCGGACGACCAGGAGCGCGTGCGCGCCATCGCCAAGTACCGCTGGACCGGACCGGACGGCCAGGAGCAGGACTTCCTGTCCGACGAGGAAGCGATGAACCTGACCATCCGCTTCGGCACCCTGAACGACGCCGAGCGCAAGATCATCAACAACCACATCTCGATGACCATCAAGATGCTGGAGTCGCTGCCCTGGCCCAAGCACCTGGCCAATGTGCCGGAATACGCGGGCGGCCACCACGAGCGCATGGATGGCAAAGGCTATCCGCGCGGGCTGACGAAGGATCAGATGTCGGTGCAGGCCCGCCTGATGGCCATCGCGGACATCTTCGAAGCCCTGACCGCGCGCGACCGTCCGTACAAGAAGGGCAAGCCGCTGTCGGAATCGATGCGCATCCTCGGTAACTTCGCGCTCAACGGGCACATCGACCCGGACCTCTTCGATATCTTCGTGCGCCAGAAGGTCTACCTGACCTTCGCGCAGAAGAACATGGACCCGCGCCAGATCGACCACGTGGACGAAGCGCAGATCCCGGGCTACAAGCCGTAAGCGGAGCAGGGCGGGATGGGAATGCTGCAGCGTATGGGAGCGCGGTTACGCCTGCCGTTCGCGCGCGCCCGCCGCTCGCTGGGCAAGCACGGCATCCGCTGGGCCCTCGGCCTGGCGCTCACCATGCTCGCCGCCGCCCACGTCCTCTCCTACCTGCACAGCGAAACGCTGGACCGCTTCGACCAGTTCCTCTCCGGCCTTCAGCTCCGGTTGGACCCGGTCGAGAAGGACCCGCGCATCGTCATCGTGGACATCGACGGCAAGGCGCTGTCGGAAGTGGGCCGCTTCCCCTGGAGCCGCAACGTCCACGCGAAGCTGATCGACCAGCTGTTCGACCGCTACCACGTCAGCGTGGTCGGCTACGACATCGACTTCCCGGAGCCGGACACCAGCTCCGGCTACGGCGTGCTGGAAAAGCTGGCGAAGACGGAGCTGGCGGATCTGCCCGAGGTGGGCGAGCGCGTGAGCGCCCTGCGCGGCGCGCTTGATTTCGATGGGCAGTTCGCCTCCGCGCTGCAGGGCCGCCCGGTGGTGCTGGGCTTCACGCCCTCCATCGACCAGCACAAGGGCGTGCTGCCCAAGCCCCTGTTCACGGAACAGGACCTGAATGGCCGCGAGCTCGACGCCTTCCATGCGCCAGGCTTCGAAGCGAATATCGCCAAGCTGCAGCGCACCGCCGCCGGTGCGGGCAGCTTTGCAGTGTCGACGGATGACGATGGCCTGGTGCGCACGGTCTTCCTGATCCAGAAGGTCGGCGAAGGCTATTACCCGTCGCTGGCCTTGGCCACCATTGCCCAGCACTTGAAGATCCGCGCCATCAAGCCGGTGTTCACGGAGACCGTGGACACGCTCTCGGACAGCCAGCGCGCCGCCGGCGGCGTGGACGCGATCCAGCTGCTGCAGTCGATGGCCAAGCGCTACAAGGTGCCGGTGGGCGAGGGCATGACCACCGTGATCCAGTACCGCGGCCGGGGCGGCCCGCAGGGCGGCGCCTTCAACTACGTCTCGGCCGCCGACGTGCTGGCGGGCCGCGTGCCAGCGGCCACGCTGAAAGACACGATTGTCCTCATCGGCACCACGGCCCCTGGCCTGGTCGATTTGCGGGCTACGCCGGTCAACCCGCAGTACCCTGGGGTCGAGATCCACGCCAACATCATCAAGTCCATCCTGGAGGGGCGCTTCAAGCACCGCGGCCAGAACGCCACCACGATCGAGACCGCGGTGGTGCTCGCGGTGGGCATCGCCCTGACCCTGGCCCTCGGCGTGGTCGGCCCGTTGGCCTCCGTCGGCATCGGCGTGTGCGCGATGGCGGGTCTGGCCATGCTGGGCCAGTATGCCTACACCCGGCACGACCTGGTCTACAACGGCGCCACCCCGCTGCTGCTGGTGCTGGCGCTGTTTGTGGTGAACGCGGTGCTGGGCTACCTGACCACGCACCGCAAGAACCAGGGCCTGGTCAACCGCTTCGGCGAGTACGTTGCACCCGAGCTGGTGGCCGAGATGGCCGAAGACCCGGACGCCTACAACATGGACGGCGAATCGCGCGAGCTGACCGTGATGTTCGTGGACGTGCGCGGCTTCACCACCATTTCGGAGGGCCTGTCACCCAAGGACCTGCGCGAGTACATCAACCTCTACCTCACCGCGATGTCCGAGGACATCCGCTCCGCCCACCGCGGCACGCTGGACAAGTACATCGGCGACGCGGTGATGGCCTTCTGGGGCGCACCGGTGCACCAGCCGGACCACGCCAGCCGGGCGGTGGCCACCGCGCTGCTGATGCAGGCCTCGGCGACGAAGCTGAACGAGGACTTCCTCAAGCGCGGCTGGCCCGAACTGAAGATCGGCATAGGTCTCAACACCGGCATGATGCACGTGGGGGACATGGGGTCCGCCATCCGCAAGGCCTACACGGTGATGGGCGACGCGGTGAACCTGGGCTCGCGCCTGGAGGGCATCACCAAGGTCTATGGCGTTGGCGTCTGCGTGGGCGCCGCCACGCGCGCCGCGGCCCCGGAATTCATCTACCGCGAGCTCGATCTGGTGCGCGTGAAGGGCAAGAACGAGCCGGTCGCGATCTATGAGCCGCTGGGCAAGGCGGGCGAGGTCGATGGCGCCACCCTGGCGGCCGTCAACCGCTGGCACGAGGCGCTGGCCCACGTGCGCGCGCAGCGCTGGGACGACGCGCACGCGATCCTCACCGAGCTGCAGGCGGTCGACCCCGGATTCGGCCTGTACCAGCTCTATCTCGACCGCATCGAGTGGTTCCGCGCGCACACGCCGGGCGAGGGCTGGGACGGCGTCACCACCTTCGAAACCAAGTAAATCGCCATTCCAAGTCCCCCACCCTTGGGGGGTGATGTCCAGAAATGTTGCGTTGCACGCTAAATTTTTCTCCCAGCCAAGTTTTTTTCTGACGCGCAAGATATTTCTCGATAAACTCTCTGCGTCAGTTCCCTTCCCAAAACAATAACCAGAAGAAGTCGAGTCCAAAGCATGAGACTACCTTTCGCACGCCTGCTCGCAGGCTCCGTGCTGGCTGCGGCTGTGAGCGCGGCGTGGGCACAAACGGCACCCGCCGCGCAGGACGCCGCCGCCGCTCCGGGCATGCCCGACGTGCCGCGCTTCGCCATCACCCGTTTCGACGTCACCGGCAACACGCTGCTGCCCCAGGCCGATGTGGACGCCGCCGTCGCCCCCTACGCAGGCGCGGAGCGCGACTTCGGCGACGTCCAGCGCGCGCTGGAAGCGCTGGAAGCGGTCTACCACGCGCGCGGCTACAACGTGGTCAGCGTGCGCCTGCCGGAGCAGGAGCTGAATGGCGGTGTGGTGCGGCTGGTGGTCGTGCAGACGAAGATCGGCAAGATCAACGTCCGCGACAACAAGTACTTCGACGCCACCAACATCCGCCGCAGCGTGCCAGCCCTGCAGGAAGGCCAGACCCCGAACCTGGACCGCGTCTCGGCCCAGCTGAAGGCGGCCAACGAGAACCCGTCCAAGAAGATCACCCTGCGCCTGGCAGGCGGGCAGGCCGACGATGAAGTGGATGCGAACATCGACGTCGCCGACCAGAAGCCCTGGCGCGCGATGCTCAACCTGGACAACACCGGGACCGGCGAAACCGGCCGCACCCACGTGACGGCGGCGCTGCAGCACGCGAACCTGTTCGGCCGCGACCACGTCGGCTCCCTGCAGTACACCACGACCGCACAAAAGCCGGACCAGGTGAGCGTGTGGGGCGCGGGCTACCACATCCCGCTGTATGAGCTGGGCGACTCGGTCGACCTGTTTGCCAACTACTCGAACGTGGATTCGGGCGTGGTCGCCGCGGGCATCTTCAACCTCGCGGTCAGCGGCCGCGGGACCGTCTACGGTGGCCGCTACAACCACACGCTGGCCAAGCGCGGCACCTACGAATCGAGCCTGATCTATGGCTTCGACTGGAAGGCCTACCGCAGCACCGTGCTGCTCGGGACCTCCAATTTCGGCAACGACATCACGGTGCACCCGCTGTCCGTCACCTACACCGGCAACCAGCCTCTGGATGGCGGCGAGGCCGCATTCTCCGCGTCGCTGGTGAAGAACGTTTCGGGTGGGGACAAGGGCGACAGCGCTGCTTTCGCCGCCTCGCGCGCCGGCGCCAAGGCCTCGTACACGCTGGTGCGCCTGGCCGGGAACCTCACCCGCCGCACTGCGTCCGACTGGCTGCTGCGCGCCATCGCCAACGCCCAGCTGTCGGGCGACGCGCTGGTCTCGGGCGAGCAGTTCGGCGCGGGCGGTTCCGCGTCGGTGCGCGGCTTCGAAGAACGCGAACTGGCCGGCGATTCGGGCCTGAACACCAACCTGGAAGCGTGGACCCCGGAGCTGTGCGGATCCACGGGCAAGTGGCAGTGCCGCGGCCTGGGCTTCTACGACGCCGCCTACGTGCGCCGCAACCACGCGCTGGCCGGTGAACTCACCAGCACCACCATCGGCAGCGTGGGCCTGGGCCTGCGCATGTCCTATGGCACCAGCATGAACCTGCAGGTCGACTGGGGCCACGCCGTGCAGCACGGCGCCCTCCCGGGCGGCAACCGCGTGCACGTGCGCGTCGGCTTCGCGTACTGATTGAAGTAAGAGGATCACATGAACAAGCGCATCCTTCCCATCCTGCTGGCGGCCAGCTTTGGCGCTGCCATCGCCGCGCCGACCGCGCCGGTGGTGGTCAGCGGCCAGGCCACTTTCGCCCAGCAGGGCAACGTGTTCTCGATCACGAACACGCCCAACGCGATCATCAACTGGCAGAGCTTCAATATCGCGCCGGGCGAGATCACCCGCTTCATCCAGCAGAACGCGGACAGCGCGGTCCTGAATCGGATCACCGGCCAGGACCCGAGCCAGATCCTCGGCGCGCTGCAGTCGAACGGCCACGTCTTCCTGATCAACCCGAACGGCATCATGTTCGGCAAGGACGCGCGCATCGACGTGAACGGGCTGACGGCATCGACGCTGAACATCTCCAACGCGGACTTCATCGCGGGCAAGCGCAACTTCGCCAGCGGCGGCGCGGCGGGCGCGGTGGCCAACCAGGGCACCATCATCACGCCGAACGGCGGCAGCGTGTTCCTGATCGCACCGCAAGTCGAGAACAGCGGCATCATCACCGCACCGAACGGACAGGTGGTGCTGGCCGCGGGCCACACGGTGCAGCTGGTCGACTCGGGCAACCCGGACCTGCACGTGGTGGTCTCCGCGCCTGCGGACCAGGCCATCAACCTGGGCCAGGTGATCGCGCAGGGTGGCCGCATCGGCATCTACGGCGCGCTGGTGAACCAGCGCGGCATCGTCAACGCCAACAGCGCCGTGGTCGGCGCCAACGGCAAGATCGTCCTCAAGGCCAGCCGCGACACGCTGCTGGAGCAGGGCAGCGTGACCACGGCCACTGGCGCGGGCCCCGGCGGCGACATCCGCCTGCTGGGCGCGCGCGTGGGCCTGACCGGCAATGCGCAGGTGGACGCCAGCGGCGCCACTGGCGGTGGCTCGGTGCTGGTGGGTGGCGACTATCAAGGGAAGAACGCGGACCAGGTGGCGCACGCGCAGAACACCTGGCTGGGGCAGGGCGCCAGCATCAAGGCCGACGCTATCCAGACCGGCAACGGCGGCAAGGTGGTGCTGTGGTCCGATGGTGCGACCAGCGCGTTCGGCAGCATCAGCGCGCGCGGTGGCGCCAATGGCGGCAACGGTGGCGTGGTGGAGACTTCTGGCCACGACCTGACCGTGGCCGGGGCCCGCGTCGACACGTCCGCGGCCAAAGGCAAGCGCGGCTCCTGGCTGCTGGATCCCCAGAACATCATCGTCGACACCACCGGCAGCACGCCGCTGGCCGATGCGGCGGCGTTCTCGTCGCTCCCAGGCGCGGACGCGCTGGTCAGCAAGGCCACGCTGGAGGCGGCAACCTCTGACGTTATTCTGCAGGCCACCAACGACATCACGTTCAATACCGCGGTCAACCTGGGCCATGCATTAAATGCCACCGCCGGCCACGCCATCAATGTCAATGCGGACCTCACCGCTGGGAACATCGCACTGACGGGCGACTCGATCAACCTCGCCGCCGGCAAGAAGATCAATAGCAGCAACGGCTGCGGCTCCAGCTGCAGCGTCGAGTTCAAGGCCAACACACTGGTGTTCGGCCCCTCGTCCGGCAGCGATATCACAGCCGTCACAGCCAGTGGCAGCAACAGCGTCATCTCCATCGTGCCCTTGACTGGCTCGCGCACCATGCAGTTTATCGATGCAGCGCACCGGGACAGCGGCAAGCTGTCGCTGACGCCGACGGAGCTGGGATCCTTGCACGCCGCGGAAGTGAATCTCGGCAGCAGCGCCTCTACCGGAGATTTCCTGTGGAGCTGGGCAGGGGGCTACCCCAGCGGTGCCTTCAACACCATCGTCATTGAGACCGGCGGCAATATCATCTTCGACAACCGGCTGGAAATGCAGGATGCCGGCACGATCGTCCTCGGCAGCTACGGCTCCGGCTCTATCACCTTCAACCCCAGTGGAGAGCTATCGGCGGGCAAGGTCTTCTTCCGTACCGATAACCTGACCCTCAACAGCATTGCCGGGATCACGGCGAGCGATTCGATCAACATCGACACCTATCACCTCTACCGCGACATCAAGCTCGGCAGTGGTGCGGTCGACGGCGCGGCGCTGGCCATCGATCAGACTGAACTCGATCAGCTTAAGTCGGCCAAACTGGAATTCGGCTCCGCGACCCGGACCGCTCCGATCGAGGTGGTGGGGAATGCTCTGTACTCTCAGTCGACGGCCCAGCAGATGACTCTGAACTTGGGCACCGGTGGGCTCACGGTTTATGGCGCCTTTGACGGCGGCTCTAACGGTACCTTGCTCCTGAACTCCAATGGCGGCGGGATCACCGCGACGTCGAGCGGTAACCTCAAAGCCAACAGGGTGCACATCGCAGGCAACGGCGGCACCATCGTGGACCTGGACAATGGCGCTGCCAACTATATCAGCGCGCTGACAGGTTCCGATCTGGGGCAGCTGAACATCAAGCTCGGCGGCGGCAGCCATATCGGTTCAGGCACCTCGGGGGTGACAGTCACCGGTACTGGCGGCGTCTACGTCAAGTCGCTGGCGGGCTTGATCATCGACTCCGTCCTGGACGGCGGTTCGGGCGGCGTCAACCTTGTCGGCGACAATGAAGGCACACTCACCGTCAACTCCGGTGGCATCGTGGTTGGCGACAACGTGACGCTGGACTTTTTCCATGGCATGAACCTGGCTGGACATATTGCCGCTGTCGGCGATAGCGGGCGACTGGACATCGACTCGACGGGCACATTGGCGCTCGGCGGTAGTGCGTCCGCCACCGGTCTCCACGCGAACCTGTACATGCACTCCACCGGTGCGACCACGTTGAACGGCACGGTGACTGCTGATGGCGAGGCCAATGTACGATCCGATGCGGCCATCCAGGTCAACGGCCTGCTGCATGCCAACGGCGATATTTATGTCGAGGGCCAGGCCATCACGACCGGTTCGACAGGGCTGATTTACGGCCCGGATCTCACTGTGATTTCGAAAGACAGCATAGGCAGTAGCAGCGCGCCGCTGATGACGCGCGTGGGCGGGCTGTGGGCTCAGGTCGAGAATAACAATGCTTCCATCTACGTGCGTAACAACCTGTTGGCGCCGGGCCCGCTCAACTTGCGGCTCGCCTATCGCTTCGGCGCCGCCTTCGATTCGCCGGGCATGGTCAGCATCGTCAACGACGGCGCCATGACCTTGGCCAACCGTTCCACGGAAAGCAGCATGCAGGAGACGGTGCGGTCTGGTCAGGGCGACATCCACCTGGAGACGCACAGCCCCCTGACCATCGGCGGTATCGTCCGCAGCACGACCGGTAACATTGACCTGATCGCCGGCGACGGTGGCGAGCTGAAGGTCACCAATCCGGGCTTCGTGAGCTCCACCAGCGGCAACGTCAGCCTGACCGGCGGCACCATCATCGCCCCGGCCGGCTCCGTGGTCACCACCGGCACTGTGACCCAGAACCAGACC
>NZ_SPVF01000108.1 GCF_004614185.1 Zemynaea arenosa | reverse complement strand
TTGCGTTGCGGGCCCGGCCTGCGCTGCTGTTGCGGCTTGCGGATGCGGAGCCGGTACTTGCGTTGCGGGCCCGGCCTGCGCTGCTGTTGCGGCTTGCGGATGCGGAGCCGGTGCTTGCGTTGCGGGCGCTGGCTGCGCGGCCGGTACACCTGCCACTTGCGACGGTGGCGTGGATTGTGGGGCCACGTGCTGGGCAGCCGCTTGCGGTGCGGCCGAGAGAGCCGCTCCACCCGCCGGCATCAAGCTCGCTGCTTGCGCTGTGCTGCCTGCCGATGCGGCGCTGCCTACCGCCGCCACTGCTGGCCGTGCGCCGGTCGCGGCGCGGGCGCCTGCCAAAGCAGCGCGGGCCGACGTCGGCCCGGACGAACCACCCGTGCTCTCCGCCCCGCCCATGCCCGGCCGGAACGCCAGCATGCGCAGCAGCGTCATCGTGAAACCCGCATATTCATCCGGCGCCAGGCCGATCTCGTTCCGGCCATGCACCGCAATCTGGTAGTACAGCTGCACTTCCTGCGGATCGAACACCTCCGCCAGGCGGCGAATATCCGCCAGCTCCGGCAAATCCTCCGGCACGGCGTTCGGCACCGTCTGCGCCAACGCGATCCGGTGCAGCAGCGTGCCCAGGTCCTGCAGCGCGCCGTTGTACGACAGGCTGCGCGCCGCCATTTCGTCGGCCACCGCCATCAAGTCGGCACCGTCCTGGTTGGCCAGCGCATCGAGCAAGCGCACCAGATACGACTGGTCCAAAGCCCCCAGCATCCCCTGCACCGCCTCCAGCGTGACCTGCCCCGCCGCATACGCAATGGCCTGATCGGTCAAGGACAGCGCATCCCGCATCGACCCATGCGCCCCCTGCGCCAGCAAGCGCAAGGCGCCGCTGTCGTAGGTAATGCCTTCCTGCCCGAGGATATTTTCCAGGTGCCCGATGATATGCCCCGGCGGCATCTGCTTCAGGTTGAACTGCAGGCAGCGCGACAGCACGGTCACCGGAATCTTCTGCGGATCGGTGGTCGCGAGGATGAACTTGACGTGTTCCGGCGGCTCCTCCAGCGTCTTGAGCATCGCATTGAACGCGTGGTTGGTCAGCATGTGGACTTCGTCGATCATGTAGACCTTGTAGCGCGCGTTGGACGGCGCATAGATCGCCTGTTCCAGCAGCTGCGCCATCTCGTCCACGCCGCGGTTGGAGGCCGCGTCCATTTCGATATAGTCGACAAAGCGCCCGGCGTCGATCGCCGTGCAGGCCTCGCACACGCCGCACGGCTGCGCGGTCACCCCGCCGGTGCCGTCCGGCCCCGTGCAGTTGAGCGACTTGGCCAGAATGCGCGAGAGCGTGGTCTTACCCACGCCGCGGGTCCCGGTGAACAGGTAGGCGTGGTGCAGCCGGCCCGTGCCGAGCGCATGCGTGAGCGCGCGCACCACGTGCTCCTGGCCGACCAGCGTCTCGAAATTGCGGGGACGGTATTTGCGGGCGAGGACTTGATAGGACATGCTGGGATTTTACCGTATGTGAACGCAACCATGGCCTGCCGCCGGGCCGCAAAAAACCCATTGTAGCAGCCGCCGGAACGGTCACCGAAGCACTGGTTGGACAGGGAAAGATGGTGCGGAGTTGCACCAGGATGCACGGCGGCCGGACGGAAGAAAGAAGGAGGCGAGCCTGATCTGCGGCACTTGCGGTAAGTAACTGTGGCTGCTTCGTTCCCGACCTGACCAGGTTGGCTACGCCGCAATGCGCAGGGGCCCGCCAGCACACATTATAACCGACCCCCGGCGCCCCGGCAAACGCAGCCGGAGTGCCGGGGAGCGCCCGCGCTAATGCAAGCCGCGCAGCAACAGCACGCCCTGCTGGGCAGTGATCGCCATGGTGTTGCCGTTGATGGCGATCCAGCGCGGCGCGAGGACGGACGCCTGACTCAGCGGTCCGGGCACGAATGTGGCGTAACGCGCGACTACGGTGCTGACCGTCCCGTCCGGCGCCATTTTGCGAATCGCATTGTTGCCGGTATCGGCGATGTACAGGTTGCCCCGGTCATCAAAGGCCAAGCCCTGCGGGTTGCTGAAGCGCGCCGTGCTCGCGGTTCCGTCGACGTTGCCGGGCTGCCCGAAGGCGCCCGCCACCGTGGTCACGACCCCGGCCGGCGTGATCTTCCGAAGGTTCGCGGCCGGGAAAAACTCTGGCTTCCACCACACCCGGCTCTCGCTCACAAAGACGTTCCCGGCCTTGTCGACCGCCAGCCCGGCCAAACCCGCAAAGGCGGCACTTTCGCCCGTGCCATCTGCATGCGTAGGACGGAACGACATGCTTTGATCGCTGCCCGCCAACACCGTGACCTGTCCATCGGGGGTCAGTTTCTTCACCTGTGTCCCGCTGATGAAGTACAGGTTCCCTTGGCCATCGTAAGCCATGCGGCCCGGTGCCCAGTAGGCAAGGATCGTCGTCCCGGACGCCGAGGTCTTGAGCAAGGCCGGTATGTTGACGTCCCCGCCCACATACCCATTGGCCACCACACGACCGTCAAGGCCCGTCACCACATGGTCGGCGCTGATATCGGTCACCGTGGTGACGGCACCGGTTCCCGTGACGCGCCGCACATTGCCGTCCGCGACCAGGAACTGCCCCGAACATTCGGCGAAGATGCCCGTCGGGTTGTCAAAGCTGGCAGCGGCGCCGGTTCCGTCGGCATGCCCGACGACACGCGCCACGCCGGCGACCGTCGCGACCTCGCCCGCCTTGGTCACGCGGCGGATCATCCGGTTTTGCGTGTCAGCGACCAGCAGCGCTCCCGTACCATCAGGAACCAGTCCGGACAGGCCTGTAAACTGTGCCGCGGCACCGGTGCCATCGGCATAGCCCGTCTCGGGCCCGCCCGCGAGGGTGGACACCACGCCCTCCGGAGTCACGCGGCGGATGGCCCCAAATTGCGCGACGTAGAGAGTGCCGTCCGGGTCGGCCACGATGCCGCTGGCGAAATAGAAGCGCGCCTCGGCTCCCGTCCCGTTGGCGTACCGAGTCAGGTCGTTGGGTACACCGGCAAGCGTGGTCACCTTACCGTCGGCAAGGCGTCGCACCGTATTGGTATCGGTAACGAATAGCGCGCCAGAGGCGGTCACTGCGATGCCTGCGACAGTACCGAAGCGCGCGGTCGCAACCGGACCATCGCGCACGACCCGCTCACCAGGGGCACCGGCGAGCGTGCGCACCTGCCCGTCACGGCCGATCACTCGCACGGTTCCGGCATCGGCCACGTAGATGTTGCCGTCGGCGTCAGCTGCCAACGCATCCGGGTTCTCGAAGCGGGCCGTCGCGAGCGGGCCATCGACCTGGGTATGTTCATCGACACGGCCGGCGAACGTCGTGACCACGCCGGCGGGCGTGACTTTGCGGATCGTGCCGGCCCAGGCGTCGGACACGAACAGGTTGCCATCCGGTCCCACCACCGCGTTGCGAGGATTCTGGAAGCCGGCCTCTTGCCCGGTCCCGTCCTTGTAGTCACCGCTCGGGGAGACGCCACCCTGAAGATTCGCGCGCCCCGCCACCGTGGTCACCACGCCGTTCCGCAGTCGGCGGATGTTTTGGCTATCGATATCTGTGATGTAGACGCCGCCCTGGCCGTCGGATGCCAGACCCATGGGAGAGTCAAACAAGGCATACGGCGCCGGAGCGTCCACCGAATACCCAAACGGCCCCATGTTCCCCGCCAGCAGGATGAGGTCAGGGGTGCCCGTGTAATTTGCCGGTACGCAGGCTGCGGTGACAGGCGGCGGGGGCGGCGGCGGCGGCGGCTGGGAACTCGAACCGCCGCCGCAGGACGCCAGGGCCAGCAGGGAGGCGGCTAACAGGATGGGGAGAAAGCGCATGTCACGTCACCAGGTTGATCTCCCGGCAACATAGCACCTTTTACAATGTCGAGGCAAGCATCAGTTACAGCCCCAGCTCGCCCCAGATCGCGTCCACGCGTGCCTTCACTTCCGGCGTCATCTCGATAGTGGTGCCCCACTCGCGGTCGGTCTCGCCCGGCCACTTGTTGGTGGCGTCGATACCCATCTTGGACCCCAGCCCGCTGACCGGCGAGGCAAAGTCCAGATAGTCGATCGGCGTATTGCCCACCAGCGTGGTATCGCGCAGCGGATCGACGCGCGTGGTGATCGCCCAGATCACCTCTTTCCAGTCGCGGATGTTCACGTCCTCGTCCACCACCACGATGAACTTGGTATACATGAACTGCCGCAGGAAACTCCACACCCCGAACATCACGCGTTTGGCGTGCCCGGGATACTGCTTCTTCATCTGCACCACCGCCATCCGGTAGCTGCAGCCTTCCGGCGGCAGGTAGAAGTCGGTGACCTCGCTGAACTGCTTTTGCAGCAGCGGCACGAACACCTCGTTCAGCGCCACGCCCAGCACCGCCGGCTCGTCCGGCGGTTTGCCTGTATACGTAGAGTGGTAGATCGGGTCGCGCCGCATGGTGATGCGGTCGATGGTGAACACCGGGAACCAGTCCTGCTCGTTGTAATATCCGGTGTGGTCGCCATACGGCCCTTCCAGCGCATGCTCGTAGCCGCTCGGATGGTTCTCGTCCGGGTAGATATGCCCTTCCAGCACGATCTCCGCGCCGGCCGGCACCCGCAGCTCGCTGCCGATCGCCTTCACCAGTTCCGTGCGGCTGCCGCGCAGCAGGCCCGCGAACTGGTATTCGGACAGCGTATCCGGCACCGGCGTCACCGCGCCGAGGATGGTGGCCGGGTCCGCGCCCAAGGCGACGGCCACCGGATACGGCTGCCCCTTGTTCTTGATGGCGTGCTCGCGGAAGTCCAGCGCGCCGCCGCGGTGCGCCAGCCAGCGCATGATGACCTTGTTCGGACCCAGCACCTGCTGGCGGTAGATACCCAGGTTCTGGCGCTTCTTGTTGGGCCCTTTGGTGATCACCAGGCCCCAGGTAATCAGAGGCGCCACATCGCCTGGCCAGCAATGCTGGATCGGCAGGCGCGCCAGGTCGACATCGGCGCCCTCCCACACGATCTCCTGGCACGGCGCGCTGCGCAGCTCCTTGGGCGACATGTCCCAGACCGCCTTCACCAGCGAGCCCATGCCCATCAGATCCTTGAACCCCTTGGGCGGCTCTGGCTCCTTCAGGCGCGCCAGCACGTGGCCGATCTGGCGCAGCTCGCTGACATCCTGGGCGCCCATGCCCAGCGCCACCCGGCGCGGGGTGCCGAAGAGGTTGCCCAGCACCGGCATGCTGTGCCCGGTGGGGTTCTCGAACAGCAGCGCCGGTCCGCCCGCGCGCAGGGTGCGGTCACAGACTTCCGTCATCTCCAGATGCGGCGAGACCGGGGTCGAAACCCGCTTAAGTTCGCCCATTCCTTGCAACTGGGAAATAAAATCCCGCAGATCAGAGTATTTCATCGCTTGTTACATCTTTTTCAGCTCAAAAGAACTTGTTGAATTAGCACGCCCAAGTGGTTGATTTTACTGGGCATTGATGCGACGCAGCAAGTTTCTTTAGAATCAGAAGTTATAAGAGGCTATTGTGTTAGTGTTGACGCGACATAAGCCGCGCCCTACAATGCGCCCTACTTGATGAGCGGCAGGCCCAGCGCGGCCCCGATTTTAGCCGACTCAACGCAGCCACGGGGTGGGGGCCCCACGAACATTTTAAGGAGTGTTTTTCCCCAGGCGACGAGCCTGATCCCCCAGCATAGTTGTGGAGTCCCCTGGCCGGGGCCGCTTCCGGCGGATGGCCAGACCAGGCGAAGCAATGACGGCGTTTTTCGTACGCATGAGCGACGTTAGACGATATTTCTGATGCACGGCACGAGTAGCCCAACGCGGTGTCCCTGGTCTTCCAGAGCGCCACGCCGGAGAGCTTTTTTGCCGCGACAAAGGGGAGATTCGAGAATGAATCGTTTCAATGCGGTGGGCGCGAAGCTTACCCAGGCAGCCAGCCAGCCCGTGAAGACCATCTCACTGGGCAAATCGGCACGCAGTTTCCTTACTGCAATGCAGCATACTTTGAGTGTAGTCGGCGTGTCGGCCCTGGTGGTGCTGGCCGCGCTGTATATCAATCCCGATCTCGGCAAAAAGCTGTCGCACCTGCTGAACCCGGCCGCCGCGAGCGTGCCGCAAGTCCAGGCGCCCTCGCTGACCGCCCTGATGGACGGCCCGCAGGGCAATCCGTCGATCGAACGCGATCCGGAGCCGCTGTCGGCGGAAGAGAAGGCCCTGCTGGGCAGCCGCAAGCAGCAGCAGGCGGTCACCAGCTGGCTGTCGCGCCGCTACCGTGTGGCGGGCGATGCGACCGACATGCTGGTCTCGACCGCCTACCTGACGGCGCGCGAGATCAAGCTCGACCCGCTGCTGATCCTGGCCGTGATGGCGATCGAATCGGGCCTCAACCCGTTCGCCGAGAGCCCGATGGGCGCGCAAGGCCTGATGCAGGTGATGAGCAAGGTCCACAACGACAAGTTCAAGGACATGGGCGGCGTGCAGGCGGCGCTCAACCCGGTGGCCAACATCCGCGTCGGCGCGCTGATCCTCAAGGATTACGTGACCCGCGGCGGTTCGGTGGAAGCGGGCCTCAAGACCTACGTCGGCGCGGCCGCCTTCGAGACCGATTCCGGCTATGGCTTCAAGGTGCTGTCCGAGTACAACAAGCTGAAGCTCGTCGCCAAGGGCAAGAACGTCCCGATCACCAATCCGGTGCCGGTGGCCGCTCCAGTCGCCGCGCCGGCGACCACGGTGGTGAAGGAAGATGCGCCGAAGCCCGAGACGCATGACCAGGTGGCGGTCCTCAACTAAGCCACCGCGCCCCTTCGAAAAGCCACCCGCGCGGTGGCTTTTTTATTGTCCGGCGCGGGCGGCGGACGAAAAAAACGCCTCGCGAAGAGGCGTTGATCACGGTGCCAGGGGCGCAGGCTTACTTCTTCGCGGCCTGCACCTCGGTGGCGCGCAGCGAGGCGGCCAGCTTGTCCAGCACCCCGTTTACGTATTTGTGGCCGTCGATGCCGCCGAAGGACTTGGTCAGCTCCACCGCCTCGTTGATCACCACGCGATACGGGATCTCCAGGTTGTTCTTCAGCTCATAGGCGCCGATCAGCAGCACCGCGTGCTCGATCGGCGAGATCTCGTCCAGCTTGCGGTCCAGCAGCGGCGTGATGTCCTCGCGCAGATCCGGAGCGTCCTTCAGGACTCCGCGCACCAGCTGCGTGAAGTGCTCCGCGTCCGCCTTGTCGAAGCCGTGCGCGGCCCGGATGTTATTCACCACCACCGTCGCGTCGTCGCGGTTCAGCAGCCATTGATAGATGCCCTGCAGCGCGAACTCGCGCGCGCGGTGGCGCGGGGTGCGGTTCTTGCTCGGGTTTGCGTGTACCAGTTTGTCAGTCATCTTGATGCCCTTGTTTATTCCTCGTCCGCCTGCAGCTCTTCGAGGGCGATCATCAGGTTCGCCATCTCGACCGCCACCTGCGCCGCGTCGGTGCCCTTCTGCGCCATGCGCACCTCGGCCTGTTCGTCGTTCTCGGTGGTCAGCACCGCGTTGGCGATCGGGATGCCGAAGTCCAGGCCCACCCGCGTGATGCCCGCGCCCGATTCGTTCGATACCAGCTCGAAGTGGTAGGTCTCGCCGCGGATCACCGCGCCCAGCGCCACCAGCGCGTCGAACTGCTGCGACTCGGCCATGCGCTGCAGCGCCAGCGGAATCTCCAGCGCGCCCGGCACGGTCACGTGCAGGATGTCCTCATCCGCCACCCCCAGCTTCTTCAGCTCCGCGAGGCAGGCCGACAGCAGGCCGTGGCCGACGTCCGCATTGAAGCGCGCCTGCACGATGCCGATGCGCAGGCCGTCACCCGACAGGCTGCTTTCATAAGTTGGAACGGACATGGCGGGCTCCTTGATCAGTGGTTCAGTAAAATTAAACGAATTCGGGTTTGGTTAAGTATTGCTTAACGCGCGATGCTGGTCTTAACCGGCCGGCTTGTCGAGATAGCCCGTGACTTCCAGGTCGAAGCCGGTCATCGACGGCATCTTGCGCGGGTTCGCCAGCAGCTTCATCTTGCCCACGCCGAGATCGCGCAGCACTTGCGCGCCGATGCCGTAGGTGCGCAGGTCGTTGCTGGCCGCGCGGCCCTGCGGCTTGACGGCCGGCTTGTCCAGCGCCTCGAACTGCGCGATCAGCTCCTCGGCCGACTCGCCGCAGTTGAGCAGCACGATCACGCCGCTGTCCGCCGCCTGGATGGCCTGCATCGCGGCCGGCATGGTCCACGAGTGGGTGGTGGCCTTCGCTTCCAGGAAGTCCAGGATCGACACCGGCTGGTGCACCCGCACCAGGGTCTCGGCCTCGCGCCGGATCTCGCCGTGCACCAGCGCCAGGTGGGCGCTCTGGCTTGGCTTGTCGCGGTAGGCGATCAGCTTGAACTCGCCGGCGGCGGTGCGCAGCTGGCGCTCGGCCACGCGCTCGACCAGGCTCTCGTTCTGGCTGCGGTAATGGATCAGGTCCGCGATGGTGCCGATCTTGAGGCCATGCTCGTGCGCGAATTCCAGCAGGTCCGGCAGGCGCGCCATGGTTCCGTCGTCCTTCATGATCTCGCAGATCACCGAGGCCGGGGTCAGGCCCGCCATCGCGGTCAGGTCGCAGCCCGCCTCCGTGTGCCCGGCGCGCATCAGCACCCCGCCCTTCACGGCCTTCAGCGGGAAGATGTGGCCCGGCTGGACGATGTCCTGCGCGGTCGCGTTCTTGGCCACCGCCACCTGGATGGTGCGCGCGCGGTCCGCCGCCGAGATGCCGGTAGTGACGCCTTCCGCCGCTTCGATCGACACCGTGAACGCGGTCCCGAACGAGGTCCCGTTCCGGGCCGTCATCATCGGCAGGTTCAGTTGCGCGATGCGCTCTTCGGTCAGCGTCAGGCACACCAGCCCGCGCGCATGCTTGACCATGAAGTTGATCGCCTCGGGCGTGACGAAATCGGCCGCCAGCACCAGGTCGCCCTCGTTCTCGCGGTCTTCCTCGTCGACCAGGATGACCATGCGCCCGGCGCGCAGCTCCTCGACGATCTCCTGGGTGGTGGCGATAGGCATAGGCTTGAAACGGTGTGGTGTCGGAAACCCGCTATTTTAATGGATTTGCAGCCCATCCGGCCGCAAACCTGAGGCCTGCGTCGGTTTTAAGCCTGCACTCAGGCCTGGGGCGCCGGGCGCAGAGTAGAATCGTCCCTCCCGCCGCCGCTTTCCGCGCCGTGACCCGCGCCCTGACATAACGACAACGATGACCAGACAACTCTCCCGCACCGCCCTCGCCTCGCTGCTGGCCGCCTTTGCGCTGCACGCGCAGGCCGCGATCAACCTGGACACCAAGGTGCCCATTGGCCCGCAGGTCAAGGTCGGACATCTCCCGAACGGGCTCACTTACTACATCCACAAGAACAGCAAGCCGGAAAAGAAGGCCGAGCTGCGCCTGGTGGTGAAGGCCGGCTCGGTGCTTGAGGACGAGGACCAGCAAGGCCTGGCCCACTTCACCGAGCACATGGCCTTCAACGGCTCCACGCACTTCAAGAAGCATGAGCTGATCTCCTACCTGCAGTCGATCGGCGTGAAGTTCGGCGCAGACCTCAACGCCTACACCAGCTTCGACGAAACGGTCTACATCCTCCCCATCCCGACCGACAACAAGGCCAACCTGGACCAGGGCCTGACGGTGCTCGAAGACTGGGCCGGTGGCCTGAGCTTCAAGGACGAGGACATCGACAAGGAACGCGACATCGTGCTGGAGGAAGCGCGCCTCGGCAAGGGCGCGGGCGACCGCATGAACCGCAAGCTGCTGCCCAAGATGTTCAACGGCTCGCGCTATTCCGAGCGGCTCCCGATCGGCAAGGAAGACATCCTGCGCACCTTCAAGCACGACACCCTGCGCCGCTTCTACAAAGACTGGTACCGGCCCGACCTGATGGCCGTGATCGCGGTCGGCGACTTCGACCCGGCGGACGTGGAAAAGCTGATCAAGCAGCATTTCTCGAAACTGAAGAACCCCGCCCACGCCCGCCCGCGCGACTACGCCAAGGTCCCGCCGCGCGCGGACTCGGAAGGCATCGTCATCACGGACAAGGAAGCCACCAGCACCTCGCTCTACATCCGCTACCCGGTGCGGCCGTGGAACGACGACGGCAGCTTCCGCGAGTACCGCCTGAGCCTCGTCGAGCAGCTGTTCGAGACGATGCTCAACCAGCGCCTGCAGGAACTGGCGCAGCAGGCCAACCCGCCCTTCGTCGGCGGCGGCAGCGCGGACGGCAAGCTGGTACGCGGCTACAAGTCCTACAGCTCCCTCGCGGTATTGGGCCGCGGCGGCGCGCAGCCGGCCATCGACGCGCTGGTGCAGGAAAACGAGCGCGCGCGCCAGTTCGGCTTCACCGCGGCGGAGGTGGACCGCGCCAAGAAGAACATGATGCGTGGCTTCGAGCGCGCCTTCGCGGAGCGCGACAAGACCGATTCCGGCAGCTACGCCGGTGAATACATCCGCAACTTCCTGGAGCAGGAGCCGGTGCCAGGCATCGCCGCGGAGTACAAGATCGCGCAGGAGCTCATCCCCGGCATCACGCTCGACGAAATGAACCGCTATGCGCGCGAAACCGTCCCCGCGCCGTCCGCGCCCAAGCTGGTCGCCTACCTGGGCCCGGACAAAGCCGAAACGCCGATCCCGTCCAGCCTTGAGCTGCTGGCCAGCGTGGACAAGGCCGCGCAGAACAAGGTCGCCGCGCACACCGAGAGCGCGGTCGGCGCGAAGCTGATGGACGCCCCGCCCAAGCCCGGCACCATCGTCGGCGAAACGCAGGACGCGGCGCTGGGCACCACCACCCTCACCCTCTCCAACGGCGTGAAGGTGATCCTCAAGCCCACCGACTTCCGCAACGACCAGGTGCTGCTGTCCGCCGTGCGCTTCGGCGGCCAGACGCTGTTCCCCGACCAGGACGTGTTCAACGCGCGCTACGCCAACGCGGTGGTCGCGACCATGGGCGTGAACGGGTATTCGCCCATCGACCTGCAGAAGATCCTCGCCGGGCAGGCCGCCTCGGTGCGCTTCAACATGGCCAGCTACACGGACAACATCAGCGCCAGCGCGGGCAGCACGGACGTGGAAACCATGCTGCAGCTGCTCTACCTGCACTTCACCAAGCTGCGCCGCGACGACAACCTGTACAAGTCCTTCATCGGCCGCCAGCAGGACCTGGCGCGCAACGCGCTGTCGCAGCCGGAGTCGCAGTTCCGCGATGCGATCTACTCGACCCTCTACAACAATCACCCGCGTGTCGGCCTCACCGCGCGGCCGGAGGATTTCAGCAAGGTCGACATGAACCGCGCAGTCGACATCTTCGCGCAGCGCTTTGGCAGCGCCAAGGGACTGACCTTCGTGATGGTCGGCTCGTTCGACCCGGCCAAGGTCAAGCCGCTGCTGGCCACCTACCTCGCCAGCCTGCCGACCCCGGACATCCCGCTGCAATTCAGGGACATCGGCATCCGCCCGGTGCAGGGCGTGGTCAAGAAGGAGGTCCACGCGGGCACGGAGCCGAAAGCCACGGTGTCGATGCACTTCACCGGCACCGCGCAGTATTCGGATGAAGAACAGATGCGCTTCCATGCCATGCTGGAGGTGATGAACATCCGCATCACCGATGTGCTGCGCGAGAAGCTGACCCTGATCTATGGCGGTGGCCTGAACGGAAGCTTCAGCAAGTACCCGTATGCGAACTACGCGATCAGCGGCGGCCTGCCGTGCGGTCCGGAGAACGTGGACAAGGTGATCGACGCGGTGCAAGGCCTGATCGCCCAACTGAAGGAAAAAGGCCCGGACGAAGCGGACCTGAACAAGGTGAAGCAGAACTGGCTGCAGAACCACGCCAAGGCCTTGCGCGAGAACGACTACTGGCTCGGCCGCATCCAGACCGCGCTGCTCAACGGGACCGATCCGCACGCGCTGCTGCGCTACACCGAGATGGTCAACGCCATCACCCCGGCCGAGATCCAGGCCGCGGCGCAGCGCTACTTCAACCTGCAGAACTATGTGCAGGTGGTGCTCAAGCCGGAATCTGCGGCTCCTGCCACCTCGGCGGCCGCAACTGCGGCGGCGGCACCTAAGGCGCCCTGAGCGCGGGCCGCTCGATACGCCGGGGGGGCGCGGCGGCTTGCGTTCAGCCGCCGCTCCCCGCCGGTTCGGGCGGCTCCTGCCGCTCCAGGCGCAGCGCGTAACAGCCCCACGCGGCAAACCGCATCAGAATGAAACGGATGTCCGGCTGTGCGAACAGGCGCGCGATGTCCGCGTCGGCCTGGTCGCGCGAGCTCACATACGCATCCACGATGCGTTCCTCGTCCGAGTACCCTCGCACCACGATTTGCCGCCCGAGATAAGGCGTGTCGCCTTCCCATGGCAGCCAAGCTGGCACCGCGGGCGCAGGCAGCTCGCTGGAGACGAACACCGGCCCGTACTCGCGGTACGGGCCCGTACTCTCGAACGGGCAATAGCTGGCCAGGATGATGCGTTCACCCGCGCAAGCGCGGCGCAGCTGGTCGCGCAAAGGCTCGCCGCCGGCGGCGATGTGGTGCTCGACGAGCTGGCCCTGGTCGTCGCGGCCGGCGCGGGCGCGGGCGACGAAATCGGGGTCGATGGGGATGATGCGGTAGGCGGGCATGAGGGCGTCCTTTTGGTGAAAGACGACATCTTGTGGGATGCGGCTGCCGCCGTCGTTCCGGTTCTTGCGCTGGAATCGACGGGGCAGCGCGGCAGGCTTACTTCAGGTGGTCGTCGAACCAGGCGACCGAGCGCTGGACCAGGTCCTTGCTGTGCTCCGGATTGCGGATGCCGTGGCCCTCGCCCTCATAGATCACCAGCTTGGTGTCCACGCCCATTGCCTTCAGGCCGTGCCAGAACTCGATCGACTGCGCGGGCGGGCATTCCACATCGCGCTCGCCGACGTAGATCAGCGTCGGCGTTTTGGCAGTCTTGATGGTCTCGATGGGCGACAGCTTGCGATAGATGGCCGGGTCGTCGTAGGCGGAGGCGCCGAAGAACGGGATCATCCACTGGTCGATGCCGTTCTGGCCGTAATAGCTGATCCAGTTGGCGATGCCCGCCCCCGCCACCGCGGCCTTGAAGCGCACGCTGTGCGTCACGCCCCACATGGTCATGAAGCCGCCGTAGGAGTGGCCCATCAGGCCCAGGCGGTTGCCATCCACCGGCGCACTCGCGAGCACCGCATCGATGCCGGCGTTGATGTCGCGCCAGTCGCCGCCGCCGAAGTCACGCTTATTCGCCTGGGTGAAGGCGAGGCCCTGCCCGTAGCTGCCGCGCGGGTTCGGCATGAAGATGAAGTAGCCCTTGCGCAGCAGCGCGCGCGTGGTGTTGTTATCGCGCTCGCCGCCGGACACGTAGCGCGGTGTCACCGCGGCCGCCGGACCGCCATGCACCTGCACCACCATCGGATGTTTCACCGACGCGTCCACATTCAGCGCGGAGATCAGCCAGCCCTGCACGTTGAAGCCTTCGTTCTTCCACGTGACGCTGCGCGCCGTGACCTGCGGCTCGGCGCTGTCGTTGTCGTGCGTGATAGCGGCCAGCTTGGGCATGCGGCCCGCCACGATGTGCTGGGCGTGGGTGAAGTCCTCGTGCACCGATGCGGCCAGTGTGCCGTCGCCGTTGAAGACGAAGCGGCCATCCCGGGAACCGCTGGCCGTCACGGGGCCGGACCACAGGGTGCGGCTGGTCTTCCGCGCCGGATCCAGTGCCACCACCGCGAAGTCCGAGCCGACCAGGGCCGAGGTCAGGATGCTGTTGCCACGCCAGGAGATGCCATTGAAGGTGCCCGCGTAGTTGGGCGTCAGGTTGACCGGCTCGCCGCCCGTCACCGGTACCGCGAACACGTCGCCACCGATGGAGCCGAAGTCGCTCATCAGGCCACCGACGAACGCCACGGTCTTCCCGTCCGGAGACACGCGCGGCAGGTTCATTTGCATCTTGGGCGCGGCGATCACGCGCAGCGCGCCGCTGGCGGCGTCCACATAGCCCAGGGTCGCGACCCACCAGTTGTTGTCGCCGTTGCCCTTGGCGCTGGTGACGGCGAAGCCCTTGCCGTCCGGCGCCCAGTCATATTCATACACGAATGTATCGTTGGGGGAGACCAGGCGCAGTTCACCGCCGGCTGCCGGGACCACGGCGATGCGCTGCTCGTCTTCCTCGCTGCCGATTTCGCCGACCAGGGGCGCGCCCGCCTGCGTGGCACCGGTCAGTTTTTTGGCGCCGACGGTGGCCAGCAGGGCGATCTGTTTGCCGTCCGGCGAAAAGGTCGCCGTGCTGGCGACGCCCTTGACGGTGGCCAGCGGCTTCACGTCCGCGCCGCGCGCCACGTACAGCGTCGCGGTACCGGCCTTGCCGTCGGTGGCGATGAAGGCCAGGGCCTGGCCGTCCGCCGACCACGAAGGCTGATCGTAGCTGCAGGATGCGCAAGGATCGTACTGGGTCAGGATCTTGCCGGTGGCCGCGTCGCGGATCGCCAGCGCCGCGTGGGGGCGTTTGCCGCCGCTACTGTCACCCGATTCAATGGCCGCGAGCCGGTCGCCCGCGGAGGTCAGCGCCAGGGCGCGATAGGAATGCAGTTCTGCCGCATTCGCCCAGCTGCTGGCCGCCAGCGCGGCTGCGATGGCAGCGCGCAGGATCGTGCTCGCGTGTTTCATGTGTTTCATGTGTCTCCCCACGGTTCAAGGTTGGGCAAGCATACCGCAATCGATTGCGTCTTTACGAGGTTTTACACGCGCTGACGGCGCTTAACGGCACCTGCAACCACAATGCGGTCGCTTGCATCATCGATTGAGAGGACCACGAATGCGCCACGGCGATCACCACGACCACTACGACCACAGTCTCGAAGAGACCATCCAGACCCTGCTCTCCATGCCGGGCAACCGGCGCCAGACCTTGCGCTGGCTGTTCGCCGCCGCGGGTAGCGTGCCGCTGCTCGGGTGTGGCGGCGGCACCACCGCCGCCAGCACCGCCAGCACCAGTTCCACCGGAACCACCAGCAGCGGGAGCACCTCGTCGGACAGTTCGGGCAGCGGCAGTGGCACGGGCAGCGGAACCAGCACCGGCAGCACCGGCACCTGCGCCGTCATCCCCGAGGAAACCGGCGGCCCCTATCCCGCCGACGGCACCAACTCCAGCGTGAGTGGCGTGGCCAATGCACTGATCCTCTCGGGCATCGTGCGCACCGACATCCGCTCCAGCGTGGCCGGCGCCACCGGCACCGCGCAAGGCGTGCCGCTGACGATCAAGCTGCACCTGGTGAACGTGGGCGCGAGCTGCGCGGACCTGGCCGGCGCCGCCGTCTACCTGTGGCACTGCGACCGCGATGGGAACTATTCGATGTATTCGGCCGGCGTCACCGGCGAGAACTACCTGCGCGGAGTGCAGGCGGCGGACAGCTCGGGCACGGTGACTTTCACCACCATCTTCCCCGGCTGCTACGCCGGCCGCATGCCGCACGTGCACTTCGAGGTCTACCCGTCGCTGGCCAAGGCGACCAGCGCGGCCAATCGCATCAAGACCTCGCAGTTCACCTTCCCGCTGGCGACGCTGAACGAGGCCTACACGGCCGCTGGCTACAGCACCAGCGTGCGCAACCTGGCCTCGATGGGCTACGCCAGCGACAACGTCTTCAACGACGGCACCACGCTGCAGATGGCGGCCATGAGCGGCAACGCCACCACGGGCTACACAGCCACCCTGAACGTGGGCGTCTCGGCCTAGGGTTATTTCGGCGCGGTGATCATGCGCTCCACGTAGCGGGCGATCAGGTCGATCTCCAGGTTGACCTTCTTGCCCGCCGCGAGGTGCTTGAGCGTGGTGACCGCGATGGTGTGCGGGATCAGGTTGATCGAGAAGCGGCAGCCTTCGGCCACGTCCTCGACGCTGTTCACGGTCAGTGAAACGCCGTTGACCACGATCGAGCCTTTGTAGGCCAGGAACTTGCCCAGCTCGCGCGGAGCATCGATCATCAGCAAATACGATTCGCCGACCGGCTCGAACTTGTGCACCACGCCCAGGCCGTCCACGTGGCCCGTCACCAGGTGGCCGCCCAGGCGCTCGTTGAGCGTGAGCGCCTTTTCCAGGTTCACTTCACCCTCCGCATCCAGGCCGACGGTGCGGTTCAGGCTTTCGCGCGAGACTTCGACGTCGAACGCGTTGGCGGTCTTCTCCACCACTGTCATGCAGGCGCCGTTGATGGCGATGGAGTCGCCCAGCGCGACGTCCGCGATTGGCAGCTGGCCCGCGTCGATGTGGAGACGAACGCCCGCATCCTCAGTGCTGCCGCCCAGTGGCGTAACGGAAGTGATCTTGCCGACGGCGGCGACGATACCGGTGAACATGGTGCAGTCCTTTTATTTTTGAAAGCGCGCGAGGATGCGCAGGTCGGTGCCGACCCGGCGCACCTCGTGGAATGTGAGTTCGTGTTTGTCGGCCAGGCGAGGCAGCGCGGGCAGCGCGAACATGCCCTGCCCCGGCCCGATCAGCGTGGGCGCGTAGTACAGCAGCAGCTCGTCGACGCAGCCTTCGCGCACCAGCGAGCCATTCAGCTTGTGGCCTGCTTCCACGTGCAGCTCATTGACCTGGCGCTGGCCCAGCTCCGCGACCAGCGTAGGCAGGTCCACCTTGCCCGCGGCATTGGGGATGAGGATGACTTCATGGCCCGCATCGCGCAGGGCGGCGGTCTTGTTCTTGTCGGCCTGCGCGGCAAAGATCCACGCGCCGCCACCGGCCAGCACCTTGGCGTCCAGTGCGATCTCCAGGCGGCTGTCCACCACGATGCGGCGCGGCTGGCGTGGAATGTCGATGGCGCGCACGGTCAGCTGCGGGTCGTCCGACTTGACGGTGCCGATGCCGGTGAGGATGGCGTCCGCGCGCGCGCGCCATGCATGGCCGTCCGCGCGCGCATCGGCGCCGGTGATCCACTGGCTTTCGCCGCTCTCGAGCGCCGTGGTGCCGTCCAGGCTCGCGGCCACCTTCAGGCGCACCCACGGGCGGCCGAAGCGCATGCGCTGGAAGAAGCCGGTGTTCATTTCGTAGGCCTCGTCGGCCAGCACACCGGCAGTGGTGGCGATGCCCGCCTCCTCCAGCTTGCGCAAGCCGTCCCCGGCGACCAGCGGATTCGGGTCGGTCATGGCGGCGACCACGCGGCCAAGGCCAGCGAGCACCAGCGCATCCGCGCACGGCGGGGTGCGGCCGAAGTGGCTGCAAGGTTCCAGCGTGACGTAGGCGGTGGCGCCCCGCACGTCGTGGCCGCGGGCTTCCGCGTCGCGCAGGGCCATGACTTCGGCGTGGGCCTGGCCGGGGGGCTGGGTGTGGCCGGCGCCGATCACCACGCCGTCCCGCACGATCACGCAGCCGACGCGCGGGTTCGGCGCGGTCAGGTACATGGCCTTGGCGGCCCAGTCGAGGGCCAGGCGCATGCCGGCGGTGTCGTCGAGGATCTGCACTCTGCTCTTGGTGGTGTCGATGTATTCGGTCAGTCGTTCACAGGCTTGCCGCAGCTGGTGTCGCGCTGCGGATCGCACAGGCGCGCGCGCCCCAGCATGGCGATGCGGATGCGGCGTGCCTCGCCATCGCGCGCGAGCGTGATACTGCCCCAGCGCGCTGCCGTGCTGCTCGCGGCCGTGCAGCTGCGGCCTCCGCCATTATAGGCGACGTAGGCCGGGCCTTGCTGGGTGAAGGCGGATTGCACGCGGACGCGCTGGGGGAGCGCGGGGTGGCGCTGCAGGATGGTATCGGCGCCGGTCGCGCGGGCGTCGCCGTCGCGGTCCACGAAGACGGTCCAGCCAGCGGCGTAATCCCGGCGCGCCGGTTCGTCCGGAACCACGAGCACCGTCTCGCCGCGCGCCATGGCGGAGTTGCGGGCAAAGGTGATAGATTCGAACAGCTCGTCCGCCGCGCGGCGGAAGGCGATCCGCTCGATCACCGGCGCGAGGTTCGGAATCGCGAGACCCGCCAGCACGGCGAGCACCGCGACGGTCGTCAGCACCTCCACCAGCGTGTAGCCAGGTGTCCGCGCCAGCGAGCGAGCAATGTGCTGGCTGCGGCTCGCCGCGCGCCGCGGCGCGGGGGCCCTTGGCCGCCTCGTGGAAAGCAGAGCACATCGGTGGCATCGGCACCTGGTCATGGCCAGCAACCATTGGCCGGGCCGCTGGCGGTGCGTTCGCCGCTGCTGTGCAGGGACAGTGTGCCGCATTCGGGGTCGCGGAATGCCGGATCGACGGCGCGGGTGCCGGGGATCGCGCGCAGGACCACGCATTGGCGCAGGGTGCCGCCCTCGCAGGCGGCGGCCTGGATCTCGTAGGCGCTCTTGTCCGCGGAGGCGCCCGAGTACCAGTGGAGCTGCGCGGCACCCGCGTCGGTATCATCGCCATCTCGTGAAAACGCAAGGTAAGTATTGTGCTGGCTGTAGTAGCGCTCTTCCTTCTGCATCGCATCGATGAGCGCCAGCTGCCCCTCTGTGCGGCGGGCGCGGATGACGTAACCGGCGTAGCTCGGATAGGCCACCGACGCCAGGATGCCGACGATCGCCAGCACCACCAGCACCTCCGTCAATGAAAAACCACGTGCTCGCATCATGGATCGTGCTCCTCTTGAAGGGCGGCGCGGTGCCGCTCCTGCCAGTTGGGGATCTCGCGCCACGTCAGGCGCTGGGTCGGTAGCGATGTCTTGATGGTGCGGGCTGGCGCGGAGGCGGCGCCGGGCGTCAAGAACGTCCAGGTATGCCAGCCGGTGGCGCGGCCGATGCCGGTGGCGGTGCCGCTGTCCACCCCCGCCAGCGCGATCAAGGGCGGGAAGGCGGTGCCGGTGTCGATGCGCTGGCCGGTGTGCGGTGGTTGGCCGTCCACGATCGGCAGCAAGCCGCTCAGGATGTCGATGGCATAGACCCGGCTTTGCGGGCCCTGGCCTGCGCCGGCGGGCGGCAGCAAGGTGGAGAAGATGACGGTGCCGTCGCGCAGTTGCGGTGCCGCGGCCACACGCTCGCCCGTTTGCGCGGAGTTGGGCAAGTCGATGAACCAGCCCTGCGCGCGGGTGGGGTCGAACGGGCGGCCGGCGAGCGTGAACTCGTCGCCGCTGGGGCGCAGCTGGCGCGCTGCCAGGGCATTGCGGGACCCGACTGCGCGAATGGGCTTGTCCAGAGAGTCGCGCACGGCGTACAGCGTTTGCGGGGCGAAGGTCAGCGGGTCGGTGTCCTGCTCCTCCAGCCATTTGCCGGTGCCGAACAGGATCAGATAGCCGCCACCTTGGGCGTGCGCGATGGCGGGAGTGGCGGTGATGGGCTGGCGCTGGCCGCTCGCATCGCGTGCGGTGAACAGGCGCGAGACGTTGCGGTTCCACGGCGGGCGGCCAGTAAATTCGAAGCGCCAGACATTTCCAGCGAGGTCGCCAGCGTAGGCATAGGCAACGCTGCCATCGGGGCTCAGGGCCAGTGCAGGCTGCGTGAGCGGTCCTTGCGCGCTGGTTGCATCGAGGCGGTAATAGTTTGAATTCCTGCGCCATGCGCTGCGTAAGGGATTGTCCAGCGGCAGCAGGAACAGCGCGGGCGGATCGTCGCCGTTGATGCCGCTGGTGGTGACGATGAAGGTGCGGTATTGCGGGAGGCCGCCGCTCGTGCCGACCTTGAACCTGGCGATGGCGGGTGCGGTGAGCAGGTGGCCCATCGCTTTGTCGTCGGCTTCCGAAAACGACAGCAGCAGGCCACCACCGCGGGCGAAGTTGAGCGGGTCGGTGACGTCCAGTGCGAACAGTCCGCGCGTGGACATCCCGTAGCCGGTGGCGAGGACGGTGCGCCAGGTGGTACCTGCAAGGGCGTCGGCGACAGTGGCGGAACCGTCGAAGAGGGCGCGGGGTGGCTGGCGCGTGGTGGTGAGGATGTTGAAGATGGGCGGCGGCACATAGCCCCAGCGTTCGGCGCCCGTGGCTGCGTCCAGGGCGTGCAGGTAGCCGTCGTTGGCAGCGACGTAGATGGTTGGCGGGCGCGCGGCGTGGCGGCGCAGGAAGTCGAAGTAAGCCTGACCCGCGATGTCGGGCACCGGGGGACCGGCATAGGCGGGGATGCTGTGGACGATCGCGCCCAGTGGCCGGGTGCGCAGTGCGGTCACTTGGGCAGCACTCAGGCGGGCCGTCAGATCGGCGGGAATGGCACCTTCACGCAATTCGACGGTGGGCGCGGTGCCGTCGGGCTGGGGGTGGCTGGTGTAGAGGGTGCGGTCGGCCGCTGCGGGCAATGCGGCGGCGGCGGACCACACAACGGTGCCGCCGGCATCGTAGCGAGTGAGGTCACCGGTCCAGGTGCGCGGATCGTATGCTGCTTGCACGCTGCCCTGCCCTATCCCCGGCAGCGCCAGTCCCGCGGCCGGAATCGTGCGGCCCTCAGGCACTTGTGCCGGCGCGCCCAGGAGCCCCTCAGGTATCGTCAACGGCATCGTTTCCGTGCTCGCGACAGCCGCTACCAGCGCCAGCAAAAGGACAGTCGTGCGGGCGACACCGCTCGGCCGCACGGCAGTAAGCGACAGGCGCGACGCCCACCCGGCCTGGGACGCCCCAGCGTTCACGGCGCCGGCGATTCGGGCTCGCGCCTGAGCTGATCGGCGTGCGGCGCAAGCGGCCCGCCGGAGGGCTTGGGCGATATTCGCTGCGACGCGGGCGGCTCGCAAGAGCGCTTGGCGGAGGGATCGCATGGCGGTGCCGGCGAGGCGCAGCTTCATGGAGCCGCCCGGCGGTAGATGGCTTGGAGGGCGACTTGCGTGGTGCGCTGGGCGCCATAGCCGATGGTTGTGATGCGGTAGGCGTGGCTGGCCGCCGGGCCTGCGCTTTCGCCCGCGTGGACGATGGTGACCGGCTCGATGACGTAGCGCGGCAGGCAGCATGGCAGCGCGCCTGCTCCCGTGGGCAGTGCGGCGCCGGTGAACGCCCCGTAGGGAACAGTGTGCGCGGCATCGCTGTCGCTGGTGAGGTCGACCAGCTCCCATGCGGGATGCAGTCCGGTGTCCGCGCACAGGCCAGCGTTCGCATCGGCTGAACGCCCGCAGCCTTCCACGAAACCTGCGGCGCCGTTGAAGAGCGACGCACGGGACGATAGAGGATCGGCACCGCCTTCGATGTCCCGCTGCGCGTCGTAGAGCGCCGCCTCGGCGGCGGCCAGCGCAATGGCATGGTCCCGCTCATACCGCGCGGCGCGTTCTCCGCTGACGGCGGCCATCGCCGCCACAACCGCGAGCGCCAGCACGGCCGTCAGCACCACGAGTGCCACCACCAGCGCCACCCCGCGCTGCCGCTGCCAATGCACGCCCCTCTGCCGCTGCCAGCGCACCGCCTTGGCCCGCGCTGAACGCACTTTGCGTGCCACTTGAGCTGCCCGTATGGCCACGCGCATCGTGGCACGCGGCGTCCCACGTGGCCTGGCGGGCGGCCGCTGGCCAATGCGGAGGGTGCGGCTCAGGCAAGAGCGGAGGCGGCGCGGTCTGCGGAACAGGTGGCTCACCATGGCTGGTTCCTCAGCATGACAGCGCCAGCGAAGACGCGCCGTTCGCGCAGGCGCAAGGCAGCGGGCAGCGTGGCCTCGTCAATGCGAGTACCGGGGTCGGAGGCGCCGGCGTAATCGGGACCGAACAAGTCGTACTGGCCCGCCGCGCCTTCCCGGCGTATGCGGCCGGTGCCATGCATCAGGAGGGCAACCCGCAGGACCACGACCCGCTTCCACATCGTTTTGCGATTGAGGTCGCGGGCGCGCTCCTCAGGCGTATCGCCTTCCAGCGGCAGCAGGGTATCGGCGGCAGCGATCTGGGTGGCGGCCAGGTAGCGGTTGGGGATACCGTCGCGCGGGTTGTCGGTGTCGACGCCGTAGAGGACCTGGAAGCTGTCGACGCCGCGCACGATGGCATCGGCGGACCAGCTGTGGGTGCCGCGATACTTGCACAGCAGTTCCCCTTCGCCATCGGCGGCCCTGGCGACGTAGAAGACACTCCAGGCGTGGGCGTCGTCATTCACCTGGACGCCGGCGCAGTTCATGGCCGAGCCGTCTGCGGCGGCGTGGAAGCGGACGGCGAGAACATCGCTGCCGTTGACGGACGCCGGGGATGGGTTGGCGATCGCCTCTTGCGTGCGCGGGAGGGTGCGGTCATCCAGCCCCGCGAGTGGCGCGGGGGCGTATTCGTCGGTATCGGCCTGGAGGGACCAGTCCTGCCACGCTGTTTGCCGGACGGCGGCGGTCAGCGCATGGATCGCGTAGCGGCCCGCATCTTCCATATCGGCGGCATCGGCTTGGTGGGCATAGTTGGCGTGAGCGGCCAGCAGCAGTGCGGAGGCGAACAGCGATAGCAGAAGGCCTACCGCAAGCGCCACCATCAACTCGACTGTCGAAATGCCGGCGCTGCGGCCCGCACGGCGTGCGCGCTCCGCGCGCGGGGCACGCG
>NZ_SPVF01000147.1 GCF_004614185.1 Zemynaea arenosa | reverse complement strand
GCGTCCCAGCGCGCATCGGCGAAATCACCGGCGCTGTCGCCGCAGCCGAGCAGGTCGACCTGCAGCACGCCATACCCCTGCGCGGCCAGCGCGCGCGCGGCCAGGGCCACGGCACGGCGCGACTTGTTCATCTCTTCGCCAAACGGATGGACGTAGACATACCCGCCGCGGCACGGGCCGGCCGGCGGGTGGAACAGGCAGAAGCGCGCCGCGTCGCCCGAGCCGAGGAAGAACGGCTGGGCGGGCGGCCGCGGCGGGGTGTGGCTCATTGACCGGTTTTGCTCTGCACGAAGGCGACCAGGGTACCCACGGTTTCAAAGGTGGAGGCGCTGATCTCGTCGTCGTCGATGGCGATGCCGAAATGCTCTTCGAGCGCGCCGATCAGGTTGACGACGGCCATCGAGTCGAGCTCCGGGACGCTGCCCAGCAGGGCCGAATCGGCCGTCAGGGACTGGGCGTTGGGCAGGGCGAGCACGTCGCCGAGGATGGTGCGGACTTCGTTGAGGTACATGGAGGAATCCATCGATGAGAAAAAGAAAACGGCGCGTCAGGCGCGCGCCACGGCACTGGGCGCGGTGGCGGCGTCGCCGGTCGCGCCGGTACGCCGCCCCACGCGGTTGCGGACCGCATAGTAGGCCAGCAGCGTCTTGCCGGCCAGGGTGCGGTTGTTCACGATCTCGACACCGTACACCGGCGTGGACTGGTCCATCCACATCTGCTTGTACGAATCGGTGCCGAGCAGGAAATCCACAACTTTCACATTGTCGACCTCGCGCACGTGACGGATCATGCGCTCGGTCAGCAGGCTGCCCGGCGAATGGCGGTCGGTGTCGCGGTCCTGGGCCAGCTTGAAGATATACGCGCGCCCGCCATCGACCAGCCACAGCTGGCTGGCGGCCACGCGCTCGCCCAGGTACAGCAGGCCCAGGCGGACGCGGCCATGCGCGGCGCCCCATTCGATCAGCCAATTGATGAAGGCGGGCGAGGGTTCGCGGTGCTTCCAGCTCTTGTGGTAGCTCTGCCAGTACGCGGCGATCTGCTCCGGCGTGGGCGTGCTGGTGATCTCGAAGCGGTGCTGGGCGCGCTCCAGCACGCGGCCCTTGCGGCGCAGCGTGTTGCGCAGCTGCGAGGGCCGGTTGGCCCAGTAGCGGCCGATATCCTCGACGTCGGCGTAGTAATTGGTGGACAGCAGGTAGCGGGTCGAATGCAGGCCCAGTTCGGCCGCCGCCGCCTGCAGGTCGTCCGCCTCGGCAGCCTGCTGCGGCTCGACGCCGAGCGCCAGCCAGGAGCCGAAGTTGCGGTGGCAGGCGCGCAGCAGCTGGCCCCAGGCGGCGCGGTGGCTCAGGCGGTCCTGGTCGAACAGCAGGTCGATGCGCGGGGTGTAGTAGTTGGACAGCAGGCGCACTTCGCAGCGCCCGGCGCGGCCGCGCAGCACTTCCACGGGGGCAGCCACGGTCGGCGCGCCGCGCTCGAACACCACCAGCCAGCCGAAGCGGGCGCTTTGCTGGCGCGGGCGGATCGAACGCTCGAACGAGGCAAGCGAACGGAACCAGTCGGGCGTGGCGAACACGCCGTGCGGCGCGTGGGCTGCCAGCCAGTCGGTCAGGTCGGAGGGCATCGGCTGGTCCAGCGGGAACAGCTTGCTCTCCGGGCCCTCGCCGCCCTGCAGGCGGGCCTGCACCCGGGCGCTCAGCAGCGCGCGGCAGGCGCGCCAGAACGGCGCCATGTCGCCGCGCCGCCAGAAGGTGAAGTAGGCGGGCTTGCCATACGGACGCAGGGAGCGCTGGCGGCGCACCTGTTCCCAGTAGGCTAGCGGGATGCGCTCGCAGTCGTACCAGGCTACCGGAGTCAGCGGCTTGGGCGCTGGCAGGGGCTGGCCGAGGGCGATCAGGAATTCCAGGTACGGCTGGTTGAAGCCGGCGGCGATGCACAGTTCGGACCAGAAGTCGGTGCGGCCGACGGTCGGCTCGATCACCCAGTAGCGGCCGTCCGGACCTTTCTTGAGCTCCAGCGACACGGGGCCGGACAGGTTGAAGCCCGCAAAAAATTGCTCGGTCAGGCGCAGCACCTCGGGTTCCTCGACCGTCTCGGCGATGGTGGTCTGGCCGCGCGCGGGCGGGAAGGAGGCCAGCTTGCGGCCCACCATGCCCTGCACAGTGCGCCCGCGGTCCAGCACCAGGGCGCCGAAGTACAGCGAGGTGTCGTCCCCGGCGATGTATTCCTGCACCACGATCGGCAGGTCAGCCTGGTAGCGGGCAATCACGTCGGCCAGCTTGGCCGGGGTGTGGGCCAGCGCGGTCTTGAACGAAGACAGCGGGCGGGCCGGTTTCAGGATCAGGGGATAGCCGAACGTGGCCACCGACGCGAGGTCGGCGTCGCTGGTGATGACGGCCGATTTCGGATAGAGCAGGCCCTGCTGCAGGGTGACCGGCTCCAGCTCCTCCTTCTGCTGCAGCCGGAGCATGGCCGGGCCCTGGCCGGCCCAGCTCAGGAGATACTGGTCCGCCACCTGGTCGAAGCTACTGGCCAGTGCGCGCACATGGTTATCGTTGGTGGCGAACAGCACCACCTGGTCGAACGGAATGGACGACCGAATGTCACGCAGCACATCGGGCAGGGCGCCGGCGTCGAGCACGGGCGCCGTAAACACGTGGCGGATCACCTTGCTGGCGGACCCCACCATCAAAGTACTGTCGAGCGCGTACACCGGCACGCCCTCGCGGTGCAGTCCGCGCATGACGGACAGGGCGTGGCTGCAAGTGCCAAGAACGAGGGCTGCGCTGCGCATGAAGAATCGGCCGAGCGGTTGAGTTACCGCAATACTGTTTTGTTAAGGCAAAATGATGCCATAGAACGGCGGCAAGTATAACCGTGCGCGTGCGGAATTCCGACGCGCTTCGCAGGAAGCGAAGGGCTCCGCCAGAGGGAAGAACGGCTCGGCAATGGTTCAATTTTTTTAATAGTTGTTGCATTCGTGCCACGATTATTTCCACTGTGCTTTTAGCAATCGGGCAATTTCTGGCGTGAGTCCTGCTAAAATCGCTTGTCCAACATCAATGGTCGTCCCGTCCTGCCCGTGAACCAGACAAACAAAGAGATCGCCAAGGGCGCGGCCTGGATGGTGCTGTTCAAGTTCATCGACCGCGGCATCGGTCTGATGAGCACGCTCGTGCTGGCGCGCCTGCTGGTGCCCGCCGACTTCGGCCTGATCGCGATCGCGATGATGATCATCAACGCGCTGGCGCTGCTGATCAATTTCAACTTCGACGTCCACCTCATCCAGAACAAGTCGGCCGGGCGCGCCCAGTTCGACACCGCCTGGACCCTCAACGTGATCCTGTACGGCCTGCTGGCGCTGACCCTCGCCGTGCTGGCCCGGCCCGCGGCCGGCTTCTATGCCGAGCCGCGCCTGGCGGGCGTGATGTATGTCCTGGCGCTGGGCCTGGCCATCCAGGGCTGCAGCAATGTCGGGCTGGTGCAGTTCCGGCGCGAGATGCGCTTCGACCGCGAATTCAGGTTCATGCTGGCCAAGCGCGCCGCCCCGGTGGCGGTGACCATCCCGATCGCGCTGTGGCTGCACAGCTACTGGGCGCTGGCGCTGGGCCAGCTGGCCGGGACCTGCGGCTCGGTCGCGCTGTCCTACTTCATGAGCACCTACCGGCCGCGCCTGTCGCTGGCCGCGCGCAGCGAGCTGCTGCACTCGTCCAAATGGCTGCTGGCCAACAGCGCGCTGGAATTCCTGAATGGCCGCGCGGCCGAACTGGTGATCGGTAAATACGCGGGCGCGGCCGGGGTCGGTGTGTACACGATTTCGAGCGAGATCTCGACCCTGCCGACCACCGAGCTGGTGGCGCCGATCAACCGTGCCGCCTTCCCCGGCTACGCCAAGGTCGCGCACGAGCTGCCCCAGCTGCGCCACAGCTTCCTGTCCGTGATCTCGATGATCGCCGTGTTCGCCATTCCCGCGGGCCTCGGCATCGCCTGCGTGGCCGACCTGATGGTGCCCGCCGTGCTCGGCGAGCGCTGGCTGCACGCGATCCCGCTGATCCAGGTGCTGGCGCTGTACGGCATGCTGGGCGCGCTGCACACCAATATCAATTACGTCTACCTGGCAGTGGGCAAGCAGCGCCTGATCACCGGCATCCTGTTCACCCATTTCCTGATCTTGATTGCGCTGGTGCTGCCGCTGACGGCCCACTATGGCGCCATCGGCGCGGCCTGGGCCTTCCTCGGCACCGCCGTGATGATGATGCCGGTGAACCAGTGGCTGATTACCCGCCAGCTGCAGCTGACCGCCTTCGGCTACCTGGCCCGCACCTGGCGCCCGACGGCGGCCGGGATTGTGATGGCGGCCACGCTGCTCGGCTTCAAGCAGGCGCTGCCGGTGTCCGGGACGGCCAGCTACGTGGCAGCGCTGCTGGCCTCGGTGGCGGTGGGCGCGGTGGTGTATGGGCTGGTGCTGTTCGTGCTGTGGCGGCTGTCGGGCAAGCCGGAGGGCCCGGAGCGCGTGTGCCTGAACGGCATCGAGCGCCTGCTGGGCCGGGCTGGGCTGGCGATCCGGCTGGGCTGACGATTTTGTTTCGAATAATTAACTGATAAGATTCCCCGGCCACACGGCCACGGACCCGTACGACAACAGGATTCCCATGAGCGATCTGATCCATCAATTCATTTTCGAGTCCGCGCGCCGCACCCCGGCCGCCGAAGCCCTGGTCTATGGCGACCGCCGCCTGGACTACGCGGCGCTGGCGCAGGCCGTGTCCGATGCCGCCCACGGCCTGCTGGCCCAGGGGCTGCAGAAGAGCGAGCGCGTGGCCGTCTACCTGGAAAAGAACATCGAAAACGTGGCCGCCATGTTCGGCGCGGCCCATGCGGGCGGCGTGTTCGTGCCGGTCAACCCGCTGCTGAAACCCGAGCAGGTCGGCTACATCCTCAGCGACTGCAATGTGCGCGTGCTGGTGACCTCCGCCGACCGCCTGCGCCTGCTGGGCGAGACGCTGGCCAGCTGCCCCGACCTGCACACCGTGATCGTCACGGGCAGCGGCGAGCTGCCCCAGCTCACCCGCCTGCAGGTGCTGCGCTGGCAGGACGCGATGCAGGGCGCCGGGGCCCGGCCGGGCCACCGCGTGATCGACACCGACATGGCGGCCATCCTGTACACCTCCGGCAGCACCGGGCGCCCGAAAGGCGTGGTGCTGTCGCACCGGAACATGGTGGCGGGCGCGAAGAGCGTGGCCAGCTACCTGGAGAACACCCCGGCCGACCGCATCCTGGCCGTGCTGCCGCTGTCGTTCGACTACGGCCTGTCGCAGCTGACCACCTCCTTCCACGTGGGCGCGACCGCGGTGCTGATCAACCACCTGCTGGCGCGCGACGTGCTGAAAGCCGTGGTGGCCGAGCGCATCACCGGCCTGGCCGCGGTGCCGCCGCTGTGGATCCAGCTGGCGCCGCTGCCGTGGCCTGCCGACTGCACCCTGCGGTACCTGACCAATTCCGGCGGCGCCATGCAGCGCCCCACGCTGGACGCCCTGCGCGCCGCGCTGCCGAACGCCAAGCCGTTCCTGATGTACGGCCTGACCGAAGCCTTCCGCTCCACCTTCCTGCCGCCGGAAGAACTGGACCGCCGCCCCGATTCGATGGGCAAGGCGATCCCGAACGCCGAGGTGATGGTGCTGCGCCCCGACGGCACCGAGTGCGCGCCCAACGAACCGGGTGAGCTGGTGCACCGCGGTGCGCTGGTGTCGCTCGGCTACTGGAACGACAAGGCCAAGACGGCCGAGCGCTTCAAGCCCTTCGTGTCGCCGCAATACGGCCTGCCGCTGGTGGAGATGGCCGTCTGGTCCGGCGACACCGTGCGCCGCGACGAAGACGGCTTCCTGTACTTCATCAGCCGCGCGGACGAGATGATCAAGACCTCCGGCTACCGCGTCAGCCCGACCGAGGTCGAGGAAGTGGTCTACGCGCGCGACAAGATCGGCGAGGCGGCCGCCCTCGGGGTCGAGCATCCGACCCTGGGCCAGGCCATCCTCGTCATCGCCTACCCGCGCGACGGCGCAAGCGTGACCGACAGCGAACTGCTGGCCGCCCTCAAGCCGCACCTGCCAGCGTACATGCTGCCGCAGAAGGTGCTGATCGCGCCGTCCCCGCTGCCGCGCAACCCGAACGGCAAGATCGACCGCAAGCTGCTGTCGACCCAGTACGCCAATGTCTTCATGGAGAACGCGCAGTGAGCAATTCCGCAGTTGCAGTCCCCGCCGCCAAGCCGCGCCCCCAGCACGCGCCCCTGACCCAGTTCGAGGTCGCGGGCGACGAGCTGCTGGTCGGCGGCATGCCTCTCACGCGGCTCGCCGCGCGCGTGGGCCAGACCCCTTTCTATGTGTACTCCCGCGCCGCCATGACGGCGCGCGTGCAGGAGCTGCGCCGCCACCTCCCGCCCGAGATCCACCTGCACTACGCGATGAAGGCCAACCCGATGCCGGCCGTGGTGCAGCACATGGCGGGGCTGGTCGACGGTCTCGATATCGCCTCCGGCGGCGAGCTGGCGGTGGCGCTGGACACGCCGATGTCGCCCGACTTCATCAGCTTTGCAGGACCGGGCAAGAGCGATTCGGACCTGACCCGCGCGATCGCCGCGGGCGTCACGCTGAATCTTGAATCCGAAGGCGAGATGGAACGCGCCGCCATCATCGGCCGCCAGCTCGGCGTGGTGCCGCGCGTGGCGGTGCGGGTGAACCCGGACTTCGAACTCAAATCCTCCGGCATGAAGATGGGCGGTGGCCCCAAGCAGTTCGGCGTGGACGCCGAGCGCGTGCCCGAGATGCTAGCGCGGATCGGGGAGCTGAAGCTGGACTTCCAGGGCTTCCACATCTTCAGCGGCTCGCAGAACCTGAAGGTGGCAGCCCTGCAGGAAGCACACGAGAAGACTTTCGCGCTGGCGATCCGCCTGGCCGCGCATGCGCCCACGCCGCTCAAGACGCTGAACATCGGCGGCGGCTTCGGCATCCCCTATTTCCCGGGCGAGGAGCGGCTCGACCTGGCCGCCGTCGGCGCCAACCTGAAGGCCATGCTGCCGGACGTGCTGCCGCAGCTGCCGGGCGTGGAGATCGTGATCGAACTGGGGCGCTACCTGGTGGGCGAGGCGGGTCTGTACGTGTGCCGCGTGGTGGACCGCAAGGTCTCGCGCGGCCAGGTCTACCTGGTCACGGACGGCGGCCTGCATCACCACCTGTCGGCTTCGGGCAACTTTGGCCAGGTGATCCGCAAGAACTACCCGGTCGTCATCGGCAACCGGGTGCGCGGCACGGAGCGCGAGACCGTGTCCGTGGTCGGCCCGCTGTGCACTCCGCTCGACCTGCTGGCCGACCAGATGGAACTGGCGCGCGCCGACGTGGGCGACCTGGTGGCGGTCTACCAGTCCGGCGCCTATGGCCTCTCGGCCAGCCCGAGCGGCTTCCTGTCGCATCCGAATGCGGTCGAAGTGCTGGTCTGAGTCGCGGCACACAACAATACAGAGACAACGAGGAATACCATGTCTGGCTTGAGTGGATGGATCGGGTACGGCGCCAGCGCCGCCGACAATCAGGGCGTGATCGAGAAGATGGCGGGCCCGCTGGCACGCTTCGACGGCCATGCCGTGCAGACGGCGCCGCTGGCCCGCGCCGCGCTGGCGCTGGCCGCGCCGGAGGGCAGCGCGCTGCTGTACCGGCACGAGGGCGTGGCGCTGGCCCTGTGGGGCAATGTGGCCCTGCGCGACCAGGCACTGCTGGCGCAGGCCGGTGAGCAGGGCCTCGGCCAGACCCTGGTCGACCTGTGGCGGCGCGCCCCGCAAGCGGTATGCGAGGCGCTGCACGGCGCCTTTGCGCTGGCCATCGTCGACGAGAAGAGCGGCGAGGCGCTGCTGGCCACCGACCGCATGGCCACCTTCCCGCTGTCCTGGCGCCTGGCCGGCGAGACCCTGGTGTTCGGCACCACGATGGATGCCATCGGCCTGCACCCGGCCACGCCGCACGAGATCGACCCGCAAGGCCTGTACAACTACGTCTACTTCCACATGATCCCGGGCCCGGCCACGGTGCACAAGCACGTGCAGCGCCTGCAGCCGGGCTACTGCCTGACCTACCGCCAGGGCCGCGTGGAGACCAAGCCTTACTGGAACATGGACTTCACGCACGGCGAAGGCGCCGGCGAATCCTTCGGCACCCTGAAGGAGGAATTCAAGTCTCTGCTGCGCAGCGCCGTGGCGGAAGCGGCGGAAGGAACGCAAATCGGCGCCTTCCTCTCCGGCGGCACCGACAGCTCCACCATCTCCGGCATGCTCACGCAGGTTCTCGGCAAGCCCGCCAAGACCTACTCGATCGGCTTCGAAGCGCAAGGCTACGACGAGATGGAGTATGCGCGCATCGCCTCGCGCCACTTCGGCACCGAGCACCACGAGTACTACGTGACGCCGGACGACGTGGCCGCCGCTATCCCGCAGGTGGCGGCCGTGCACGACCAGCCGTTCGGGAACGCCTCCGCGCTGCCCGCCTACTACTGCGCGCGCATGGCCCGCGCCGACGGCGTCACCCGCATGCTGGGCGGCGATGGCGGCGATGAACTTTTCGGCGGCAACGAGCGCTATTCGAAGCAGCACGTGTTCGCGATCTACGACCGGGTGCCGGCGGTGCTGCGCAAAGGCCTGCTGGAGCCGGTGGTCTTCAATTTCCCGGCGGGCGACGCGATCAAGGTGGTGCGCAAGGCGCGCAGCTACATCGAGCAGGCCAAGGTAGGCATGCCCGCGCGGCTGGAGACCTACAACCTGCTGGGCCGCTACGGCGCCGCGCAGGTGTTCACGGACGATTTCCTGAAATCGGCCAACCTGGGCGACCCGCTGGCCTGCCTGGAGCGCGACTACGGCCGCAGCGAAGCCAAGACCCTCATCAACAAGATGCTGGCGCTGGACTTCAAGATCACGCTGGCGGACAACGACCTGCCCAAGGTGGTGCGCTCGTGCGAGCTGGCCGGCATGGACGTGGCCTTCCCCTTCCTGAACGATGCGCTGGTGGCCTTCTCGGGCCGCCTGACCCCGCAGCAGAAGCTCAACGGCACCCAGCTGCGCTGGTTCTTCAAGGAGGCGCTCAAGGACTTCCTGCCGATGGAGATCATCACCAAGGAGAAGCACGGCTTCGGGCTGCCGTTCGGCGTGTGGCTGCAGGGCCACCCGCAGCTGCAGGCGCTGGCCACCGACTCGCTGTCGGACCTGCGCCAGCGCGGCATCGTGCGCCCCGAGTTCATCGACCAGCTGCTCGGCCAGCACCTCAAGGAGCACGCGGGCTACCACGGCACCATGGTGTGGGTGCTGATGATGATGGAGCAGTGGTTCCGGCAGCGTCCCCAGGCCTGACCCATCCCGGCCCCATGCACTGCCACCCGCGCAGGGGCCGTTTTGCCACCGCCAGACACTTTGTTATTGCTACCGTGCCCGGTTGCGTGTCACCATAGTTGATGTACTTATTCAACTATCTTGTCGAGGTTCTTATGTCCCGTAGTTCCAAACGCCTCGCGCTGGCGACCGCCGTGTCCGGCGCGCTGCTGATCGGCGCCGGCCTGGCAGGCTGCCACTCCCAATCGACCGAGCAGCTGCTGGCCGAGGCCAAGCAGTACGAGCAGAAGGGCGACAACAAGGCCGCCCTGATCCAGCTGAAGAACGCGGCCACCAAGTCCCCGGAAGCGGCTGACGTCCGTCTCCAGCTGGGCGACCTGTACACCAAGACCTCCGACTATCTGTCGGCCGAGAAGGAATACCGCAAGGCGCTGGAACTGAAGGTGCCGAAGGAGCGTGTGCTGCTGCCGCTGGCCAAGGCCATGATCGTGCAGAACCAGTTCCAGAAAGTGCTGGACGAAACCGCGGACCACGCCACCACGCCCGAGATCATCACCGTGCGCGGCGAGGCCTACCTGGGCTTGAACGACCTGCCGCATGCAAAGGAGCAGTTCGAGGCCGCGCTCAAGCTGAAGCCGGAGTACGCGGATGCCCTGATCGGCATGGCGCGCTACTCGATGGCCACGCGCGACCTGGACAGCGCCTCCAAGTACGCGGACGAAGCAATCGCCAAGAATCCGAAGAACGACGATGCGCTGTTCTTCAAGGGCGCGATGCTGCGCGCCACCGGCAAGCCGCTGGAGGCCATCGCGGCCTTCGACCAGGTGGCCAAGCTGAATCCGGAGCACCGCTTCGCCTACGTGGAAAAGGCGGCGCTGGAAATCTCACAGAACAAGCTCGATGCCGCCCAGGCCGACCTGGACCTGGCCAAGAAGCAGAACCCCAACAGCCTGCAGGTGCTGTACACCGACGCGCTGCTGCAGTTCACGCGCGGGCACAGCGCGAAGGCGCTGGAGATCCTGACCAAGGTGCTGCGCGTGGTGCCGGACCACTATCCGAGCATCCTGCTGGCCGGCGCCTGCGAGGTGAACACCGGGGCCAACGAGCAAGCCAACCAGCACCTGCGCAAGTACATCGAGAAATACCCGAACAACATCTATGCCCGCAAGCTGCTGGCGGCCACGCTGCTGCGCGGCGGCCAGGCGCCGGATGCGCTGGCGGTGCTGGCCCCGGCCCTCAAGGACAACGCCACCGACCCGCAGCTGATGGCGCTGGCCGGCCAGGGCCACCTGGAGGCGCGCGAATTCGGTAAGGCCTCGGAGTACTTTGACAAGGCCGCCAAGCTGGAGCCGCAGGCGGCCAGCCTGCGCACGTCGCTGGGCCTGGCCAAGCTGGGCGAAGGCGATGCCGACGACGCGATCCGCGAACTCGAAAAGGCCGCCGAACTCGATGCCAAGACGCCCAATGCGGCACTGGCGCTGATCCGCACCGAGATGGGCCTGAAGCAGTACGACAAGGCGCTGGCCGAAGTGAACAAGCTGGAGAAATCCACGCCGAACAACCCGGTCATCCTGAACATCAAGGGCGGCGTGCTGCTGGCCAAGCAGGACCGCGCGGGCGCGCGGGCGGTCTTTGAAAAGGCGGTGGCGGCCAAGCCGGACTACTTCCCGGCCGTGGCCAACCTGGCGCAGCTGGACGTGGGCGACAACAAGCTGGCCGATGCGCGCAAGCGCCTGCAGGCCTTCGTCGACAAGAACCCGAAGAGCGCGACCGGCATGTCGGCGCTGGCCTCGCTGGCGCTGCGCGAGAACAAGGTGCCGGAAGCCACCAGCTGGCTGGAGAAGGCCAACGCGGCGAACCCGGACGACGTGGGCCCGGCCCTGCAGCTCGGCACCTTCTACCTGCGCCAGGGCGAGAAGCAGAAGGCGCTGACCCTGATCCGCAAGTACCAGACCGTCAACCCGACCAATGCCGACCTGCTGGACCTGCTGGGCCAGATCCAGGTGTCGAGCGCCGACCTGCCGGGCGCGCTGGAAACCTTCAGCAAGCTGGTGAACGTGCAGCCGAAGTCGCCGCTGGCGCAGATGCGCCTGGCGGGCGTGCACATGATGATGAAGAACGATTCACTGGCCGAGGACGACCTGAAGAAGGCGCTGCAGCTGGACCCGAACTTCATCGAAGCGCAGATGGCCCAGGTGGAACTGCACGTGCGCCGTAACCGCCCGGACGACGCGCTGGCGGTGGCGCGCGCGATGCAGAAACAGCGCCCGCGCCTGCCGGTCGGGTTCGCGGTGGAAGGCGATATCTACATGGCGCAGCGCAAGCCGGAGCTGGCGCTGAAGGCCTACGAGCAGGCCTTCGACCGCATGAAATCGTCTGACATGCTGATCAAGGTGGTGAACGCGATGACCGCCTCCGGCAAGGTGAAGGAAGCGGACGCGCGCCTGGCCGCCTGGCGCAAGGAGCGCCCGAACGATCTGATGGTTGCGATGGCCGTGTCCGATCGCCTGCTGGCCAACCGCCAGTACAAGGAGGCCCTGCCGATCCTGGAACAGCTGGCCACCAAGCCGGTCACCCAGGTGGCGGCGCTCAACAACATGGCCTACGCCTACCAGCAGCTGAAGGATGGGCGTGCCGCAGCCACCGCCGAGCAGGCGCTCAAGCTGGCGCCGGAAAATGCGGCCGTGAACGACACGCTGGGCTGGATCCTGGCCGAGCAGGGCGACCACAAGCGCGCGCTGCCGCTGCTGCAGAAGGCCAGCAAGCTGGCTCCGGACCTGCCGGACGTGCGCTACCACCTGGCGGTGAGCCTGTCGCGCACCGGTGACAAGGCCGGTGCGAAGAAGGAATTGGAGCAGCTGCTGGCCAAAAACCAGGGCTTCGCCCAGGCCGACGAGGCGCGCGCGCTGCTCAAGCAGCTCTGATCGGCCGCCGTCCAGACCGGGCCGCAGGCCGCCCCTCCGGGGGCGGCCTGCGGCCTGTCTGTTTTTCGGCCTCCCGGAAGGGGTAAATGTAGCAAACGGAGAAATTTAGCGAGACGCAACGTTGCATTTGGAATAGAATACGCTTGACTTATCAGCAATTGTCGAACTTTCATTACCCGCCAGAAAGTTCTCTGACATTTCTTGCAACTCATGCACTTCGACTTCAAAATGATGATCGATCGTCTCCTCGGCCGGCGGGACTTGCTCGTTCCGTACTTCGACTTTGACAAGGTTCTGCGCAACGTGGTCGAGTCCGCGGTGCTCAAGGACATCCGCAAGCTGCGCTACGAGGTGTACTGCCTCGAGTGCCACTTCCTGGACGAAAAGGAATACAACGACGGCCAGGAAGCGGACGAGTACGACGCCTCCTCGATTCACTTCGCCGCCTATACGATCGACCGCAAGGACATCGTCGGGACCGTGCGCCTGGTGCAGCCGGCCGACGATCAGGTCTATCCGTTCCAGAGTCACTGCGCGCCGTTCGACCACTTCGTGTTCCCGCCGCGCGAGCAGGCCGCCGAGATCTCCCGCCTGGTGGTGCGCAAGACCCACCGCCGCCGGCGCGGCGACTCGATGGAAGGTATCTCGGAAGATTTCCGCGAGAAGGGCAAGCTGTCGGATGTGAAGCCGAAGCCGATCATCGGCAAGGAAAAGCGCGGCAACAGCCCCTTGCTGATCCTGGGCATGTACCGCGAAATGTACCGCTACAGCCGTGCCAACGGCATCCGCTACTGGTACGCCGCCATGGAGCGGTCGCTCGCCAAGTCGCTGGAGAAGATGGGATTCGAATTTGTGCCGATCGGCCCCCAGACCGACTACTATGGCCCGGTGACGCCATTTATTGCCGATTTGAATGACCTGAACGCACGGTTACAATTGGAGAACAAATTTCTTGCGGCATGGTTTAATGACGAGCGCATCCCTATCTGGATCTTGTTGAAGACCCTGATAGGCAATATGTTTGGCTCTTCCTCCACCCGCTGATCCCGGCCCGTGGACGCCGGGGAGCCTCTGGATTAGGCTCCCGATGGCCCCTCTGTTACGAAAAACCGATAGCGACACGACGGCCGTCCGGCCGGACCTGCCCGCATTCACGCCCTCCCCCGACCAGCTGGCGAGCAAGGTGTTCCGCTCCTTCGCCGGCAGCAAAATGGCGGATGTGCCGCGCGATATCTTCCGCTTGCGCTACGAGGTCTACTGCCTCGAATGCGCGTTTCTGGACCCGGCCGATTTCCATGCCCAGATGGAGTTCGACGAGTACGACGCCTGTTCGCATCATTTCGCCGCTTACAGCATCGACGAGACGCTGGTGGGCACGGTGCGGCTGGTGCGCCCACCCGCCGGGGAGCAGGAGTGGCCGCTGGAGCGCCACTGCCGCCTGTATCCGGAGGTGACGCTGCCGCCCACCGCGGAAACTGCCGAAATCTCACGGCTGGCCGTGCGCAAGACGCACCGCCGGCGGCGGTCCGACTCCTTGTGGGGGATGCCAGGCCGCCTGAGCCTGGAAGAGATCGAGGAGCCGCCGCCGCATGCGCTGCGCAGCCGGGAATCGCCGATGCTGCTGCTGGGGCTGTACCGTGAGATGTACCGCTACAGCCGTGCCAACGGGGTGCGCTACTGGCTGGCCGCGATGGAGCGGGCGCTGGCGCGCTCGCTGGAGCGGATGGGATTCCGCTTCCGCCCGATCGGGCCGCAATGCGATTACTACGGGGCGGTCACGCCCTATATCCTCGACCTGCACGCCCTGTATGAGAATCTGGCGGCCAGCAATCCCGCGCTGGCCACCTGGTTTGCCGAGCCCGCCTGAGAGCGAGCCCGGCTGTCAGGGTCAGCCCTGATACAGGCTGCCGTCCGCGATGCTGATCTGCTTGGTGACGTTGGTCTTGAAGCTGTGCACTGCGATGTACGGTGCGGTCGGCAGCTTTTCGCCGGCCATCGCCGCGCAGAACATGGTCATCGCATGCGCCGCCACGCCGAAGCTGCCGGCCGCGATCTGCGAGGCCGGGCACGGCTTGCCGTCATCCATGATGGTCAGGGCCTTGGCCACTTCGCGCACCACGGTCTCGTCTAGGTGGGCGCCGATGCGCGCCATCACGCGGCCGAACACGGCGGTGTAGTTCAAGTTGCCCTCGGCGGCGGCCGCTTCCACGTCGCGCATCAGGATTTCCGGGAGCGAATTGCCCGAGTTCGGCGGGAAGTACAGCACCGCGCTGCCGAAGCCGACATTCATCGCGGTGAAGATCGGCTTGCCTTGGGCCGCGGCATTGCCGTGCAGGCCCAGCACCGCTTCCAGGTCCACGAAGTCGATGGTGTCGAAGATGATGTCCACCTGGCTAACCAGGTCGGCGGCGTTGTTCTTGTCCAGCATGGCCACGTGCGCCTCGACCTTGGCTTCCGGGTTGATGCGCAGGATGTGCTTCTTCAGGGCCTCGACCTTGTAGGCGCCAACGTCCTCGAAATCGAAGAACTGGCGGTTCAGGTTATGGGCGTCGACGGTGTCGCCATCGATCAGCACGAAATTCTGGAAGCCGGTGCGGGCGGCGCAGATCACCGGGCCCGAGCCGAGGCCGCAACCGGCGAACAGCACGCGCGTATTGCGGATCTTCTCCTGCAGGTCCGTCGGGATATAACCGTTGTTGCGGGTGACGAAGGTATCGTAGTTGAAGGTGGCCATGGGAGCTCGCTGTTGGGGTTGGGAAACACCCATAATGGTAGTGCAGTTCTGTCCACGCAGGCCATGTTTTTGTGTTGCAGACGAGTCAAGGCACCCGCAGTGGGGGCAAGCTATGTGCTTTACCTCACGTTCACTCTGTCGAGATTCTTTACAGTTGCATTTCCCATCATGGATGGTTTGAGGACGGTCAAAAGATTGCCTGTTTAAAATCAATGACTTACACGGAACTTTTTAAGCTGGCACGCGTTGTGCTTTATAGCTCGTCGTAGAAGCCGTGAACCAACTCTTGTGAGGGAATCAAAAAATGAAACTGAACAAAATTGCAAGCGTCCTGGCAGGTGCAGCTCTGGCAGTCGGCGCAGCAGCTCCGGCCAGCGCAATCACCCTGACCGCAGGCGACCTGAAGATCACCATCAACGCGTTTGACGCCGGCACCACCGGCTACACCGGCGCGGGCGTGGTCTGCAACACCGTCGCCACCTGCGACACCAACGCCACCAACCACGCCGCCCGTTCGTTCGGCAGCGAAGACACCTGGGGTATCTTCTCGGTGCAGTCGATCTCGCGCGTCTCCGACGGCGGCCTCATCTTCACCGCAGGCCAGGGTGGCCAGTACCTGACCGGCGTGTTCGGCGGCATCTCTGACACCCGCGTGTCCGTGATCGCTGGCGACGAAGAGAACGTCGTGACCGCGTACGGCACCGGCGGCTGGCTGAACATGTACTACAACTCGGCCAACTACAACAGCGCTCTCGGCCCGACCGGCCGCGATCTGGTGGATCCGACCAAGTACACCGGCATCACCGGCGGCACCCTGGCCCTGTCGGCTGTGTTCTCCCCGGAAGTGTCGGGTAGCGCAACCCTGAACGGCTACTCCTACCGTTCGCAGTTCGGCGACGTGACCCTGGCCGGTGTGGGCCAAGGCTTCCTGGACGTGACCGGCGGTTCGCTGGCCGCCCAGCTGAACACCAACTCGGAATTCGATCCGAAGGGTGGCGCGCACGACATGTTCCTGAAAGTGACCTACGCTCCGAGCGCCCAGTCCGCAGCTGCCGGCTGGACCGTGGACGCGACCGGTGACGTGCAGGCGAACGCTCTGCCGGAGCCGGCTTCGATCGCCGTGTTCGGCCTGGGCCTGGCTGGCATCGCCGGCCTGCGCCGCCGCAAGTCGAAGTAATTCGACCATCACGGCCTTCGACAGAACCGCCGGGCGCGAGCCTGGCGGTTTTCTCTTGAATCCCCGCTGCGTGCGCAAGCACCGCGGGGATTTTTTCATGGGCGCGCCGGACGCGCGGCCGGGTCCGGTGCAATGAGGCGGAGGCCGCTCAGGGCTGGGGTTCGGGCTGGTGCAGGTCAGGCGGCTGCTCGTCCTGCTGGCGGGGCGAGATGAAGGCCTTGTGGAACAGGTGGCGCGCCAGCAGCAGCGGTGGCATGCGCAGCCAGTTGCCGCGCACGTAGAGGCAGAAGCGGGCCGCGCCGGTGAGGGCATCGGCGCAGCTCGGGTGGTCCGGCTGCAGGGCGCGCAGGAACAGGGCGTCCATCAGCCGCAGCAGCAGGGGGTTCGGCGCGCCCGCCTGGGCGGCGGCGGCCATGGCGGCCTCTGGCACGGGCGTGCCCAGCATCCGCGCGCCGTAGCGCAGCATGTAGAACAGCGGCCGGGTCAGTTCCTGCTCGATGGCGCGCGCCTGCAGCGCCGGCCAGAAGGCCGGATCGGCGCCGAAGTGCAGCAGCAGCCGGTGCTGGTCGAGCAGGTCGCGCAAGCCCTTGTCGAATTCGCCGTCGAAGAACAGGTGCACCGCGCTGTGGAGCACCAGGTCGGCCGGGGCCAGCATGCGGTAGCCCGGCGCGGCGGGTACGGCGGCCGCGCGCAGCTTGGCCGGATCCGGATGCACTGGCGCGGTCTCGGGCAGGATGGTGTGGTGCACGTCGATCACGCTGCGGCGCCGGTAGTGCATCAGCGGCGGGATCTCGTGCATCCAGCTGCGGTAATAGCGCTGGTCGTAGGCGTCGTGGTGGGTAGTGGCCCAGCCGTGCAGCATCAGCGCCGCTTCCACCTCATCGAGGCGGTCCTTGGGGACCAGCACGTCGATGTCGGAAAACAGGCGGCCGCGCCCCGCGGGCAGGCCGGCCGCCAGGTAGGCCGCGCCTTTCATCAGGATCAGTTCGACCCCCGCCTCGGCCAGCGCGGCGCGGATCCGCGTGAGCTCGAAATGGGCGGCCTGCTCGTGGCGTTCCAGCGCCACCCGGGTCCACAGCAGATGCTCGCGCGCGGGCGCCGGGATGCGCTCCAGCAGCCCCTCGTCCTCCACCTTGCGCAGCAGGCTGCCGGACAGCTGGGTCTCGGCGCACTGGCGCAGCAGCAGGTCCCAGTCCGCCAGATTCAGCCGGCCCAGCAGGCCGGGCTCGCGCCACACGCGGATGGCCAGCGCGTCCGTCATGCGCCCTCCGCCAGGCGCTCGAACACCGCCACCGCATCGTCCAGGCGGCTGTAGGTGAATTCGTAGCTGTCGCTCGCGTCCATCAGCCCGGCCAGGGTGTCGAAGCCGTGGACGCCAAGGCGGCTGTAGTTAAACGCGTTCTCGGCCACACGCATGAAGGAGCGCGGGCGGGGCACCGGCGTCAAGGCGGCCTCCGCCCCGGCCTGCCAGCGCGGATAGACCACCCAGCCGGGCGCGGCCGGTTCGAGTGCGCGCGCCACCGCATCCGGCGGCGGCTTCAGGTGGGCCACGGTGCCTTTGTCGGTGTCGCGCACGGGCGGGCTCATCACGCAGCCGGGCAGGTAGTCCTGCATGATGCCGATCGAGGCGTTCTTCAGGCTGACCGGGCGCGGGTTCGGCACGATGTCCGTGCTGCCCAGCCGCACCATGGCCAGCTCGTCCGACAGCAGCCGCCAGCCGCGGTGGACCAGGGCCGCGCACAGGGTGCTCTTGCCGGAGCCCGGCGGAGCGGGCAGGATCGCGGCCCGGCCGTTGCGTTCGATGACGGCGGCGTGGATCACCAGCCAGCCGAGGGCGTGCGCGGCCACGCACCAGTTCATGCCCCACTCGAAGGCGGGGAAGGCGTGGTTCAGCGGGAGCGGACGGAACGGCTGATGGCCGTCGTAGACGAAGCGCACCTGTGGATGCCAGACGCGGCGCACGCCGCCGGGGGCGCGCATCTCAAGGTGGAAGTCGGCGAACTCCGGGCTCTCCAGCGGATAGTCGCCGTACAGCAGGCCGAGCCCGTCCGCCACGCTGGCAATGCGCGTGCGCAGCCGGGTCACGAAGGGGCCGGTGCGCAGCCAGATGCCCTCGCCCGCCAGCCGGCGGCGCAGCTGCGCGGAACTCAGGGCGGACACATGGGTCATGTGGAACGCTTCAGGCAGGTTCGATCAGGTGGAGGCTGTGGAGGCTGGCCAGCAGGGTGTCCAGTTCTTCGGCCAGGCCGGGCTCGGCGGCGTCCAGCTCCAGCGCCTGCGCCAGCTGGGCCTGCAACTCGGCCGGGCTGGCCGCATTGTGCCTGAGAGCATCGAGAATGTGAATCGCCGGGGCGCCCAGCAGGTGGGTGTCGCCGGTGAGGTTGTTGTAGAGGGCATGTTCGCCCTCCCAGGTGCGGATGTGCAGCTGCAGGCCCGGCGCCAGCTGCCAGGCGGCCGGAGTGGCGGTCAACTCAGCCCTGCGTGCGGGTCAGGTAGTCGACCAGCTGGGCGCCGTTCCAGGTGACGGTCGCGTTCACCTTGTACACCCCGGTCATCCAGTATTCCTTCCAGATGGCGCGCACTTGGTCGGCGGTCAGGAACGAGGTCTTGCCGGTCCGGGCGTTCAGGTAGGCGGCGATGATGTGGTTGGCCACCTTGTTGACGTCCCAGGTCTGCGGATCCAGCAGCAGGCCGCAGGTGGTGGTGTTGAGCAGGAACTTGGATGCGTACGGCACTTTGGTGTAGCCGCCGCCGCAATAGAAGATGTCCTTGAAGCGGGTGGCCTTGGTGCAGTTGGCCGGCCACGACGAGCTGGCGCAGTTCTTCCAGTAGCCCGGCGAGCGGCCGACGCAGACCAGGTTGTCGATCTTCTGGCTGGTCAGCTTGCCGGACAGGTAGCCCGACGGCGCGCGGCACACCAGTTCAGTGGCCATGCCTGGCTGGCTGGCCAGCGTCATCAGGACGCCCGACGCGCCCAGGCCGGCCTTGGCGAAGCGGCGGCGCGCCGCACCGGCGCGGTCCAGTCCGTCCTGGTCCAGGTTGTCCGGCAGCGTGGGGTCGAGCCCCTCTGGCTGTTGTTCGGTTGCCACGTCAGTATCCCTCGTTCGTTGGAGCGGTCAGGCCGCTGCATGTTTATGATACAGACGAAGCAATTTCTGTACCATAAAAATGTCCACGATTATTTTTTGTTGCGAATCAAGAACTTGGCTCGCGCGCTGGGCGGGAAGCTTGCACCTGCTCAAAAACTTGGCAGTGAATGTCAAGTTTCCCGACAGTCGGTCCCTCTGGGTCAGAAGAAGCTTTCCGGGATCACCAGCACGTCGCCCGGCCGCATCATGGTGTTGGCCGAGATGTCGCCTTCCTTGATCAGGTCGTTGAGGCGGACGTTCAGTTTCTGTTGCTTGCCGTCCACAGTGCGGATGATGGAGGCGCGGTTGCCGGCGGCAAACTCGGTGACCCCGCCCACCTGGATCAGCACGTCCAGCAGCGACATGTCGCGCCGGTAGGGCAGGGCTTGCGGCTTGGCGGCCTGGCCGATCACGCGGATCTGTTCGTCATACGTGCCCACGAAGCCGGTCACGATCACGGTCACCACCGGCTGCTGGATGAACTTGGCCAGCGCCTTCTCGATGTCGCGCGCCAGTTCGGTCGAGGTCTTGCCCGCGGCCGGCAGGTCTTCCACCAGCGGCGCGGTCAGCTTGCCGTCCGGACGCACCGGGAACGCACCCGACACTTCCGGGTTGCGCCAGACGGTGATGTTGACCGAATCGCCCGGGCCGATCACGTAGTCGGGCGAGGGTGCCGCCGCGTCCATCTTGGGCGCGGGCGTGCCGCTGGTGCTGGCGCAGCCGCCCAGGGCCAGGGCCGAGGCCGCAACCGCCAGCCATGCGAAGAGTTTGTGCAGAGTGTTCACGGAAGGTCCTCGTTTTGCGATATGTCGTGCACGGCTCAGCTTGCCGTAAGAGGTTGCAATAATACCATTGGTTTTTTCCCTCGGAGCTACTTTTGTTGCAGTAGATCGCGGATGAATGTTGCGGGAATCGCATATGTGATCCCGCTGGGGCTGGTGATCGCCGTTTCCTTCAGGCCTTTCACGAACACCATATTGATGACGCCGACCACGGCCCGGGTCTCGGGGTCGTACACGGGGCTCCCGCTGTTGCCGGGGTAGGCGGTGCCGTCCAGCTGCAGGATGGTCAGCGGCGGCTTCTTGAGGTTGGCGATCTGGCGGGCGTCGAGCTGGCGCGCGCTGATGGAGGGAATCACGATCGGGGTGATGGCCGACAGCATCGCGTGGTGGGTGACCGGGTGCAGGCCCAGCACCATCCCGAGCGGAAAGCCGGTGAAGGCCAGCTGCTGGCCCTCGGCCAGGCTGCCGGCGTCGCCAATGGCCAGCGCGGGCAGCGGCTTGCCGCCCACGCGGATGTGGGCCAGGTCGTGCTCGCGGTCCAGCTGCACCGAGATGGCCGGGCGGAATTCGAACTGGTCCCCGGCGCCGACCACGATCCCGACCTGCTCGTTCTTTTCGGTGTCGACGAACGGCGGGATGACGTGGGCGTTGGTGATGATGTCCAGGCCGTCGCCGACCACGAAGCCGGTCCCGGAAAAATTCACCGACGGGCTGCGCGTGCGCATGTACGAACCGACCGCGACGATCGAGGGTTTTACGGCGGCAATAGCGCGCACCATGTCGGCCGCGCCGACCGGGCCGCTCAGGCAGAGCAGGGCCAGGCCGGCCAGGAGCAGGGTGCGGCGGAACAGGTTCGGCATGGCGGGCCTCGTACGTGCAGGAAGGAAATCCAAACCACGATACCAGAACAGTAAGGATTTGTGACCGCCGGGAGCGGTTCGAGACCGCGAATGTCAACGTCCCGACACAAGTTTGGTTCATTCTTGATAACAGTTCCTCGACCGTTGCGTGAGCGGAACAATAATTTCACTTTGATAAACATTAAAGTAGGCAAGAGCGGATTCTTCCGGTAACCTGTGCGGTTCGGATCGCTGTGTCCGGCAGACACACTTTGTCTACAGGCAAGCGATCTGGTGTATGATGGCGAACGTTGATTTAGTGCAATTTCAACAAGATTGGCGCCCGCGGCGCTGCCCCTCCGGCGAGAGAAAGAACGATGTCTGAATTGATGGCCATGCTGATGACCTTCCTGAAGGCAATCGGCAAGTACCGCTGGTATGCGGTAGCAATTTCCTGGGTGGTGGCGCTGATTGGCTGGACGGTGGTGTATTTCATGCCGAACGACTACCAGTCCTCGGCCCGCGTCTACGTCGACACCCAGTCGATCCTGCGTCCGCTGCTGGCCGGGATGACCACCCTGCCGCCGGTCGACCAGCAGGTCACCTTCATGCGCCGCACCCTGATCAGCCGTCCCAACGTCGAGCGCGTGATGCGCATGGTCGACCTGGACGTGAAGGCCAAGTCGGTCAAGGACCACGAGAAGATGGTCGATGAGCTGATGTCCAAGATCACCATCGCCGGTACCGAGCGCGACGACATCTACACGATCTCCTACAACAACCCGAATCCCAAGCTCGGCAAGGACGTGGTGCAGTCCCTGCTGACCATCTTCGTGGAAGGCTCGTTCGGCGGCAAGAAACAGGACTCCGAAAAGGCGGTCCAGTTCATCGACGACCAGATCAAGGCCTATGAAGAGAAGCTGGCCGCCGCCGAGAACGCGCTGAAGGACTTCAAGATCCGCAACTTCGGCCTGTTGCCGCGTTCGGGCAGCGACTACGGCACCAAGATGGGCGAGCTGGCCGACCAGCTGCAGGCCGCCAAGCTCGAATACCTGGAGGCCGAGCAGGCCCGCAACGCCATCAAGCGCCAGATCACCGGCGAGGACCCGGTGCCGGTCACGGAACAGGTGGAAGCCTCGATCAATCCGGAACTCGACGCCCGCATCGGCGCGCTGCAGAAGGACCTCGACAAGCTGCGTCTGCAGTACACCGACAATCACCCGGACGTCGCCGCGACCAAACGTCTGATCACCCAGCTGGAAGACCAGAAGAAAGCGGAAGCCAAGCAGCGCAAGCGCAGCGGCGACCCGGGCGCCAACTACTCGCCGATGCTGCAGCAGATGAACGTGCAGCTGTCGATGGCCGAGTCGCGCGTGGCCAGCCTGAAGGCCCGCGTGGACGAGCTGCAGGCCAGGCTCGGCCAAGTCAAGTCGCTGAGCACCGCGGCCCCGGAGGTGGAAGCCCAGCTGACCCAGCTGAACCGCGACTACATGGTCAACAAGGCCAACTACGAGCAGCTGGTCGCCAAGCGTGACGCCGCCAAGCTGTCCGGCGACCTGACCTCGGCCACCGACATGCTGTCGTTCCGCGTGATCGATCCGCCCACCGCGCCGCTGCTGCCGGCCGGGCCCAACCGCCCGCGCCTGTACTCGGTGGTGCTGGTGGTCGCGCTCGGCGCCGGCCTCGGCATCGCGCTGCTGATGAGCCAGATCCGTCCGACCTTCCTCAGCCAGTCCGCGCTGCGCGACGTGACCGGCCTGCCGATCCTGGGCGCCATCGGCATGAACTGGACCGACGAGCAGAAGGTGCGCCGCAAGCGCCGCTTGTATGCGTTCAGCGCCTCCGTGGTGATGCTGTTCGGGCTGTATGCCGGCGTCATGGCCATCACTCTGATCCACGCGTCCGCGTAAGCGCAGCCACCAGGAGCGAATGTGAGCATTATCGAAAAAGCCGCGAACCGGATCGGCAGCAAGAAACCGGAAGCCGCCGCGCCCGCCGCGCGCATCGTCGAAGCGCACGTGGAGGTGCTGGATCCGCCAGTGGCGCCGCAGGCGGCCGCCCCGGTAGCCGCCCCCGTCAGCGCCCCGGCGCCGGTCCCGCCT
>NZ_SPVF01000256.1 GCF_004614185.1 Zemynaea arenosa | reverse complement strand
GTCCTGCACCACGGGCGGCGGGGGCGGAGCCGGCCGCACCCACACCATCATGCGCTGCGGCACCTCGGCCGGGGCGGGCCGGCCTACCAGGCCCGAGCGCACGGCAAGCAGCAGCACCGCATGCGCCACCAGCGAGACGCCCACCCCGAGCGCCACGCGGCGGCTGGGGAAGCGGGGCATCGCAAACGACTGCGGTTCAGCGTACACAGCGGACAAGAACGTCTCCGGGCAGGGGCGGGGAAGCCGCCATGTTCGCATATCTGGTGAAAATGTTAACCCGGCGCTTACATTTGCTCATACTTTCGGGCACCACATGTGCGGCTGTCCTTGCCCTGGCGCGGTCCGCGCCGTATAATGACCCTTCGTTCGGAGTGTAGCGCAGCCCGGTAGCGCATCTGCTTTGGGAGCAGAGGGTCCAAGGTTCGAATCCTTGTACTCCGACCAGAATCAAACGGAACAGGCCGCCTTCGGGTGGCCTGTTTTGTTTCCTGCCTTTGCTCAGACTGCCTGTTGCGCCAGCGCAGCATTTCATTTCCTTGCGGCAATACTCTGGAGCAGCCCATGTGGGCGTTTCCAATGAGGAATAATCATGAGCACAAGGAGATGGATCGCCGCTCTCGCCCTGGCGGGCGCGGGCGTTGGCGCGCAAGCGGCCAGCCCGCCCGGCAACCTGCTGGTCAATGGCGATTTCGAGGCCGACTATCGAATCACCGGCTGGAACGCCTCGCTCGTGACGAGCACGCGCAGCCTGGCCTACCTGATCGACGGCACCCGGTCGGTGTACACCAATATTTGCTTCCTGATGCATTGCGACGATACGCCGACCTCGGGCGCCAGCATTATCCAGCTGGTCAGCACGACCGCCGGGCAGAGCTATGACTTCAGCTTCGCCGCGCGCAGCGGTAACGCGCCGGGCACGATCACGCTGTTCTGGGACGGCTTGCTGGTGCAGCAGATGGAGGTGGCGGCCGGGCCGGTCCAGACCTTCGAGTTCGACGGGCTCACAGCGAGCGGGGCCGGAACCAGGCTGGCGCTGTACTTCCGGAATCCGACCAATGGCGGCCTCTCGCTGGACAATCTGGTGCTGCAGCCATCCGTGGTCACGGCGGTGCCCGAGGCGAGCCAGGCGGCGATGCTGCTGGCCGGCCTCGGCCTGGTGGGGCTGGCGCGGCGCCGGAGCCGCTCACCCCGCTTCACCTAGAGCAGGTGGGCAAGCCGGGCGGCGGTGTGGCTGCCGCCCGGCAGCATCGTCCTTCCTTCAGTTCCCTTCCCAGTAGTCCACCTTCTGCCCCAGCTTGCCCATCGTCCGCAAGCCGAGCTCGCTCACGCCATCGCCCTGCGCATCGCGGATCAGCACGCCGTACTTGCCCGTCTCCGGAAATTCCGCGACTTCCGGCGAGCGGGTGGTGCCGAAGGCCAGGTAGCGCAATTCGGTCGTGCCCGTGTTGATGAGCTGGTGGGCCGTCTCCGGGCCGCCAGCGGGGCAGGCGATGATGTCGCCCGCGCGGATCGGATAGGTTTCCGGGCCGATCCTTACCTGCCCGGTGCCCTCCAGCACGATGAACATCTCCTCATTCACCCGGTGGCTGTGGAACGGGAACGCGCGGAAGCCCGGCGCCAGCGCCACCAGGTTGCCGCTCAGCTGCTGCATGCCGGTGCGCGGGCCGATGGCCGCCAGCCGCCCGGCATAGCGCTCGGCCGCCGGGCCATGCGGCGCGTACTGCGGCGGCAGTGGCTGCGGGTCGAGTTCGTCGATGTTCACGATGGGGTGGGTCATGATGCCTCCTGGTTGAGTACGGACCCAGTATATGCGCGATCGAACGGCTGAAAAACGACCTCCGAGGTAATACAATGTCAAAACCATTTTGACAATCGGCGTCGCTTCACCGCATGTTCAACCTGAACCGCTTCCAGTACTACGCCGCCATCGTGGATTGCGGCTCCCTGACCCGCGCGGCGGAACAGCTGGCCGTTACCAAGGCGATGCTCAGTTTCCAGCTCAAGCAGCTGGAGGCCGAGCTCGGCGTGGCCCTGCTGACCCGCACCACGCGCAAGCTGGTGCCGACCGAAGCGGGGCTGCGCTTCTATCACGACTGCCAGTCCGTATTGCAGCAGGCCCAGGCCGCGGTCGATGGCGCGCGCAGCCGCCACAGCACCTTGTCCGGCCGCCTGCGCGTCACCTCGACCGCGGAATATGGTGACCACGTGGTGGTCCCTGCCCTTGCCGATTTCGCGCGCCTGCACCCGGAGCTGGAGGTGTCGTTCTTTGCGGCGTCCGCACCGGCGGACCTGGTGGCCGAACGCTTCGACCTCGCGATCCGCCTCGGCACCCTCGCCGATTCAAGCTACCGCGCCACGCAGCTGGGCCGCTTCGAGCCAGTCGCCGTCGCCGCGCCCTCGTACCTGGGCGGCACGCTGCCCGCCACACCTGAACAACTGGCGCAGCTGGACGGCATTTTCCATGAACGTTTTCTGGGGCCACTGGCGTGGACCGAGCGGACCACGGGGACCGTGCATCTGGTGGAGCAGCGGCGCGGCCGCATGCTGGCCGACCACGCGCGCGGCATGCTGGCCTTCGTGCGCGCCGGTGGCGGCGTCGCCGTGCTTCCAGAATGGCTGGTGGCCGATGCGCTCGCGCGCGGGGAGCTGGTGCGGCTGCTGCCCGGCTACACGCTGCCGCCGCAGGGCATACACGCGGTCTATCCGGACACGCGCCACGTGCCGGCCAAGGTGGCGCTCTTCATCGCCTGGATGAAGGAGCGCCTGGGCGCATGATGAGCTGATCAGCCGGCGCGCTTGGCCGCCAGCGCGTTCCCGGCCCGGCTGTTCCCCTTGCGGCCCAGCTGCCCCATGATGAACAGGCCCGCATCGACCACCTTATCGAGGTCGATGCCGGTCTCGATGCCGAGGCCATGGAGAAGATAGACCACATCCTCGGTAGCCACGTTGCCGGTCGCGCCCTTGGCGTACGGGCAGCCGCCCAGGCCGGACACGCTGGAATGGAAGATCGAGACGCCCACTTCCAGGCTGGCGTAGATGTTGGCCAGCGCCTGGCCGTAGGTATCGTGGAAATGGCCTGCGATGCGGTCCAGGTGGAACTCACGCGCGGCGGTTTCCATTACCGCCTGCGTCTTGCGTGCGGTGGAGACGCCGATGGTGTCCGCGATGTCGATTTCGTCGCAGCCCAGGTCGCGCATACGGCGCACCACGTCCGCCACGGACTCCAGCGGGACCTCGCCCTGGTAGGGGCAGCCGAACGAGCAGCTGATCGAGCCGCGCAGCCGCAGGCCGTTGGCCTTGGCCGCTGCCGCCACGGGCTCGAAGCGCGCGATCGATTCGGCGATCGAGCAGTTGATGTTCTTCTGCGAGAAGGCTTCGGAGGCGGAGCCGAAGATTACTACTTCGTCCGCCTTCGCTGCGAGGGCCGCCTCGAAACCCTGCATGTTCGGCGTGAGAGCCGAGTAGATGGTACCGGCACGCCGCGTGATCTTGTCCATGACTTCACGCGAAGTCGCCATCTGCGGCACCCACTTCGGCGACACGAAGGACGCCGCCTCGATGTTGGCGAAGCCCGCGGCCGACAGCATGTCCACCAGCTGGATCTTGGCCTCGGCGGAGACGTTCTCCTTCTCGTTCTGCAGCCCGTCGCGCGGGCCCACTTCAACGATCTTGACGGTCTTCGGCAGGGTGTTCATGTCAGTATCCTTTGCTGCGGTCGACCACATCGGCGACCGGTTCGTTGCGTTCCAGCGCGCGCATCTTGCCCGCGATCTGCTGCACGCTCTCGGTGCGCAGGGTGAGGGCGGAGATGTGCGGCGTGATCGTGATTCTGCGCTCGTCCCAGAACGGATGCTGCGGCGGCAGCGGTTCTTCGCTGAAGACGTCCAGCGTGGCCCCGGCGATATGCCCTTCCCGCACCAGGGCAAGCAGGTCCTCTTCAACTACATGACCACCACGGGCCACATTGATCACATATGCGGGCTGCTGCAGGCTTTGCAAGCGGGCGCGGTTCAGCAGCCCTTGCGTCTCGGGGGTCAGCGGCAGCATGCAGACCAGCACGCGCGTCCCTTGCAGGAAGTCGTCCAGCTGTTCCATGCCCGCGAAGGTGGCCACGCCTTCGATCTGCTTCGGCGACCGGCTCCAGGCGCGCAGCGGAAAGCCGAAGTGGCGCAGCGCCTCCGCCACCCGCGCGCCAAGCACGCCGACGCCGAGGATGCCGACAGTGAAATCGTTGCGGCGATGCTGCGGCAGCGGCTTCCAGGTGCGTTCGCGCGCCAGCTGCTCGTATTCGTCCAGCCGCCGGTAGTAGCGCAGCACCGCGTGCGTCACGTATTCCGCCATCTGCACCGCCATGCCGGCATCGCCGAGGCGGATGATGGGCACCGGCGGCAGCTGGTCATTGAACTTCATGATCGCATCGACACCGGCGCCGGTGAGGAAGATCGCCTTCACATGCTGCAGGTGCGGCACCAGCGCGGGCGGCGGAGACCACAGCACGGCGTAGTCGCAGGGCGCGATGTCCTCACCCTCGCGCCAGACCACGACCTCCGCCTCCGGCAGTGCGGCCGCGAAGTCCTCGATCCAGGGCGCGGTATTCCCGTCCGCCCGGTGCAGCAGGATGCGCATGAGAGGTTTCCTTACGCCGCCTTGAAGGCCAGCAGCGGCGCGCCGTCCGCCACCTGGTCGCCAACCTGGTACAGCACGTCTTCCACCACACCGTCGTTGGGCGCCGAGATGGTGTGCTCCATCTTCATCGCTTCCATGATCACCAGCGGCGCGCCCTTCTTGACCTCCTGGCCCTTGGACGCGATCACCGCGACCACCTTGCCCGGCATCGGGGCCGTGAGGCGGCCGCCGGCGGTATCCGATTCGCCGACGTGCGCCATCGGGTCCGCCCATGCGAGCGTAAAGTGGCGGCCCCCGGTGAAGACATGGAAGCTGTCGCCATCGCGCAGCACGGTCGCGTGCATGGAAGTCTCACCCAGCTTGATCGACACATCGCGTCCATCGCGAGCGGACACCGAGAGCGGGAACTCGAAGCCGCCGATGCTCAGGTGCCAGCCCTGGTGATCGTAGGTGACGGTGATGTTGTAGGTGGTGTGCTCGTCGCTGAACGCGAGCTGGCGCTGGTAGACGCTGTTCAGGCGCCACCCGCGCGCATTGCCCCACGGGTCAGCCGGATTGGCGGAGACGCCTGCCGACGTGGCCTTCTCTTCTTCGATCAGCGTGACCGCCGCGAGAGCCAGCGCGCCAACCGGCGCGGCCTTCGACTGCGGGAACAAGGAGGCCGCGTTACGCTCGATGAGGCCCGTGTCCAGGTCCGCCGTGGCGAAGGCGTCACCTTCGACCAGCCGCTTGAGGAAGGCGATATTGGTCGCCAGCCCGACGATCTGGAACTCCGCCAGCGCCTGCGCCATGCGGGCCAGTGCCTGCGTGCGGTCCGCGCCCCAGACGATCAACTTCGCAATCATCGGATCGTAGAAGGGCGAGATGGCATCGCCCTGGCGCACGCCCGAGTCGATGCGCACGCCCGCCGGTTCCACGCCGCGCGTGCCGCCCAATTCAAAATTAACTGCGGCCGGGGTGCCCATGTGCCGCAGCGTGCCGATCGACGGCAGGAAGCCCTTCTCCGGGTTCTCCGCATACACGCGCGCCTCGATGGCGTGGCCGTGGATGGTCAGTTCGTCCTGCTTGAGCGGCAGCGGCTGGCCTGCGGCCACGCGCAGCTGCCATTCCACCAGGTCGGTCCCGGTGATCATTTCGGTGACCGGGTGCTCCACTTGCAGGCGCGTGTTCATCTCCATGAAGTAGAACGAGCCGTCCTGGTTGGCGATGAATTCGACGGTGCCAGCGCCAACGTAGCCCACAGCTTTCGCCGCAGCCACCGCAGCCTCGCCCATCGCGGCACGGCGCTCGGCCGTCATGCCCGGCGCGGGCGCTTCTTCCAGTACCTTCTGGTGGCGGCGCTGCACCGAGCAGTCACGCTCGAACAGGTAGACGCAATTGCCATGCGTGTCCGCGAACACCTGGATCTCGATGTGGCGCGGGCGCGTGAGGTACTTCTCGGCCAGCACCTTGTCGTCGCCGAAGGAGCTGATCGCCTCGCGCTTGCACGATTCCAGCGCGGCCTTGAAGTCCTCGGCCTTCTCCACCACGCGCATGCCCTTGCCGCCGCCACCGGCGCTGGCCTTGAGCAGCACCGGGTAGCCGATGCGGTCCGCTTCCTTCTGCAGCAGGTCGAAGTCCTGGTTGTCGCCGTGGTAGCCCGGCACCAGCGGCACGCTGGCCTTTTCCATCAGCTGCTTGGCGGCCGACTTGGAGCCCATCGCCCGCATCGAGGATGCCGGCGGGCCGATAAACACGAGCCCGGCATGCTCGCACGCCTCCGCGAATTCCGCGTTCTCGGACAGGAAGCCGTAGCCGGGGTGGATCGCCTCCGCGCCGGTGGCAATGGCCACGGCGATGATCTTGTCCCCACACAGGTAGCTTTCCTTGGCAGGCGCGGGCCCGAGCAGGACGGCCTCATCGCACACCGCCACGTGCTTGGCGTTGGCGTCCGCCTCCGAGTACACGGCCACGGTGCGGATGCCCATGCGGCGCGCGGTCGCGGCCACGCGGCAGGCGATTTCGCCACGGTTGGCGATGAGGATTTTCTTGAACATCGGTTGCGTCCCTTCGAGTCTTTGTTATCGCGTGAGTCGTTATTGCGTGAACCAGCAATCAGCCGCCGCAGCGTTCCTTGGGCGCCGCTTCCAGCGTGGTCGCGCGGGTCTTGAGCCCCAGCTTGGCCAGCAGGGCGCGGTCGCTGTCCGCTTCCGGATTGCCGGTGGTGAGCAGCTTGTCGCCGTAGAAGATCGAATTGGCCCCGGCCAGGAAGCACATCGCCTGGATCGCCTCACCCAGTTCGCGCCGTCCGGCGGACAGGCGAACGCGCGCCTGCGGCATGGTGATGCGCGCGACTGCGATGGTGCGCACGAACTCGAACGGATCGAGCGGCGGCAGGCCATGCAGCGGCGTGCCTTCCACCTGCACCAGGTGGTTGATGGGCACCGACTCGGGGTACGGGTTCATGTTGGCAAGTTGCGCGATCAGGCCCGCGCGGTGCGTGCGTTCTTCGCCCATGCCGACGATGCCGCCGCAGCAGACCTTCAGGCCCGCGCTGCGCACGCGGCCCAGCGTGTCCAGGCGGTCCTGGTATTCACGGGTCGAGATCACATCCCCGTAGAACTCGGGCGCGGTGTCGATGTTGTGGTTGTAGTAGTCCAGGCCCGCCTTCTTCAGCGCTTCGGCCTGGCCTTCTTCCAGCATGCCGAGGGTGGCGCAGGTTTCCAGGCCCAGGGCCTTCACCTCGCGCACCATGGCCTCGACCTTTTCCATGTCGCGCTCCTTCGGGCTGCGCCACGCTGCGCCCATGCAGAAGCGGGTGGCGCCGTGTTCCTTGGCTTCGCGCGCGGCATCCAGCACGGTGTCCAGGTCCAGGATCTTCTTGGCTTCCACGCCGGTGTCGTAGCGCGCGGCCTGCGGGCAGTAGCTGCAATCCTCTTCGCAGCCGCCGGTCTTGATCGACAGGAGGGTGGCCAGTTCCACGTCGCCCTCGGGGAAGCTGGCGCGGTGCACTTCGGCGGCGCGCAGCAGCAGGTCGTTGAAGGGCAGTTCGAACAGCGCGAGCACTTCCTGCACCGGCCAGGTGGCGTTGGCGGGTGCGGTGATCGGCTTGACCGGCGGGTGGAGAGTGACGACTTGGGATGACATTGCGGTATTCCTTGGTTTGGGATCAGCCTCGCCGCGCCGGCCATCCGGGCAGGGGGGTGAGGTCGAGATATGCGGCTGCTTCCGCGGCCGTCGGTTGTTCGAGAGTGGGCACGCGGCCCAGCAGCGGTGCCGGAATGCGCTCGGCCAGCGCGGCGACGTTTTCGTCCGCGAAGTTCATGGGACCGACTTCATTGGCGACCCAGCCGGCGATGACCAGGCCGCGCGCGGTGATCGCTTCCGCCGTCAGCAGCGCGTGGCTGATGCAGCCGAGCCGCATGCCGACCACCAGGATCACTGGGAGGCCGAGCTGGCGCGCCAGGTCCGCGGTATCGACGCTGGCGTTGAGGGGGACGCGAAAACCGCCCACGCCTTCCACCACCACCGCATCGGAGGCGGCGGCGATTTCGGCATAGGCGGCGATGATGGGAACGAGATCGATCTCCACGCCTTCCAGGGCGGCGGCGATGTGCGGTGCCGCCGGTTCGCGCAGCATGAAGGGCGTGGTGATGTTCTGCGGGAGCGTGACGTTGCCGGCGGCAGTCAGCATATCCGCGTCCTCGTTGCACAGGCGGCCGTCGCGCAGTTCGGCGCCTGCGGCCACGGGTTTCATCCCGCAGGCGCGCACGCCGTGTTCCACCAGCTTGTGGAGGATGGCGGCGGAGATCAGGGTCTTGCCGATTTCGGTGTCGGTGCCGGTGACGAAGCAGGCGAAGCGCGACGGAATGCCTTCCGCGGCCAGCGCCGGGCTGACGGCGGGCGCCAGGTCGACGCCGCCGGAGGCGATCACGCCGGCAGGTTCGTTGAGGCTCATGTCAGTTCCTTTTCCAATCCGTTGAGGGCGGCGGCGAGGCGGTCGATGTCCGCGTGCGTGTGCGCGGCGGACAGCGTGGCGCGCAGCCGCGCCGTGCCTGCGGGGACGGTGGGCGGGCGGATGACCGGGACCCATAACCCCTGCTCGTACAGTGCCGCTCCGGCACGCAGCGCGTCCTCGTTCGCGCCAATGACGATGGGCTGGATGGCGGTATCGGAGGGCAGGGCGCGCCAGTGGCGCAGCCGCAGCGCCTCGCGCAGCCGGGCCACCAGGGATTGTACGTGTGCCCGCCGCTGTACGCCTTCGCTGCCCTCGATCAGGTCCATGCTCGTGAGCAGCGCGTGCGCCAGCGCAGGCGGCGCGGCGGTGGTGAAGATGTAGGGGCGGGCGCGCTGCACCAGCGTCTCGATCACGCTCGCATGGGCGGCAACGAAGGCGCCACTGACACCAGCGGCCTTGCCCAGGGTGCCCACGTAAACGAGGTTCGGCGAGCGCAGGCCGAAATGTTCGAGCGCACCGTGGCCGCGCGCGCCCAGCATGCCGAAGCCGTGGGCGTCATCGACGACCAGCCAGGCATCGTGCTGTTCGCACAGCGCCAATAGCTGCGGGAGCGGAGCCAGGTTGCCGTCCATGCTGAAGACGCTGTCGGTAACGACCAGCTTGACCGTGGCGCGGCTGGCCTGCAGCCTGGCGGCCAGCGCATCGAGGTCCGCGTGCGGGTAGACGGTGACCTGTGCCTTCGCGAGGCGCGCACCGTCGATCAGGGAGGCGTGGTTCAGCGCTTCCGAGAAAATCTCGGCATCTGCGGACGCGCCCAGTGCGGTGAGCACCGCCAGGTTGGCCATGTAGCCGGTGCAAAAATACAGAGCTTTTGCGCTTTCGAGGTGTGCGTTCTGCATTTTTGCAAGACGTTCCTCCAGCTGCGCGTGGGCGCGGCTGTGGCCACTGATCAGGTGCGAGGCGCCGCTGCCCGTGCCATACAGCTCGGTGCCCTCGCGCAGCGCAGCCGCAATGGCGGGATGGGCCGCCAGGCCCAGGTAGTCGTTGCTCGCAAAGGCCAGCAGCTCGCGGCCATCGACCGTCATGCGCGGGGCGCAGGGCGTTTCCACCACGCGCAGGCGCCGCGTCAGGCTTTGCGCGTCGAGGTCGCGCAACTGCTGGTCGAGGGCGGCGAGGAGCTTCATATCGTTGTCAGCCCGCGATGACGTCTTCGAACGTGCGCAGGGTACGCTCGGCCAGCAGCGCCGTTTCATCGTCACTGAGCACGTACGGCGGCATCAGGTACATCGTGCGGCCGATGGGGCGCAGCAGCAGTTCGTTCTCGACGGCCTTGGCGAAGAAGCGGCGCGAGAAGGTCGCCGCCTTGTCTGCATCGTCCTCGATGGCGTCGAAGGCCCAGATCATGCCGCGCTGGCGGGCGTTGCGCACGCGCGGATGATCGGCCAGCGGGTGCAGGGCTTCGTTCAGCTGCGCGGCACGGGTGCGGTTGCGGGCGAGGACGTCTTCGTCGCGGAAGATCGCCAGCGTGGCCAGCGCCGCGCGGCAGGCCAGCGGGTTGCCGGTGTACGAGTGCGAGTGCAGGAAGCCGCGTGTCACGTCGCGGTCGTAGAAGGCCTGGTAGATGCTGTCGCGCGTGAGCACGATGGACAGCGGCAGGTAGCCACCGCTGATGCCTTTCGAGAGGCACAGGAAGTCCGGCCAGATGCCCGCCTGTTCGCTGGCGAAGAAGGTGCCGGTGCGGCCGCAGCCGACCGCGATTTCGTCGCAAATCAGGTGCACCTGATAGCGGTCGCATAGTTCGCGTATGAGTGTCAGGTACAGCGGATCGTGCATCGCCATGCCGGTGGCGCATTGGACCAGCGGCTCGACGATGATGGCGGCAATCTTGTCGGCACGCTCGGCGAACAGCTTTTCCACGTCCGCGGCGGCACGGCGGGCCACGTCCTGCGTGGTTTCGCCATCGCGGGCCAGGCGCGCATCGGGCGAGGCCACGGTGCGGGCGGCGCGCAGCAGCGGGCCGTAGGCATCCTTGAACAGGGCGACGTCGGTGACGGCCAGCGCGCCGATGGTCTCGCCGTGATAGGAGCCTTCCAGGCAGACGAATTCCTGCTTCTCGCTGCGGCCGGAATTGCGCCAGTAGTGGAAGCTCATCTTGAGCGCGATTTCGACGGCCGACGCGCCATCGGAGGCGTAGAACGCATGTCCCAAGGTGCCGCCAGTGAGCGCGGACAGCTGCTCCGAGAGCTGCACCACCGGCTCGTGCGTAAAGCCCGCGAGCATCGCGTGTTCGAGCGTGTCCAGCTGGTCGCGCAGCTCCGCGTTGATGCGGCGATTGGCGTGGCCGAACAGGTTCACCCACCAGGAGCTGATGCCATCCAGGTAGCGCTTGCCCTCATGGTCGTACAGCCACACGCCGCGGCCATGGCTGACGGCGATCAGCGGCACCGTTTCGTGGTGCTGCATCTGGGTGCACGGATGCCACACGCTGCGCAGGCTGCGCGCGACCCAGTCTTGCGATGCGGTGCCGGGAGCCTGGTTCAGTTCAGCCATGACGGTTTGCGTTTTTCGAGGAAGGACGCGACACCTTCCTTGCCCTCGCCGGATGCGCGGATGTCCGCGATGCGGCTGGCCGTATCCTGCAGCAGCGCCTGCGTCACCGGCTGCGCCACCATGTCGCGCACCAGCGTCTTGGCCTGCTTGACGGCGTTCGGGCTGTTGGAGACCAGGGCCTTGACGATGCCGCTGACCACCGGGCCAAGATCATTGATTCCGCAGACCTCGTGCAGGAAGCCGATCCGGTGCGCCTCCTGCGCCGAAAAACGCTCCGCGGTCAGGAAGTAGCGCCGCGCCGCGTTCTCGCCCATCGCCTTGATCACATAGGGCGAGATGGTGGCCGGGATCAGGCCGAGCTTCACCTCGGACAGGCAGAAGTTCGCCTCCTCGATGGCCACCGCGATGTCGCAAGCTGCGACCAGGCCCATGCCACCGGCGTAGCAGTCGCCCTGGATCTTGGCGACGGTCGGCTTGGGACATAGGTAGATGGTGCGCAGCATGTCGGCCAGCGCCAGCGCGTCGGCGGTGTTCTCGGCGTGCGAGTAGCCCGCCATCTTCTTCATCCAGTTCAGGTCCGCGCCGGCGCAGAAGGCTGGACCGTTCGCGGCCAGCACAATCGCGCGTACTTCGTCGTCGCGGCCCAGCGTATCGAAGGCCAGCGCCAGCTCGGAGATGGTGGTCTCGTTAAACGCGTTGCGCACATCCGGGCGGTTGAGTGTGACGGTAGCAACGCGGTCGGCCACCGTGACGTCGAGCGTGGTATAGGTCATCGCAAGCTCCTTGCCTTACATGCGGAAGACGCCGAACTTGGTATCTTCAATCGGCTTGTTGAGGGCCGCCGAGATTCCCAGGCCCAGCACCATGCGGGTGTCGGCGGGGTCGATCACGCCGTCGTCCCACAGGCGCGCGGTGGCGTAGTAGGGGTGGCCCTGGTGCTCGTACTGGTCCTTGATCGGCTGCTTGAACGCCGCTTCCTCGTCCGCCGACCACGACCCGCCCTTGGCCTCGATGCCATCGCGCTTGACGGTAGCCAGCACCGATGCCGCCTGGTCGCCGCCCATCACCGAGATGCGCGCATTGGGCCACATCCACAGGAAGCGCGGCGAGAACGCGCGGCCGCACATACCGTAGTTGCCGGCGCCGAAGCTGCCGCCGATGATGACGGTGAACTTCGGCACCGATGCGGTGGCGACGGCCGTGACCATCTTGGCGCCATTGCGGGCGATGCCTTCGTTCTCGTACTTGCGGCCGACCATGAAGCCGGTGATGTTCTGCAAAAAGACCAGCGGGATCTTGCGCTGGCAGCACAGCTCAATGAAGTGCGTGCCCTTGAGCGCGGACTCGGAGAACAGGATCCCGTTGTTGGCGATGATGCCGACCTTGACGCCGTAGATATGGGCGAAGCCGCACACCAGCGTGGTGCCGTAGCGGGCCTTGAACTCGTCGAATTCGGAGCCGTCCACCACGCGCGCGATCACTTCGCGCACGTCGAAGGGCTTGCGGGTGTCGACCGGGATCACGCCGTACAGTTCTTCCGGTGCGTACTTGGGTTCCACGGATTCGCGCAATGCCATTTGCTGCGGCTTTACGCGGTTCAGGTTCGAGACGATGGTGCGCGCCATCGAGAGCGCGTGCAGGTCGTTCTGCGCCAGGTGGTCGGCCACCCCGGACAGGCGGGTGTGTACGTCGCCGCCGCCCAGGTCTTCGGCCGACACCACTTCGCCGGTCGCCGCCTTCACCAGCGGCGGGCCGCCGAGGAAGATGGTGCCCTGTTCCTTGACGATGATCGACTCGTCGCTCATCGCGGGCACATAGGCGCCGCCGGCGGTGCAGGAGCCCATCACCACCGCGATCTGCGGGATGCCCTGGGCGCTCAGGTTGGCCTGGTTGTAGAAGATGCGGCCGAAGTGGTCGCGGTCGGGGAAGACGTCGTCCTGGTTGGGCAGGTTCGCGCCGCCGGAGTCCACCAGGTAGATGCAGGGCAGGTGGTTCTGCTCCGCGATCTCCTGCGCGCGCAGGTGCTTCTTGACCGTCATCGGGTAATAGGTGCCGCCCTTGACGGTGGCGTCGTTGCAGACGATGACGCATTCCTGGCCGGAGACGCGGCCGATGCCGGTGATGATGCCCGCGGCCGGCGCGGCGCCGTCATACATCTCGTAGGCGGCCAGCTGGGAGAATTCGAGGAAGGGCGTGCCCGGATCGAGCAGCATCTGGACGCGGTCGCGCGGCAGCAGCTTGCCGCGGGCGACGTGCTTGGCGCTGGCGGCTTCGCCTCCGCCCTGGGACGCGGCGGCCACGCGGGCGCGCAGGTCGTCCACCAGCTTTTGCATCGCGGCCGCATTGGCCTTGAAGTCGTCTCCGCGCGGATTGAGTTTGCTCTCGATGTGGGGCATGGATGTCCTTATTGGTCCGGGAAGGTGCCGTCGACGTAGAACCAGCGGGCGATGCCGTCTTTCGCCTCTTTCTTGAAGCGGCTGATCTCGTGCAGGCGGTGGCCGCGGCCGTCAATACGGTAGCGGGCCACGAACTCCACGAAGTCCTCGTCCGGGGCAGATTCTGCTTTACGTTGACGTAAACGTAAAGCAGATTTTACCTCAAGTCCGAGCCATTGCAGCTTGTCATTTTGGTCAATGACGGGCTCGGTAGGGCGGGTGGAGGAATGCCAAGTGGCCTGCAGGTAGGGCTCGTTCCTCTGCACGTACGCGGTGTAGCGCGAGCGCATGAGCTCCTCGGCCGTCCGCGGCACCTCGGCGCCGCTGATAAACCGGCCGCAGCAGGCATCAAAGTTCTTGCCGCCGCAGGGGCAGGGCTGAAGGGAAGGCATCGCAGGCGCTGTCTGGACAAAACGCCATTATCCGCTGTTTCCCCGCCGCGCGCCGGGCCCCAGAGAGCCGGACAATTCAGGCGTTTACGCAACCCGCAGACTTGCTTGCGACACCTGTCGCGGCCAGCGCGGGGAACGAGCGGTGCTCATCGATCGAGAATGAGCATATCCACCCGCACGGAGAAATCATTTCTCTGTTAAGCCGAGAGAGAGTTGGCGCTGCTGGCCGTCGACAACGCCAAACTGCGAGGGCGCTCATTGAATAGCCCAGGGAGGCACGGTCCCTGTCTAGCCTGATGCATAATGGGCGTCAGACCGGCAGGGTCGCGCGCGCGAATTAGAGCTTGTCGGCGAAGAGGAGAGTTACGTGTACCGGATCGGATTTCCGTTGTGGCGGCAGGCGGCGCGGTTGGGTGTGCCCCTGTCCTTACGCGTGGACGTCATTCACGATGCCGAGGCCCAGGTGTATGTGGCCACCAGCGAGGACCTGCGTGGCCTCGTGTGCGAGGCTGCGACCATCGAAGAACTTCGTAGCGAGGTCGAGGGCGCCGTCATGGATCTGCTGGACGTCTACCTCAAGCGGCGCGTGAGCCCGCCCGTAACGGACATGCGGCTCCGGGCTGCATGATCGGCTACTACAAGCAGGTGACCGAATGTCTACGCCAGCACGGCTTCTTTTGCTTCGCACCGGAAAAGGGTCGCATGAAATCTGGAGCAATGGCCGCTTGGCGTTGACTGTTCCATTTCACTGCAAATCCCGCCACACCGCAAACGGCATCCTGAAAGATGCCGACATCGACCACAAGATTTGAGATCAGGTCAGCGGTAGGCCAGCTCACCCAGCGCGAAGGGGGCGGCCTGGCCGGTCATGAGCTTGGCCAGGATGGCGGCGGTGCCGCAGGCGAAGGTGAAGCCGAGGGGGCCGTGGCCGACGTTGAGCCACAGATTCGGCAGAGGCGTGGCGCCGAGGATCGGGGCGCTGTTCGGGGTGGCCGGGCGCAGGCCGGCCCAGGGCGACACCTGGTTGTAGTCGGCCGCTTGCGGCATGGTCTCCTTCACCAGCCGCAGCAGGGAGTCGACGCGCGCCGGGTCCAGTGAGAGGTCTTCGCCCACCATGTCCACCATCGCCGCCACGCGCAGCTTGTCGCCGATGCGGGCGTACAGGGTCTTGCGTTCGAAGTCGGTCACGCTGATCTGCGGCGCGCGGTGCTGCGGGCCGATCGGCGCGGTCAGGCTATAACCTTTCAGGGGGTACAGCGGCAGCGACAGCCCGGCCGTCGCGCCCAGGGTGCGGCTCTGGATGCCCGCTGCCAGCACATAGGCATCGGTCGCCATTGGGCCTAAGGAAGTCTCAATGCCCGACACGCGACCATTGTGGACCGCAAACCGGTACGCGTCCGCGTGCACGATCCCGCCAAAACGCGGATGCGCCCGCAGCCGGCTGGCCACCGCCAGGCAGAACGCATGGCAGTCCGCCACCGCCTCCCCACGCGTGAAGATGCCGCCCGCCAGCTGCGCGCGCGCCTCCTGCAGCGCCGGTTCGATCACCGCGCACTCGGCCGCCGACAGCACCTCGCGCGCGTCCTCGGATTCGGGACGGCCGACCGCGCCGTCAAACATCTTCTTCGAGCGGTAGACCACCAGCTTGCCCGCATCGCGCCACGCGAACTCGTCCAGCGGAATGTTGACCTCCAGCTGGGCCATCGACTGGCGCGACAACTCGCCCAGCTCCAGCAGCTTGGCCGTGGTCTTGCGGTTGGCGTTGGCGTTGCAGCGGGCCAGGAACTGGGCCAGCCAGCGCCATTGGCGCGGATCGGCTTCGAGACGAAACTTGAGCGGGCTGTCCTTCTCGAACATCCATTGCAGGCCCTTGAGCGGCACCCCGGCGTCCGCGAACGGCGCCACATAGCGGTAGCTCAGCTGCCCGCCGTTGCGGTAGCTGGCGGCCTGGCCGACCTGGGGTTCGCGCTCCAGCAGGGTCACGTGGTAACCCGCTTCCAGTAGCCACCAGGCCGACGTCAGACCGACCACACCGCCACCGATGACCAAGACCTGCTGCATTGAGCCTCACACTAATTTAACAAACGTCCTGTGAGCTTAGGGTCTGGTGTGTTGCCCGGCTAATGAATGTGCATCGGCAGACCATAACCGCCGCTTATGTCGCCCCTTGGCAGGGGGCAACTCAGTCGGCGCGGGCCAGGATGGCGCGGCGGTACATGGCATCCAGGATCTGTTCCTGGAAGCGCGCCATGGACGAGTGCTTGCCCTTGTACTTCTCGGGATCGGTGGAGGTGCCGCCGACCAGGGCAATCATGCCGTTGCCCTTGGCCAGGTCGACCATGAAGACGGACATCAGCCCGTAGGCGTCGCCCAGGTGGCCCGCCGCCGCAAAGCCGCCGCCCTCGACGACCGTCTGACCCTCGTGGTCGAAGAACTGCTGGTTGCCCATGCCCCAGGCGTAGAACAGGCCGTCGTTGGAGTCGCCGTTGCCGCCCTTGCCATCGTAGGTCCACTGGCGGGTGAACATGCGCGCCAGCGTCTCCGGCTTGAGAATCTGGTGCCCCTCGTGGCGGCCCTGGTTGACCAGCAGGGCCATCAGCTTGCCCATGTCCGGCGCCGAGATGCGCAGCCCGCCCGTGGGGCTGAATGGCGTGGCATTGGTGCCGATGCTGTACTTGTCGATGCCCAGCGGCGGCACCGGCGCCTTGGCCGTGTAGTCGTCCACCTGCGGCACCCATGGGCCGGCGGGCGTCCAGGCCGCGTCGTCATCGGTCGCGCGCTTGCGGTACAGGGTGGCCACATTGGCCAGCTCGCCCGCGGAGAATTCCGCCGGGTTATACCCGCCACGGATGCCCAGCGGATCGAGGATCAGGCGCCGCATCAGGCGGTCGAAGCGCTCGCCCGTCACGCGCTCCATCATGGTGCCGATCACGCCCCAGTTCAGGTTGCAGTAGGTGAAATAGTCGCCCGGCGCCGCCTTGTCCGACCACATCTCGCCCTTGCCGTATTCGCGCGCGCCCGGCACCAGGATGTCCTTGAGCGCGTGGTCGTTGCTCCAGGAGTAGCCCGCTGCGTCGCGCAGTGACGAGGTGTGGGTCAGCAGGGTGCGCAGGGTCACCGGCCGGTTGGGGAAATGCGGATTCTTGAGCGGGAAGCCGAGGTACATGCCGGCGTCCGTGTCCAGCGCCAGCTTACCTTCCTCCACCAGGCGCATCACGCCCAGCGTGGTCACCATCTTGGAGATCGAGGCGATGCGGAACATGGTGTCGCGGGTGACGGCGGGACCCCCCGTGCCCTCGATGTGGCGGCGGCCCGCCTGATGCTCGTACACCACCCGCCCATGGCGCATTGCCAGCACGGACAGGCTGGCCAACTCGCAGGTGGGATTGGCGGCGATGGCGTCCAGTTCCGCATCCAGCTTGAGCAGACCGGTGACTGGTGCCGGCGCGGGTGCCAGCTCCGCCAGTCCCTGCGCGTTGGTGTTGAGTACGCGGCTCATCCCACCCAGCAAAGCCAGGCCCAGCAGTGCGCGTCGTCCTTGTTGCATGATCGGTGTCCTGAAAAGGGTGGGAACAGAGCCGCAGTCTGAGCCGGGAGGATATGCTTGAGTTAAGACCAGTTCCAATGAATTGGTATGCGCAGACCATAACTTTTTGATATGCGCGGGATAAGAATGCTCATTTGATCACTCTTGGCGGAGTCCCTGCGCGCCCCCACATAACCTCCACTCATGCAAAGTCAGGTTTATTTCATGCCGGGGCGCCGCTGCGGCGGGCCGGATTTATGAGTACACTTGGTACAGAGGAAACGACCGCCCGGCACACAATTGTAATGACCATCAGTGATTTCAAGGCAGACCTGAACGACAACACGCCCCTGTACATGCAGGTGGCGCGCAAGCTCATGCAGGATCTGCGCGACGGCCGCTACCAGGTCGACCAGGCATTGCCTTCGGAGCGGGTGCTGTCGGAACAGCTGGACGTCTCGCGCGTCACCGCGCGCAAGGCCATCGACCAGCTGGTCGAGCAGGGCCTGGTGGTGCGCAAGCGCGGCTCGGGCAACTATGTGGCGCCGCGCATCGAGCAGCCGCTATCCAACCTGTCCAGTTTCTCGGAGCAGCTGCAGCAGCGCGGCTACAAGCCCAGTTCGCAGTGGCTCAAGCGCGCGGTCGTGATGGCCTCGGCTGAAGAGCAGATGACCCTGGGCCTGTCGCCCAACACCCGCGTGGCCCGCCTGGAGCGCCTGCGCCTGGCGGACGATGTGGTCATGGCCTACGAGGTCAGCACCCTGCCCGCCAGCGTGCTGCCGAAGCCGGAGGCGGTGGGCAGCTCGCTCTATGAATACCTGAACCGCAGCGGCCACCAGCCCGTGCGCGCCCTGCAGCACATCCGCGCCATGAATGCCTCGGCCACGCTGGCCGAGCAGCTGGGCGTGCCGGAAGGGCAGGCCGTCCTGTTCATCACCCGCGTCGGCTACCTGGAAACGGGGCAGGCGGTCGAGCTCACCCATTCCTACTGCCGCAGCGACCACTACGACTTCGTGGCCGAGATGCGGCGCGTGTCCTAACCCGGCATTTCGATAACTTTTCGGAATGACAACGCCCGCTCCTTTCATAGGGAGCGCCCCGTCTTTTGGTATTACACTGGTCCCATGCTGAAGACCGAAACACCCAATCAGGAGCATACCGGCCTGGACCAGTATGCAACGCCCGACCTGGTCGCCGCGCTGGTGGACGACCAGCTGCACGCCATCGACGCCGTGCGCAAGGCCGGTCCCCAACTGGCCGCCGCCGTGGAAGCCGCGCTGCCGCGCATCGACGCGGGCGGGCGCCTGCTGTACGTTGGCGCCGGAACCTCCGGCCGCCTCGGCGTGCTCGATAGCGTGGAGTTGAACCCGACCTTCTCCTGGCCGCACGAGCGCGCGGTGGCCTTGATTGCCGGCGGCGCCCAGGCCATGTACGTGGCCGTGGAAGGCGCCGAGGATGACCTGGACCAGGGCGCGGCCGACCTGCGCGGATTGAACCCGGGCCCCAACGATGTGGTGCTGGCGCTGGCCGCCTCCGGCCGCACGCCCTATGTGCTGGGCGCCGTCCGAGCGGCCAAGGAACTCGGCGCCCTGACCATCGGCTTCGCCAACAACGCCCAGGCCCCGGTGGCCGCCGAGGCGGACGTGGGCATCACCCTCGATACCGGCTCCGAGATCATCTCCGGCAGCACGCGCCTGAAGGCCGGGACCTCGCAGAAGATCGCGCTGAACACGTTCTCGTCGGCCCTGATGGTCCGCCTGAACAAGGTGTATGGCAACCTGATGGTCGACTTCCGCCCCACCAACACGAAGCTGGTGCAGCGCGCCGTGCGCCTGACCATGATCGCCACCGGCGCCGACGAGGCAGCGGCGCGGTCCGTGCTCGAACAGTGCGGTTATCATGTGAAGACCGCCATCGTGGCGATTTCGAAAAACACCAGCGTCGATGCGGCGCGCGCCCTGCTGGAGCAGGCCCGCGGCAGCGTACGACAAGCCCTCGCAGGATAGATGAAGACAACGAATCCCTGGCTGTGGGTGCCTTCCCTCTACTTCGGCCAGGGCATTCCGTATGCGGTGGTGATGACCATTTCGGTCATCATGTACAAGAACCTCGGCGTGTCCAACACGGACATCGCGCTTTACACCGCGTGGCTGTACCTGCCGTGGGTGATCAAGCCTCTGTGGTCCCCGCTGGTGGACATGTTCCGCACCAAGCGCTTCTTCATCACCACCTTGCAGTTCGTGATGGGCGTGGGGCTGGCGCTGGTGGCGCTGACGCTCAAGATGCCGTCCTTCTTCCAGATGTCGCTGGCCGTGCTGTGGCTCATTGCGTTTGCCTCGGCCACGCACGACATCGCGGCCGACGGCTTCTACATGCTCGGCATGCCGACCAAGCTGCAGGCCGCCTACGTGGGCGTGCGCAGCGTGTTCTGGCGCCTCGCGCAGATCGCGGGGCAGGGCGCGCTGGTGTGGCTCGCGGGCCGGCTCGGTGAGCAGCTGCTGGATGTGAAGCTGGCCTGGTCGATCGTCTTTTTCATCCTCGCGGCGCTGTTCATCGTGCTGTTCGTGTGGCACCAGATCATCCTGCCGCGACCCGCGGACGACCGCGCGGTGCGCAACGAGCACGGGCACCTGGCGGAATTCTTCCTCACCTTCCGCAGCTTCTTCGCCAAGCCGAACATCCTGCTGATCCTTGGCTTCCTGCTCACCTTCCGCCTCGGCGAGGCGCAGCTGGTCAAGCTGGTGGCGCCGTTCCTGCTGGACCCTCTCAGCAAAGGTGGCCTGGGCCTGTCGACCGCGGACGTGGGCCTCGCGTACGGCACCATCGGCGTCTCCGCGCTGGTGGCGGGCGGACTGCTGGGCGGGTTGGTCATCTCCCGCGTGGGCCTCAAGCGCGCCCTGTGGCCGATGGTGTTCGCGATGCACCTGCCGGACCTGATCTTCGTGTATCTCGCCAGCGCGCAGCCGCAGAACTTTGGCCTGGTCTCGGCCTGCATCGCGGTCGAGCAGTTCGGCTATGGCTTCGGTTTCACCTCCTACATGCTGTACATGATGATGGTGGCGCAGGGCGAGCATAAGACCTCGCATTACGCGATCTGCACCGGCTTCATGGCGCTCGGGATGATGCTGCCGGGGATGGCCAGCGGCTACATCCAGGACCACATCGGTTACCAGCACTTCTTCATCTGGGTGTGCGTGGCCACGATCCCGGCCTTCATCATGGCCGCGCTGGTGAAGATCGATCCGGACTTCGGCAAGAAATGAAGGTGCCCGCGAGCCCGCGCCTGCTGTCGCTGGACGCCTTCCGCGGTTTCACCATCGCCGCCATGGTCCTGGTGAACAACCCGGGCGACTGGGGCAACCTGTACCCGCAGCTGGAACACGCCAAGTGGAACGGCTGGACCTTCACGGACCTGATCTTCCCGTTCTTCCTGTTCATCGGCGGAGTGTCGATGGCCTTGTCGCTGGGCCGCCTGGCGGAGGCCGGAGCCAGCAAGCCGCAGCTGCTGCGCAAGCTGGCCAGGCGCGCGGCCCTGATCTTCCTGATCGGCTTCCTGCTCAACCTGATCCCCTACTTCAACTGGCCGCATGTGCGCATCCCCGGCGTGCTGCAGCGGATCGCGCTGTGCACCCTGCTGTCCGCGCCCATCGTCGTCTACTTCCGCTGGCGCGGGCAGCTGGCGTGGATCGCGGGGCTGCTCACGCTCTACTCGGTGCTGATGCTGTGCGTGCCCGTCCCCGGCATCGGCGCCGGAGTGCTGGAGCCGGGCCGGGACTTCGGCGCCTGGGTCGACCGCATGCTGATGGACGGCCACCTGTGGGTGCAGTCCAAGACCTGGGATCCGGAAGGTCTCGTCTCGACCCTGCCCGCCATCTGCAGCCAGCTGTTTGGGGTGCTCGCCGGGCGCTGGCTGTTGGCGCAAGTGCCACGCACCGAGCAAACCGTGTGGCTGCTGCTGGCCGGGCTGCTGTTCGCGTGGCTGGGCACCGTGTTCGACGCCATCCTCATGCCGATCAATAAGGCATTGTGGACGCCCTCCTACTGCTTCCTCAGCACCGGCTTTGCCCTGCTGTTTCTGGCGGCCTTTTACTGGCTGCTGGATGTGAATCCCTACCCCGCGGTGCGCGCGGCGGCGGCCCGCTGGTCCAAGCCATTCGTCATCTACGGCATGAACGCACTGTTCATTTTTGCGTTCTCGGGCCTCGTCGCTAAAATGCTCGGCTTTATCAAGCTGGCGCAGCCCGACGGCACGCTGGCGCCGCTGGGCAAGCTGCTGTATGCGCCCATCCGCGCGCTGCCGCTTGGGCCGGTCAATACCTCTCTGCTGTACGCGGTGCTGTTCAACCTGTGCATGTTCGCGCTCGCGTGGGGCATGTGGCGGCGCCGCTGGTTTGTCAAAGTTTAAAGCTGTGAAGGAAGACGCATGAAACGACGCGCGTTCGCCCTGGCCGGGATGGCCGGAGCCCTGTCGCTGTTTGCCGGTTGCTCGACCACGCCGGTGGTGACCACCACCACGACTACCACCGTTCCCGCGGGCACGGCGGACACGCCGCCGCCCGCGCCACGCGAGTTCCGCGCCGCCTGGGTGTCCACGGTGGCGAACATCGACTGGCCGTCCAAGCCGGGCCTCCCGGCCGCGCAGCAGCAGGCGGAAGCCATCGCCATCCTGGACCGCGCCCGGTCGCTGAACCTCAATGCGATCATCCTGCAGGTGCGCCCCTCGGCGGACGCGATCTACGCATCGAAGATCGAGCCGTGGTCCGAGTACCTGACCGGCACCATGGGCCAGGCGCCGCAGCCGTGGTACGACCCGCTCAAGTTCTGGGTGCGCGAGGCGCATGCGCGCGGGCTGGAGCTGCACGCATGGTTCAACCCGTACCGCGCGCGCCATTCGGGCGCCAAGTCGGTGCCGTCGCGCGACCACATCTCGAATGCCAACCCAAGTGCGGTACGCACCTATGGGAATTTCCTGTGGATGGACCCGGCCGACGAGACGGCATCGAAGCAGACGCTGGATGTCATCACCGATGTCGTGAAGCGCTATGACGTCGACGGCGTCCATCTCGACGACTATTTCTATCCTTACCCAGAAACCGACAACGGGCTCAATCCCTCCGCCCCCAGGACCGAGGTCGATTTCCCGGACCAGGTGACCTGGACGCGCTACCTGCAGGGCGGCGGGAAGCTGGACCGGCCGTCCTGGCGGCGCCAGAACGTGAACCGCCTGATCGAAGCGATGTACGCGGCGGTCCACAAGGAGAAGCCGTGGGTGCGCGTGGGCATCAGTCCCTTCGGCATCGGGCGGCCGGACCGCAGGCCGCCGACCATCTCGGGCTTTTCGCAGTACGACAAGCTGTATGCGGACGCCGAGACCTGGCTGCAGAATGGCTGGCTCGATTACCTCGCGCCGCAGCTCTACTGGCCGGTGAGCCAGACCGCCCAGGCCTACGACGTGCTGCTGGACTACTGGATCGCCCAGAACACGCGGGCACGTCATGTGTGGCCCGGGCTTTTCACGAGCCGCATCGGGGCGGTTCCGCCCGCGCGGGACTATACGCCGGAAGAAGTGGTCAACCAGATCGCCCTCACGCACCAGCGGCCCGGCGCGACCGGGCATATCCACTTCAGCATGATTACGCTGATGGAGAACCGCAAGGGCATCTCGGACCAGCTGCTGTCGGTGCACTACGCGTCGCCGGCGCTGGTGCCCGCGACGCCGTGGCTGGGCAACGGCGCGCCGCCGGTGCCCGCGGTGGCGGCGAAGCGCGAGCAGGGTGGCGTGAAGCTGCGGTTCGCGC
>NZ_SPVF01000012.1 GCF_004614185.1 Zemynaea arenosa | reverse complement strand
CCCACGTGGACAGCACGCCGGCGCGCCGCGCGACTGACGTCCAGGCCGTCCCGCAACCCACCGCCGAGCTGGCCGCCCAGATGGCCCAGCTGGTGCAAGCCGCCGTGGCCCAGGCCAAGGACTCCGCCGCTGCCGAAATCGCGACCATGATGACCGAGCTGCGCGCCATGCGCGGCATGATGGAAACCCAGCTGTCCGAGATCGCCTGGGGCAACACCCAGCAGCGCGCGCCGCAGAAGACCGCCGTCCTGCGCGAGCTGCTGGCCGCCGGTTTTTCCGCCAGCCTGGCCCGCTACCTGGTCGAAAAGCTGCCCGCCGGCCACGACGCGCCAGCCGCCATGGCCTGGATCAAGACCGTCCTCGGCCGCAACCTGCAAACCCTGGCCAACGAGGACGAGATCCTCGACAAGGGCGGCGTGTTCGCCCTGGTTGGCCCGACCGGTGTCGGCAAGACCACCAGCACCGCCAAGCTGGCCGCGCGCGTGGTGATGCGCCACGGCCCGGAAAAACTGGCCTTGATCACCACCGACGCCTACCGTATCGGCGCCCACGAGCAGCTGCGCATCTACGGCAAGATCCTGGGCGTGATGGTGCACTCGGTGAAGGACGAAGCCGACCTGCGCATCGCCCTCAAGGAACTGAAGAACAAGCACACCGTGCTGATCGACACCGTCGGCGTGTCCCAGCGCGACCAGATGGTGACCGAGCAGGTGGCCATGCTGACCGAGTCCGGCGCCGACGTGAAACGCCTGCTGTGCCTGAACGCCACCAGCACCAACGAGACCCTCAACGAAGTGGTGCGCGCCTACCAGGGCAGCGGGCTGGCGGGCGTGATCATGACCAAGCTGGACGAAGCCGCCTCGATCGGCAACGTGCTGGACGTGGTGATCCGCCAGAAGCTGCAAATGTTCTACGTCTCCAACGGCCAGCGGGTGCCGGAAGACCTGCACCTGGCCGACCGCGGCTACCTGATCGACCGCGCTTTCAAGCTCAAGAAGCAGGACGCCGCCACCCAGTACCAGGACGACGAACTGCCGCTGCTGATGTCCGGTGCCTCCGACCGCGCACTGGGCGAGGTGCGCCTTGGCTAATTTCGATTTCGACCAGGCGGAAGGCCTGCGCCGGATGCTGGCGGGGCCCAAGCCCCGCATCGTGACCTTCCTGTGCGCCACCCCGCAGGACGACAAGGGCGCCATGCTGGTGAACCTGGCCGCCTCGCTGGTCCGTTCGGGCAGCGACGTGCTGCTGGTGGACGCCTGCGAAAAAGACTACGGCGTGGCCCAGCGCCTCGGCGTTGACAAGGGCCCGAGCCTGCTGCATGTGGCGCGCCAGGAGTGCGGCCTGAACCAGGTCGTGAACGCGGTGCCGCAGGGCTTCGGCGTGGCCACCATGGCGCGCGGTCCGCACCGCCGCGCCGAGGACGCGCGCCGCCTCGCGAAAACCTTCGACGTGCTGGTCAAGCAGGCCGGCGTGGTGCTGGTGGACGGCGAACTGACCGACGACGACAGCTTCCCCGTCCCCGTGATGGCCCATTCCGAGATCGTAATCCAGGTCGGCACCAGTGCCGCCTCGATCAAGGCCGCCTACGCCCTCATCAAGCGGATCAGCCAGGCCTACGGCCGCCGCCCCTTCGGCCTGCTCGTCACGGGCGCGACCGAGGCCCAGGCCAAGGTGGTGTACGATAATATGGCCTCGGCCGCGACCCGCTACCTGGCCGTGCAGCTCACCTCGCTCGGTTCGGTTCCGGCCGACGAGTATTTGCACCGCGCCGCGCGCCTCGGCCGCGCCGTGGTGGACGCCTTCCCGCTCGCGGGCGCGTCAGTCGCATTCCGCCGTCTGGCGGGGAAGTTCGCGCTGGCCGGGATGGCGGGCCGCGCAGCTGGGTCTTCCCAACTGGGCACTTAATCGTCAACAATAAGACATGTACACGGCCAAAGGGAAAGCGAACAAGGACCATTTGCTGACGGAGCACATGCCGTTGGTCAAGCGTCTCGCCCATCACATGAAGGCGAAGCTTCCCCCGAGCGTGGAGGTCGACGACCTGGTCCAGGCCGGCATGATCGGTCTGCTCGACGCCATCAACCGCTACGAGGAGACCCACGGCGCCCAGTTCGAGACCTACGCCGTGCTGCGCATCCGCGGCGCCATGCTCGATGAGCTGCGCAACAGCGACTGGCTGCCGCGCTCCATGCGCCAGAACATGCGCAAGATCGAGACCGCGATGGCCACGCTCCAGCAGCGCCTCGGCCACGCCCCCACCGAATCGGAAGTGGCCAAGGCGCTCAAGCTGTCGCTGGCCGACTATCAGGAGATGCTGTCCGACGGCGGCGGCCACCAGCTGGTCTACTACGAGGACTTCCACGACGCCGACGGCAACGACTCCTTCCTTGACCGCTACGCCGTGGATGATGCCGACCCGCTGCACTCCCTGCTGGAGGGCGACTTCCGCCAGGCCGTGATCGACGCCATCGACAACCTGCCGCCGCGCGAGAAGATCCTCATGGGCCTCTACTACGAAGAGGAATTGAACCTGAAGGAGATCGGCGCGGTCATGGGCGTCTCCGAATCACGCGTGTCGCAGTTGCACACGCAGGCTGTGGCGCGTCTGCGCGCGGCATTACGGGAGCAGGCGTGGACTGGGCCAGCGTAATCGGGGTTATCCTGGCGCTGGCGGGCCTCGCCATCGGCCATGGTATGGAGGGGGGCAAGTTCGCTTCGCTGCTGCAGCCGGCGGCGTTTGCGATCGTGGTCGTCGGCACTGCCGGCGCGGTGATGCTGCAGAACGAAGGCCAGACCTTCCTGCGCGGGATGCGCATGCTGCGCTGGGTGTTCCGCCCGCCGCCGTCGCAGCGCCAGCGCCTGGCGCGCGAGGTCACGCTGTGGGCCCACTCGGCGCGCCGCGACGGCCTGCTGGCCCTCGAACAGCACATGCAGGCCAACAAGGACAAGTTCGTGCAGAAGGGCCTGCGCCTGGTCATCGATGGCATCCATCCGGACAAGCTGCGCGGCATGCTGGAGACCGAGGTCTCGGCCTATGAATTCTCGCAGCGCCAGGCGGCCAAGATCTGGGAGTCGGCGGCCGGCTACTCGCCCACCATCGGGATTCTCGGCGCGGTGCTGGGCCTGATCCACGTGATGGAGAACCTCACCGATCCGTCCCGCCTGGGGCAGGGCATTGCGGTGGCTTTCGTGTCGACCGTGTACGGCGTGGGCCTGGCCAACCTGTTCTTTTTCCCGGTCGGGAACAAGCTCAAAGCGATCATCGCGGAGACGGTGACACAGTACGATATCCTCATCGACGTCCTGTACGACATCGCGTCCGGCGACCATTCGCGCGTGATCGAGGAGCGCGTGCAGTCCATCCTCCATCGCGCGTAAGGGCCCCCACCCATGGCCCGCAAGCGCTACGAGGACCCAGGCGAGAACCACGAGCGCTGGCTGATCTCCTACGCCGATTTCATCACGCTGCTGTTTGCGTTCTTCGTGGTGATGTACGCGATTTCCTCGGTCAACGAGGGCAAGTACAAGGTCTTCAGCCAGTCCCTCGGCAATGCCTTCGGCGGCCCGGGACAAAAGGAAGAGGCGAATAACGCCCAGCTCATGCCGCTGCCGAACCCCTTGCTGCGCAAGCGCACCGAGGCCATGAAACGCGAGCGCGAACGCCTCACCCGTTTGGCCACGGACCTCAAGCAGACCATGGCGCCGCTGCTCAAGTCGGGCAAGGTGCGCGTGACGCAGAATTCGCGCGGCGTCTCGGTCGAGATCAACGCCAGCGTGCTGTTCGACCCGGGTGACGCCAAGCTGCAGCCGGAGTCGGTACAGGCCCTGCGCTCCCTGGCGGCGGTGCTGAAGGACGACCAGCATGCGATCCAGGTCGAGGGCTACACCGACGACGTGCCGATTTCGAATGCGTCCTTCCCCTCCAACTGGGAGCTGTCGGCCACGCGCGCGAGCAGCGTGGTGCGGCTGTTCGTGGAGGCGGGTGTGCCGCAATACCGCATGTCCGCCGTGGGCTTCGCGGACAACGAACCGGTGGCCCCCAACGCCACGCCGGAAGGGCGCGCGCGCAACCGCCGCGTGGCGGTCACCATCCTCTCCACGCTGCCGGATGTGACGACCGAGATTCCGACGCCGTGACGCCGTCGTTTCATGGTACGCTGGACGGCATGAAACGTCTGCTGCCCATCCTTCCGATCCTGTTCGCCGCCGCTGTCACCACGGCCTGCGCGGAGGAGCCGTCCATGAAAAGCGTCAGCGAATCGCTCAAGGTCGAGACCACGGGCGGCAAGGTGCTGGTGCACCTCACGGTGGTCAACGGCACGGACGCGCCGGTCTGGGTGCCCGCCGCGGTGGCGCGCGAAGCGGAGCTCACACGCCGCGAGTTCGACGTGCAGGCCGAGGGCAAGCCGGTCGACTACGCGGGCCGCATGGTCAAGCGGGGGCCGATCACGGCGGACGACTACGTGCGCATCGAGCCGCACACCAAGGCCGAGAACACGGTCGACATCACGAATGCCTACGCCTGGCCCCCGGGCAGCCACGCCTACACGCTGGGCTACGACGGCAGCTACCTGGCAGACATCGCCAAGCTGGACAGCCCGACTCCCGTCAAGGTCGAACGCGCCGCCTTCTTCCATTAGAAAAGGGGTCGCTCACGGCGGACCGACCCAAAAAAAGGGCCGCCCCGCGGCGGCCCAACCCTCACAATCCATGCTGCCGGCGGCAGCGCAACCCACCGCCGGCGTCTCCCCTCTTGTTATTCCTGCCTGATCACGGCAGCGCCGGCGTGTTCTCGCCGAAGTACTCGTGCGAGTCCGCGTTGTCGATTGCCTTGGCCGGATCGCTGATCGCCAGATTCGCCGCGCCGGACTGGCCATAGACCCAGTCGTCCGTGCCTGCCACCACGTTGAAGTGGCTCATCTCGTGCACCAGCGTGCCGCCCTTGGAGTCGGTGCCCGTCATCGGCGCGGACCAGAAAGCCTTGCACACGTAGATGGTGTAGGGCTGGGTCGGATACACGTAGGCGTAGTAGGTCTTCTTGCAGCCGCAGTCCACCGTGATCGGCTTGTTGGCGAAAGCATCCTTGATCGCTGCGAAGTGCTGGGTCACGGTCGCGTAGCGGCCCGCGTCGTAGGTGCCGAACCACTTGGTGTAGCGCTGTCCCTGTTTGCTGGAGGCTAGGTAGTTGGAGCCGTCGGTCGCCATCGACAGGGCGGCGGCGCGCGCATTGGTGATGTCGGCCTGCTGCGAGGTGGTGCACTTGTTGAAGGCCAGTCCGGCCACCCCTCCGGTGCCGCCTCCGCTGCCGCCCGGCGCCTTCAGGTCCGCCAGTGACATCGGCTCCGGCAGCACAGTGCCGCGCGGGTGCACGCCGTCGATCCACAGGCTCACTGCGTCAGACGCGATCTCGTTCACGCCGCGTTCCGCCGCGCCGCCGATCAGGTTCATGCCGCGCGCGTGGTAGCGCACCTGGTAGTCGCCGGTCACGCTCATGTCGTACAGCGCGGACAGCTCCACCTTGGCGCTGTAGGACGCGCCGGGCTTGAGCAGGTAGTAATCGCCGGCGGTGGGCGCCGGGCGCTTGTAGTGCGCGCCGCGGTACGGCACGCGCACGCCGTCGCGCGTGACCTCGAACAGCGCTTCCTCGATCTCTTCGCCGAACGGCGTCTGCCACTTCAGTACCAGCTGCGGCTGGCCGCTGGTGTTGGTCATGGTGACCTTGACGACGACATCGTCGCTGGCCTTGAGGTGGGACTTCATCGGCGCGATGCTGACAGCGATGCCGCTGGCTGCCTGCGCGGCGGTGCACGCACTTGCGATGGCCAGCACGGCGCCGGCCTTGACCACGTGATTCCAGTTCATCTTGCTCTCCTTCGGGGTGATGGGCCGCGCCGTGCGTGCGGACGGCGGCGGCCGGGGTCGGGCTACATCGTCACTGTGCGGCTGTCAGGGCAGGGCCGGATTGTTCTCGCTGAAGTACTCGTGCGAGTCCGCGTTGTCCACGGCCTTGGACGGATTGCTGAGCGCGAGGCTGGCAGCGGCCGACTGGCCGTAGGCCCAGTCGTCGGTGCTGGCCACCACGTTGAAGTGGCTCATCTCGTGCACCAGCGTGCCGCCCTTGGAGTCGGTGCCGGTGGTCGGTGCGCTCCAGAAGGCGCCGCACACGTAGATCTTGTAGGGCTGGGTCGGATACACGTAGGCATAGGTGCCGGAGTCGGTGCAGCTGCAGTCCACCGTGATGTTCTGCGACGCGAACGCGTTCTTGATGTTGGTGAAGTGGGTCTTCACGGTGGAGAAGCGCGAGGAGGTGTAGCTGCCGAACCACTTGGTGTAGCGGGTGCCGTGGGTCCCGGCGTTCAGGTAGTTCGACGCGTTGGTGGCGTAGTTCAGCGCCGCGCTGCGGGCCGAGGCGATCAGCGTCTGGCGCGAGGACGAGCAGCTTACATAGGAGGTGGTGGCTGCGGCGGCCGCGTTGGCGCTCAGCTTTTCCATCGGGATCGGGTCGGCCAGCACGGTGCCGCGCGGGTGCACGCCGTCGATCCACAGGCTGGCGTCCTCCGAGGCCAGCTCCTCGACGTTGCCGCCACGGGCTGCGGCCACGGCCAGGCCCTGGGCGCCGGCTGCGCCGTCCTGGAACAGGTGGGCGGACGCGGTACGGAAGCGCACCTTGTAGTCGCCGGTCACGCTCATGTCGTACAGCGAGGAGAGCTCCACCTTGGTGCTGTAGCTCTGGCCCGGCTTGAGCAGGTAGTAGTCGCCTTCGCGCGGGGCCACGCGCTTGTAGATGGCGCCGCGGTAGGACACGGCCTGGCCGTCGCGCGTCACGTCGAACAGGGACTGGGTGATCTGGCCGGCAAACGGCGTACTCCATTTCAGGACCAGCTGCGGCTGGGACGAGGTGTTGGTGAACGTGACCTTGACCAGCACGTCGTCGCTGGCGCCCAGCGTGGACTTTTCGGGGGTCACGCTGACCGTCACGCCGTGCGATGCGGCCTGCACGTTGACGCTGGCCACCACCGCGGCCAGGACCACACCTGCCTTCACCATCTCATGCCATTTCATGTGTGTTCTCCGTTGAGTTTGTTTGGTGTTGTTGTCTCCACATGGGTTGCAGGATTTGCATGCCCATCTATACATCCTTGCATGGCGCGGGGAGCGGGCTCAAGAAGAAAATGTGAATTTTTGCGGGCGAGCGGCGTCCGCGCAACAGAAGAATTTCTGTTGAAAAACAAACGCTTAGGATTTGTCTATTCTGGGACGCGCCGGTCCGCGAGTGTTAATTTTGAGACGCGCGGCGGGCGGCGGAGACGAGGTCGTCAGCGGCCGGGACGATGGCCAGCAGGACCAGCACGACGGCCAGCGGAATGGTGGTGGAAAAGCCCAGGTGCTTGAAGCCGAGCGCCCCCGCCACGCCGCCGGCGAAGAACGAGATCGCCAGCAGGGTGAGCACCCGCAGGCGGGCCCGGTTGGCGGTCACGCGCGGGGCGGTACCGGTCTGCGGGCCGTTCCAGTACAGCAGCTTGCCCAGTTCGATGCCGATGTCGGTGACCACGCCGGTGATGTGCGTGGTGCGGATTTCGGCGTGCGAGAGCTTGGTGATGACGGCGTTTTGCAGGCCCATCATGAAGCACAGCAGCATGACGGTGGCGGGCACGAACAGGCCGCGGATCTCCTGCAGGCGCGCGCCTAGGAGGCCGAACACCAACAGCAGGCCGGCTTCCAGCAGCAGCGGCAGGGCGTAGGTGCTGTGCAGCCGGCGGCGGCGCGCAAAGTTGACCATGATCGCGGAGCAAGCCGCCCCGGCCAGGAAGGAGAGCAGGGCGCCCACGCCGTCCAGCACCAGTTCGCTGCCGCCAAGGGCCAGGTTGTCGGCCATGGCGGACACGATGCCGGTCATGTGGGAGGTGTACTGGTGCACGGCGAGAAAGCCGCCCGCATTGGCGGCCCCGGCGACGAACGCCAAGGTGAAGCCGAGATGCCGGTCCGCCGCGGCGCTGCGGATGGGGCTGGTGAGGCGGCGGGCGTAGTTGAGGGGCATGGTGGTGTCGTTCCATCATAGCACCGCCCCGGAACCCAGCGGTAGCCCCTCGGTCCAAGCGGTATGAAGGTGCTCACTGACGAATTTGACTCCCCTTGGCAAGCCGCGGTCATGCGGTACTGGCCCGAGTTCGTCGAATTCTATTTTCCCGCAGCGCACGCGGCGATCGATTGGTCGGCTCCGTTTGAATTCCTGGACCAGGAGCTCGAAGAGCTGGTTCGCGACGCGAGCTTCGGGCGCCGCCGCGTTGACAAGCTCGTGCGCGTATCGAGCAAGACCGGGGCAGTGGGCATCGTCTATGTGCACATCGAGCTGCAAAGCCGCTATGATCGGAGTTTTGCGGAGCGCGTCTGGGTCTATCACTACCGCTTGTTCGAGCGCTTCCGCACGCCGGTCGCTTCGCTGGCCATCCTGTCAGACGGCAGCCGCCATTGGCGCCCCAGCTCATACGGGTACGAGCGCTTCGGCTGCCGCCTCAGTCTCGAATTCCCGACCGTGAAGCTGGCGGACTATCACGACCGTCTCGATTGGCTCTGCCAGCATGACAATGTGTTCGGGTTGATCACCGCCGCCCATGTGCTGACCCAGCGTACCCGCGGGAAGACGGCGCGGCGGCTGGCGCACAAGCGGGAACTTGCGGCCAACGTCTATGGTCGTAACTGGGATCGTCAGCGCATTCTCGATCTGATGCGCCTGATCGACTGGCTCATGCGGCTGCCGCGCGACCTGGAGCGCGAGCTCAGGCATGAGATCCACACCAAGCTGGACAGGAGACGAATTATGTTGCCGTTGACATCTTTGGACCGCGTGGAGCGCAAGCGCGGCCGGCAAGAGGGACTGCAGGAAGGTCTGCAGCGAGGACTGCAGCAGGGAATGCAGCAGGGAATGCAGCAGGGAATGCAGGAGGGAATGCAGCAGGGCCGGCTGCTGGGTATGCGTCAATTGATCGAAGGGCAGCTGGAACGCCGGTTCGGCACGCTGGAGGCGAATGTGCGCAACCGTCTTGCGAGTCTGAATGAGGATGACTTGCAGCGGCTTATCGACCGCATGGTCACCGGCAGCGCTATCAGTGCAGACGAACTCGTGGACGGGCGCTGACGACGCAGAGCCGTAGAGGGGCGAAGCGAATCAGGAGAGCTGAGCGTCAGCCCAGCACGTAGCGGCGCGAAGGCCCGCCGAAGTTGGTCTGGCCGGACGGCCCGTAGACACCCGCCTCGGCTGCCGCCGTCGGGCTGCGCATGGCGTTGATCAGCACCTGTGTGTGCGTCATCTGCTTGGTGATCAGCATACCGTTGACGCGGTTGAGCTCCTTGGCCGCGCGGGTCTGGTCGAGCACGTCGCGCCACACGCCGGCCGCCTCGTCGTTACCCGCCACCGCCAGCCACGGCTCCATGCCCGCTTCCTCCGCCACGAACCCGGCCGCGCCGAGCGCTGCGTGCCGCTGGGCCGCCAGCGTGGCCATCTGCTCCACCAGCTCCGCCTTGCGCGGGGTGAGCTCAGCCAGCCGCTCGGTGTCCGCGCCCACCAGGTGCTGCTGCTCCTCTTTGAGGACGGCGAGCAGGGTGGCGATCAGGGTCTGTTCCTGGCGCAGATAAACGAGCGGAGAGGTCATAAAAAATTATCGCTTGCGTGAGTGCAGCAGGTCGCGCACGGTTTCGAGCAACCCGTCTGCCACTTTTTCCGAATTGACCTGGAACTGGCCGTCGGCGATCGCGGTCTTGATGCGCTCCACTTTCTTGGCATCGAACACCGCATTGCTGCTCCCGACGGCGCTGGCCAGGGCCTGGCCTTGCGCGGACAAGCGGACGTTGTCGGACGCCGGCTGCTGGGCACTCTGTGCCTGCGCCGTCTGCGCCGTCGACGTGGCTCCCGCCTTGTCGCTTCGGGTCCCCTGGGTCTGGCCGTTGTTGACCGGCAGACTCTGGTTACCTTTGGTTGTATCGTTGATTTTCACAGCATCATCCTCGTGTGGGCAGGGAAACCTTCCCCGGCTTCTGCGTACTGTATCGGCCAGCAGGCCACGAACTTTAGTGCGCGCCGGAGATTTATTTACAGTGTCCGCCTGCCCCCAGCGTCAGAAGGCCACCAGCACCGCACCGCCCGCCTGCGCGATCCCGCTGACGACAGCTCCGGCCGGCGTGCGCACCTGCACCACCTGTCCTTCGGCCGCGCTGCCGATGGCGCGGCCCTCCGCCGATACGGCGAAACCGGCACCCGATGATACCACCCGCACCAGCTGCCCTTGCTGAACAACCGGCCTGCTTTTCAAGTTGTCAAGACGCAAAGGCGCGCCCGCCGGCAGCGACACGGTCGGGCTCTTGCCCACCGCCTGCGCCATATCTGTAATGACGCCCTGCGGCAGCGCGCCGAGGTCGCCCTGCATCTTGACCAGCTGGGCCGCCGTGACCGGCTGCCCCTGGGCCAGCGGCACTGCCGAGGCCACGTAATCCGTCACCACGCTCACCTGCGCCTGCAGGTAGACCGTCCAGGGCGACGGCGCGGTGCAGCGCACGCCCACCGTGACCTTGCCCCAGCTGCGCGCCCCCGGCTGCTGGAACGCTTCCGGCGCCGCGCAGGCTGCCAGCGACAGGCGCGGGTCGAGCGCGCCCATGGTCACCGTCACCTTGCCGGGCAGGGCCGAGGCCTGCAGCTTCAGATACTGCTCGGCCACCGCCTTGAGGGCGGCCGGATCCTGGCGCGGCGCGCCGGCCTGGGCCAAGGCCAGCGAGGGCAGGGCAGCGGCAGCGAAGAGGGCGGTAAACAGGGCTTTCATGAGGACGGCTTCAAACGCGGCTTCAAATCAGATGTGCACATCTTAGGCACTCGTCCTCGCGCGTGAAGCCATGAAAAGCCCGGTTTTGCCCGCCCTTATCCGCCGATTGATTTGACTTGCTCGTCCGTAATATCGAGCCTGTCATCACAGGAAAACCGCCGGAGACTGGCATGGTTGGGAAACTCGACGATTATTTGCGCTTCAATGAGATGGCGCTGAGCCTGCGGGGCCAGCGCCAGCAGGTGCTCGCGTCGAACATCGCGAACGCGGACACGCCGAACTACAAGGCACGCGACATCGACTTCGCCAGCGCGATGCAGAACGCGCTGGCCGGCTCCCAGGGCGGCCTGGCCACCACCAATGCCGGCCACCTGCAGACGGGCGCCAAGCCGGGCGACACCCTGCCGGACGGCACGCCCCTGTTGTACCGCACTCCGGCCCAGGGCGCGGCGGACGGCAACACGGTCGACATGGACGTCGAGCGTAACCAGTTCGCCGACAACGCCGTGCGTTATGAAGCGGGCATCACGATGATCAACATGCAAATCAAGGGCATATTGGCCGCGATTCAAGGAGGTAGCTGATGCCGCCTCTTTTTCAAATCAAAGGCATTCTGGCCGCGATCCAGGGAGGTAGCTGATGTCGCTCTTTAATATCTTCAACGTGTCCGGTTCGGCCATGAGCGCGCAGGCGCAGCGCCTGAACACGGTCGCCTCCAACCTGGCCAATGCCGATTCCGCCACCAGCTCGACGGGCGAAGCCTACCGCGCCAAGCAGGTCGTGTTCGAAGCCGTGCCGGACGCCAGCGGCGCCACCGCCGTCAAGGTCGCGCAGGTGGTGGAAGACCCGTCCCCGCTCAAGCAGGTCTACGACCCCAAGCACCCGATGGCGGACGACAAGGGCTACGTCACCATGCCCAACGTGAACGTGGTGGACGAGATGGTCAACATGCTGTCGGCCTCGCGCTCCTACCAGAACAACGTCGAAACCATGAATGCAGCCAAGACCATGCTGCTGAAAACCCTGACCATCGGCCAGTAAGCCGCCACCTTAGCGAACCCTCACCATGGTAACTTCCGTCAACACCAATTCCGTCTCCGGCGACCTGCTGGCGACCATGAACGGCACCAAGGCCGCCGACAAGGACGAAGTCACAGCGGCGACCGACAAGTTCATGACCATGCTGGTCACCCAGCTCAAGAACCAGGACCCGCTGAACCCGATGGACAACGCCCAGCTGACCACCCAGCTCGCGCAGCTCCAGACCGTGACCGGCGTGAACAAGCTGAACGACACGCTGGAATCGCTCAAGTCGAGCTACCAGTCGTCGGAGGCACTGACTGCCACCAACATGATCGGCCACGGCGTCCTGGTCAACGGCAACAGCGTGCAGCTCGTCGACGGCAAATCCGCCCTCGGGGTCGAGCTGGAGACGCCGGCCGACAAGGTCCAGATCATCATCAGCAACCCCAAGACCGGCAAGGACGTGCAGACCATCGATCTCGGCGCCCAGCAGGCCGGGGTGGTCCCCGTGGTGTGGGACGGCGTGGTCGACCCGGCCAAGGTCGATGCCGACGGCAAGCCCATTGTGCTGCCCAACGGCTCCTACAACTTCCGGGTGGTGGCGACCCGCACCGGCGAAGAACTCAAGGACGCCCACGGTCTGCAATTCGACAGCGTGGCCAGCGTCAGCACCAGCGCCAAGGATGGCGTGAAACTCAACCTGGCCAGCCTGGGCACCAAGACCATGGCCGACGTGAAGCAGACTTTCTAAGCCGCTTCCACCCCAACGAATTCAAGAATTTTCAGGAGAACCAGACATGTCTTTCCAACAGGGTCTTTCCGGTCTGAACGGCGCCGCCAAATCGCTGGACGTCATCGGTAACAACATCGCCAACGCCAGCACGGTCGGCTTCAAGGGCTCGCAAGCCCAGTTCGCGGACGTGTACGCCAACTCGCTGAACGGCGCGGGCGGCAACACGGCCGGTATCGGTACCAAGGTCTCGCAGATCGCCCAGATGTTCACCCAGGGGAATATCGAGTCGTCCAACAACCCGCTGGACATCGCCATCAACGGCGCGGGCTTCTTCCGCACCGTGGTCTCGGGCGCGGTGCAGTACTCGCGCAATGGCCAGTTCTCGCTGGACAAGGAAGGCTACCTGGTCAACGCTCAGGGCGCCAAGCTGACCGGCTTCCAGGCCAACGACCATGGCGTGCTGCTGGCCGGCGCCCCGATCCCCATCCAGATCAACACCCAAGACCTGAGCCCGGTCGCCACCAAGCACGTGGACACCCAGATCAACCTGGACTCCGGCTCCGAGATCCCGAAGACGACGCCGTTCAACGAGAACGACCCGACCTCCTACAACAAGCAGACCCCGGTGGACGTGTACGACACCCTTGGCAACCCGCACGTGATGTCGATGTACTACGTGAAAACCGGCGCCGGCACCTGGAACGTGTACGCCGCCACCGATGGCGTCGAGATCACCAACCACGCAGTGGCCCAGGCGTCCGACCTTGACAGCACGGCGGTCGCCTCCAAGCAGGCCTGGCTGGACACCCTGGCCCTGGTGCCGCGCGATCCGGCCGCCGAAGCCGCGGCCATCGCGCAGTATGCGGCAGACGCCGGTGCGGCCGTTGCTGCTGCAGCCGGCCTGGCTGGCGCCACCGCCGGCGAAGTGGCCGCCATCACGGCCGCGGCCACCAGCGCGGGCACCACCACCGGCATCACCGCCGCCGAAGTGGACAAGCTGATCGCCGGCTCGGTGCACGTGCCCGCAGTTCCGGTCGGCCACCTGAATTTCGACGGCAACGGTGCCCTCTCGACCGCCCTGATGTCGCCGCAAACCCTGCCGCTGACGGTGAACCTGCCGATCTACCCGGCCACCGGTTCGGCCCCGACCCTGTCGGTGGAGCTGAACTTCTCCGGCACCACCCAGTACGGCGCCGCCACCAGCGAGAAGAAGACCACCCAGGATGGCTACACCGCCGGCCACCTGCAGCGCTTCGCAGCCGGTTCGGACGGGATCATCCTGGGCCAGTACTCCAACGGCCAGTCGCAGCCGCTGGGCCAGATCGTGCTGGCCAACTTCGCCAACCCGAATGGCCTGTCCCCGCTGGGTAACAACGCCTGGGCCGAGACCTCGATGTCGGGCCAGCCGACCGTCGGCACCCCGAACTCCGGTTCGCTGGGCGTGCTGCAGTCGTCCGCGGTGGAGAACTCCAACGTCGACCTGACCGCGGAACTGGTCAGCATGATCACGGCACAACGCGTCTACCAGGCCAATGCGCAGACCATCAAGACCCAGGACTCGGTGCTGCAAACCCTGGTCAACCTGCGTTAATCGGTCCGATAGACTCGCCCACATCGTCATGATCGCCGCCCTGATCGCCTACACCGCGCTGCTCGTGCTGAGCACCCGGCGTACCCGCTAGCGAAAGACCGCCATGGACCGTCTCGTCTACACCGCCGCCACTGGCCTGAAGCACATCATGGACCAGCAGGCGACCACGTCGCACAACCTGGCCAATGTCTCCACGACCGGCTTCCGCGCGCAGATCGACGCCTTCCGCGCCGTGCCGCTGCAAGGGGAGGGCGTGGGCCTGCCGACCCGCACCTTCGTGGTCAGTTCCACGGTGGGGGCGGACATGTCCTCCGGCCCGCTGCAGGTCACGGGTCGCGACCTGGACGTGGCGGTCAAGGGCCAGGGCTGGATCGCGGTGCAGCTGGCCGACGGTTCCGAGGCCTACACCCGCAACGGCGCGCTCGAGATGAACACCAACGGCGTGCTCACCACCGCCAATGGCAATGTGATCATGGGTGACGGCGGGCCGATCACCATCCCGCCCGACACCACGGTGACCATCGGCGGGGACGGCACCGTCTCCGCCATCAGCACCACCACGCAGCCGGCCACGCCCACGCCGCTGGGGCGTATCAAGCTTGTCAATCCGACCGCGCAGGACCTGGTGCGGGGCGACGATGGCCTGTTCCGCCTGAAGGACGGCAGCCCCGCACCGGTCGATCCCAATGTGGTGGTGGCCGGGGGCGCGCTGGAAGGCTCGAACGTCAACGCCATCGATTCCATGGTCGACATGATCTCGCTGGCACGCTCGTTCGACATGCAAATGAAGCTGCTCCAGAACACCGAGAATAACGAGGCAAAGGCTTCGCAGCTCCTCGCTTTGGGTTGACGGGGCGCGGCGCATAATGGATTTGTGCGGTAACCGTCAGGTTACGCACTCTGAGTCCATGCGCTAACCCCGGAGACAACCCAAATGATCCGCTCCCTTTTCATCGCGAAGACCGGCCTCGAAGCCCAGCAGACGCAGCTCGACACGATTTCCAACAATCTGTCGAACGTCTCCACCAACGGCTACAAGAAGTCGCGCGCGGTGTTCGAGGACCTGCTGTACCAGAACGTGCGCCAGCCCGGCGCCCAGTCCTCCCAGCAGACCAATCTCCCCTCCGGCCTCCAGATCGGTACCGGCGTGCGCGCCGTGTCCACGGAGCGCATCTTCACGCAAGGGAATCCCCAGTCCACCGGCAACGACAAGGACCTGATGATCAACGGGAATGGCTTCTTCCAGGTCCTGCTCCCGGATGGCACCCAGGGCTACACCCGCGACGGCTCTTTCCAGAAAGACCAGAACGGCCAGCTCGTGACCTCGTCCGGCTACGTGATCCAGCCCGCGATCACCGTGCCGGCGAATGCCACCTCCATCACCGTCGGCAAGGACGGCACCGTGTCCGTCACCCTGCCCAACACCCCGGCCGCGACCCAGATCGGCACCCTGCAGCTGGCCACCTTCGTCAATCCGGCCGGCCTGGAAGCCAAGGGCGAGAACCTGTACGCCGAAACCAGCGCGTCCGGTTCGCCGAACACCAACACCCCGGGCACCAACGGCACCGGCGTCATCATGCAGGGCTATGTCGAATCCTCCAACGTCAACGTGGTGGAAGAGATGGTCAACATGATCCAGACGCAGCGGGCCTACGAGATCAACTCCAAGGCGATCACCACCTCGGACCAGATGCTGGCCAAGCTGGCGCAGCTCTGATCCTCAGTACTGCCTTCGTTTTCGCCCTCCCAGTCCTACCGGAATTCGCATGAAACGCTTTGCCTTCGCCTCCCTGATGGCCGCCGCGCTGGCGCTGGCCGGCTGCGCCGCCACTCCCAGCTCGATCGTCACCGTCCCGACCACCGCCCGCCCGATTCCGCCGGAGCCGGCCGCGCAGGCGGCCAACGGCGCCATCTTCCAGACCGCGCAATACCGCCCGCTGTTCGAAGACCGCCGCGCGCGCCACATCGGCGATACGCTGATCATCAACATCGTCGAGAAGACCGTCGCCAACACCGACGGCGCCAGCACCGGCAAGAAGGATGGCAAGGCGAGCTTCACTCCTCCGGGCCCGCTGCAGGCGCGCCTGGGCGGCAGCGTGAGCACCAGCGCTTCCACCAGCTTCGCCGACGGCGGAACCCAGAGCGCATCGAACGCGTTCACCGGCACCATCGCGGTCACCGTGACCGAGGTGCTCTCCAACGGGAACCTGATCGTGGCCGGTGAAAAGCAGGTCGCCATGAACAAGGGAATCGAGTTCATTCGCTTCTCCGGCATGGTCAATCCGGACATGATCAACGGGAACGCGGTGGCTTCCACCAACGTGGCCGACGCCCGCGTCGAGTACCGCACCAACAGCCGCATCGACCGTGCCGAGATGTCCTCCATGGCCTCGCGCTTCTTCCAGTCGATCCTGCCGTTCTAAGCCAGAGACAAGAGATGACTTCCATGCGTTCCCTGCTCAAGATCATCGGCCTCATCTGCGCGCTGCTGCTGGCGCAGGCTGCGCAGGCCGAGCGCCTGAAGGACCTCACCACCATCGCGGGCGTACGCGAGAACCAGCTGACCGGCTACGGCCTGGTGGTGGGCCTCGACGGCACCGGCGACCAGACCACCCAGACGCCGTTCACGGTGCAGTCGATCATCGCCATGCTCCAGCAGCAGGGCGTGACCCTGCCGCCGGGGACCTCGCTGCAGCTGAAGAACGTGGCCGCGGTCAGCGTCACCACCTCACTGCCAGCGTTCGCCCAGCCCGGCCAGACCATCGACATCACCGTGTCCTCGATCGGTAACGCCAAGAGCCTGCGCGGCGGCACGCTGCTGATGACGCCCCTGAAGGGTGCGGACGGCCAGATCTACGCCATGGCCCAGGGGAACGTGCTGGTGGGCGGCGTCGGCGCCCAGGCGGGCGGCGCGCAGACCATCGTCAACCACCTCGCGGTCGGCAAGATCTCGGCCGGTGCGACGGTCGAACGCGCGGTGCCGTCGGCGCTCGGTGCGGACAACCAGATCCGCCTGGAGCTCAAGAGCACCGACTTCGCCACCGCCTCCAAGGTGGTGGAAGCGGTCAACAACCACTTCGGCCCCGGCATCGCCACCGCCCTCGATGGCCGGGTAATCCGCGTGATGTCGCCCTCGTCGTCGGACCAGCGCGTGGCCTTTATCGGCATCCTGCAGAACCTCGATGTCACGCCCGACCAGGGCCTAGCGAAGGTGATCATGAATGCGCGCACCGGCTCCGTGGTGATGAACCAGACCGTGACGCTGGACCCCTGCGCCATCTCGCACGGCAACCTGTCGGTGACGATTTCCAGCGACCCGACCGTGAGCCAGCCGGCCCCGTTCTCGGGCGGGAAGACCGTGGTCACCCAAAACGCCAACGTGGAAGTCAAGAAGGACCCGGGCAAGGTGGTCCTCGTCAAGGGCGGCGCCAACCTGGCGGAAGTCGTGAAGGCGATGAACGCGATCGGCGCCTCGCCGCAGGACCTGCTCTCCATCCTGCAGGCCCTGAAGGCCGCCGGCTCGCTGCACGCCGAACTTGAGATCATCTAAGGGACCGAGGCCATGGGAATCAGCCAGACCGACCTGTCCAGCAAGCTGGCCTTCGACGCGAAGGGCGTCTCGGACCTGAAGAGCGCCGCCAAGCAGAATTCGCCGGACGCGCTGAAGGGCGCCGCCACGCAGTTCGAAGCCATGTTCATCAACATGATGATGAAGTCCATGCGCGACGCCACGCCGCAGGACGGCATGATGGATTCGCAGGAGACTCGCACCTTCACGTCCATGCTGGACCAGCAGCTGTCGCAGAAGCTGGCCAAGCGCGGCATCGGCCTGGCGGACATGATGGTCAAGCAGCTCTCGACAACCCAGCAGGCGCAAGCCCTGGCGATCGGCGAGGGCAGCGGCGCTGCGTCCGCCGCGGCCTCGGTGACCTCGGCGGCTTCCAACGCCACTGCGGGCGTGCAGATCGCGCGCACCATGGCTGGCCCGGGACAGCTGGAGCCGGTCAATGCGTCCTCCGGCACCAGCCACTCCAAGGTCCCGCACATCCGCGATTTCCAGAACAAGCTGCAGAGCGAGGCTGAAGAGGCCAGCCGTGCCACCGGCATCCCGGCGAAGTTCATGCTCGGCCAGGCCGCGCTGGAGTCGGGCTGGGGGCGCCGCGAGATCAAGAATGCGGATGGCTCGCCGAGCCACAACCTGTTTGGCATCAAGGCCGGCAAGGGCTGGACCGGCAAGACCGTTTCCGCCTACACCACCGAATACATCAACGGCCGTCCGCAGACGCGCGTCGAGAAGTTCCGCGCCTACGACAGCTACGCCGACGCCTTCAAGGACTACGGCAACCTGCTGGCCAAGAACCCGCGCTACGAAAAAGTGCTGGCCCATGGCGGTGACGCAGCGACCTTCGCGCATGGCCTGCAGAAGGCCGGCTACGCGACCGACCCGTTCTACGCGACCAAGCTGACGCGCATCATCCAGAAACACCTGGTTGGCTAAGAGGTAACACCTGTTGACGAAGCGGTATCAAGTTTTGCCGAGACCTGCCGTCAACGGATAGAGATAGGAACACGACACCATGGCAGGGAATATCCTCAGTATCGGCAAGAGCGGGCTGTTTGCGGCGCAGGTGGGCTTGTCCACCACGGGCCACAACATCACCAACGCCAACGTGGCCGGCTACAGCCGCCAGGTGGTGGTGCAGCAGTCGTCCGCCGCGCAGGACATGGGCTATGGCTTCGTCGGCAGCGGCACCCAGGTCGCGCAGATCAAGCGCTACTCGGACGAATTCCTGAATGCGCAGGTGCGCACGGCCCAGTCGTCCAAGAGTGCGCTCGATGCGTTCCAGTCGCAGATCGCGCAGATCGACAACCTGATGGCCGATACCACCTCCGGCCTGTCGCCCGCGCTGCAGGACTTCTTCAACGGCGTGCAGGACGTGGCCTCCAATCCGCAGTCGGCCGCCTCGCGCCAGTCGCTGCTCTCGGCCGCCGACTCGCTGGCCGCGCGCTTCCAGGGCATGAACCAGCGCTTGCAGGAGATCCGCGAAGGCGTGAACACCGAGATCACGACCAACGTCACCCTGATCAACTCTTACGCGCAGCGCATCGCGGACCTGAACGACAAGATCGGCGCCTACACCAATTCGGACAACCAGCCCAACGACCTGCTTGACCAGCGCGACCAGCTGATCGCGGAATTGAACAAGCAGGTCAAGGCGACCGTGGTGGCGGGCGACAACAACAGCCTGACGGTGTCGATCGGCAGCGGCCAGCCGCTGGTGGTCGGCAAGAAGGCGTTCGAGCTGGCGGTGACCACCTCGCCCACCGACCCGACCCGCGTCGAAGTGGGCTACCGGACCGGCGACAAGGTCACCCTGCTCGGCGATAACGCCCTGTCTGGCGGCGCGCTGGGCGGCCTGCTGCAGTTCCGTACCGAGTCGCTGGACCGGGTCCAGAATTCGCTGGGCCGCATCGCGGTCAGCCTGGCCTTCAGCTTCAACGAGCAGCACAAGCTGGGTCAGGACCTGGCCAGCAACATGGGCGGAGACTTCTTCACCGTGGCCCCGGCCTTCGTCGGCCGCAACGCCAACAACAGCATCGCCAGCACGGCGGACGTCTCGGCCACCATCGTCGATCCGGGCGCACTGACGCAGAGCGACTACAAGCTGACCTACGACGGCTCCAACTACATGCTGGTGCGCCTGTCGGACAATCACCCGACCCTGATCACCATGCCGCAGACCACCGGTCCGCAGGTGGTGGACGGCATGGCCATCGCGATTACCGGCAACGGCGTGGTGGGCGACAACTTCTCGATCAAGCCGACCATCCAGGGCGCCTCGCAGTTCAAGGTCGCGATCACGGACCGCGACAAGATCGCGGCGGCCGCCCCGGTGGTGAGCGACGTGCCGACTGCGAACAAAGGCAACCTGGCCGTGGGCGGCATCACCATCGACTCGACCTATCCGGCCGCACCCCTGGGGACCAGCGTTACCTTCACTTACGACAAGGCGTCGAATACCTTCTCGACCAATCCGGCGGTGGATGTGACGGTGACGTCGAATGGTGTGCCCACCGTGTACACGGCGGGTACGCCGATCCCCTACGCGACCGGCGATGAAGTCAGCTTCAACAGCATGTCCTTCAAGCTGACCGGGCAGCCGAACGACACCGACACCTTCAAGATCGCCCCCAACACGGCGGGCGTGGGCGACAACCGCAACATGCGGCTGCTGGGCGCCCTGCAGACCAAGAACATTCTCGACGGCGGCTCGGCCACGTTCCAGAGCTCCTACGCGGAGATGGTCAGCTACGTCGGCAACAAGACGCGCGAAGTGCAGGTGAACGCGGACGCCGCGGAAGGCCTGCTGCAGCAGGCCACCGCCTCGCAGCAGAGCGTCTCCGGCGTGAACCTGGACGAGGAAGCGACCAATCTCCTGAAATACCAGCAGGCCTACCAGGCAGCGGGCAAGGTGATGCAGATCGCCGGCACGCTGTTCGACACGCTGCTCTCGATCGGCCGCTAAGCACTAAGAGGCAAAAGAGGATTCCATGACCACCCTGCGCATCAGCACCCGTTCCATCTTCGAATCCGGCACCGGCCAGCTGGGCACCCTGCAATCGCAGATCGCCAAGACGCAGATGCAGCTGTCCACCGGCCGCAAGATGATCACGCCGTCGGACGATCCGATCGCCTCGGCGCGCGCGCTGGAGGTGACGCAGTCGCAGTCCATCAACACCCAGCTCTCGACGAATCGCGACAACGCCAAGTCGTCGCTGTCGCAGGTGGAGCTGGCGCTGCAGAACACCACCGCGCTGATCCAGGACGTGCAGACGCTGGTTGTCAACGCGGGCAATGGCGCGCTGTCGCAGGCCGACCGCGAATCGATCGCCACCGAGCTGGAAGGGCGCCTGCAGGACATGCTGGGCGTGGCCAACACCGCGGACGGCGCCGGCGGCTACCTGTTCTCCGGCTTCAAGGCGACCACGCTGCCGTTCACGCAAACCACCACGGGCGCGCAGTATAACGGCGACCAGGGCCAGCGCGAGCTGCAGGTCGGCTCGTCGCGCAAGGTGCCGATCAGCGATTCGGGCAGCTCGGTCTTCGAAAACAACAAGACCGGCAACGGCACCTTCCAGACTGCGGCCGATCCGGGCAACCTGACGCGCGGCGGCACAGGGATCATCTCGTCCGGCGCGGTGGCGGATGCCTCGATGATCAATGGCCACAGCTACCAGATCGATTTCCAGGTCACGGGCGGCACCACCACCTACACCGTGACCGATACCTTTGACGGCACCGTGCTGACGGCGACGCCGCAGGCCTACGAGTCGGGCAAGCAGATCACGGTGGGCGGCATGGCCTTCGACATCAAGGGCGCACCGGCCGACCTGGACTCGTTCACCGTCGTCCCGAGCCAGAAGGAATCGATCTTCACCACGCTGACCAACCTGCTCAACACCCTGCGCTCGCCGGGCACCGGGCCGGCGGAACAGGCGGCGCTCACGAATCGCCTCAACCAGGCCAACGACAACCTGAATAATTCGCTGGACAACGTATTGTCGGTGCGCGCATCGATCGGTGCGCGGCTCAAGGAAATCGACTACCTGGACTCCACCGGCGACGACTTGAACGTGCAGTACGAAGCGACCCTCAATGACCTGCAGGCGCTGGACAACGTGGCCGCGATCTCGCTGTTCACCCAGCAGCAGTTCACGCTGGAAGCGGCGCAGAAATCCTTCAAGACCCTTTCGGGCCTCTCCCTCTTCAACTTCATCGGATAAGTCGCGGCGCTCGTTCCAGCCGCACGCAGCTTACTGTGCGGCCGGCGGCGCTGCGGCTGGCGGCGGCGCCGGGGCTGCGCCTAACGGCCGCGTAGCCGCGGCGCGCGGCATGGCGCGGCTGGCTTCGATCCCCCGGTTAAACAGCGTCTGCACTGGTGCGCCCAGATAGGGCAGCACCAGGCTGATAATCAGGAAGCCCACGCCCAGCGTGATCGGGAAGCCGATGCCGAACAGGTTCAGCGACGGTGCCGCGCGGGTGAGAATCCCCAGCGCGACGTTGGTGATCAGGAGCGCGGCCACGATCGGCAGCGCCAGCTGCAGCCCCGCGCTGAAGATCACGCTGCCCCAGCGCGCCAGCTCCAGCGGGCCGTTGCTGGACATCGGCAGCGCCGCCACCGGCATGGTGAAGAAGCTCTCGGCCAGCGCCTCCAGCAGCACCAGGTGGGCATTCACGGCCAAAAACGCCATCGTCGCCACCAGCGCCAGGAACTGGCTGATGCCCGAGCTGCGGCCCTGCGTGGACGGGTCGAAGAAGCTGGCGAAGCCCAGGCCCATGGTAAGGCTCGACACCTCGCCCGCGAACTCCACCGCCGCGAACACGATCCGCATCGAGAAGCCCATGCCCAGGCCGATCAGCATTTGCTGGACCAGCATCATGAGGCCGGACCAGGAAGTGGGATCGGCCTGCGGCATCGGCGGCAGGATCGGCGCCAGCACGATCGACAGCAACACGCCCAGGATCAGTTTCACGGAGGTCGGCACGGCGGCGTGGCCGAACAGCGGCGCGGATGCGATCAGGCCGAGGATGCGCGTGAGGGGCCACAGGAATGCGACCACCCAGGCATGCAGCTCGGTGCTGGTCAGCGTGAGCATGGCAGTGCGCGGGGCGAGGCGGCCGTCAGCCGATCATGCCCGGGATGCCGGTGAACACGGAGCGCATGTAGTCGGTCATCACCGACAGCATCCACGGTCCGGCCACCACCAGCGCCACGAAGATGCCGATCAGCTTGGGGATGAAGGAGAGGGTCGTCTCGTTGATCTGGGTCGCGGCCTGGAAGATCGAGACGATCAGGCCGATGATGAGGGCCACCAGCAGCAGCGGGGCGGCCACCATCAGGGTGACTTCCATCGCGGTGCGGCCCATGGTCATGACGGTTTCGGGATTCATGGCGCGGACCTAGAAAAAGCTTTGCGAGAGAGAGCCGAGCAGCAGCGTCCAGCCGTCCACGAGCACGAACAGCATCAGCTTGAAGGGCAGGGAGATGGTCGCGGGCGACATCATCATCATACCCATCGACATCAGCACCGACGCCACCACCATGTCGATGATGAGGAAGGGGATGAAGATGGCAAAGCCGATCTGGAAGGCGGTCTTCAATTCGCTGGTGACGAAGGCCGGGATCAGCACCCGCAGCGGAATGTCCTCGGGGCCTTGCAGGGCCGGGGTGCGCGAGATCTTCACGAACAGCGCCAGGTCGGCCTGGCGCGTTTGCCGCGTCATGAAGGCCTTGAGGGGCGCGACGCCGCGGTCCATGGCCTCGGTCATGTTGATGCGGTTTTCCTGCAGCGGCACGTAGGCGTCGGTGTAGATCTTGTCGAAGGTCGGGCCCATCACGAACAGCGTCAGGAACAGGGCCAGGCCGACCATCACCTGGTTGGGTGGCGCGGTCTGCGTGCCGAGGGCCTGGCGCAGCAGCGAGAGCACGATGATGATGCGGGTGAAGCTGGTCATCATCAGCAGCGCCGCGGGCAGGAAGGTGAGGCTGGTCAGCAGCAGCAGCGTTTGCACCGGCAGCGAGTAGGCGGTGCCGCCGCCCGCGGCCGGTGCGCTGGTGAAGGCCGGGATGCCGGGCTGCGCGAAGGCGGCCAGCGGCAGCAGGACCGCCAGCACAGCCAGCCCGG
>NZ_SPVF01000196.1 GCF_004614185.1 Zemynaea arenosa | reverse complement strand
GGCGGCTTCGGCGGCGGCGGCGGTGGTTTCGGCGGCGGCGGCGGTGGCACCTTCGATGGCGGCGGTGCCTCGGGAGACTGGTGATGGACGGCTTCTTTTCCACCCTGCAGCGGCGCATCAGGCACTGGCGCGTGGGCGCCGAGCACGGCCGCACGCTGTTCCCCCAGGACGCACTGGACGCTTTCACCGACGCCATCGCGCAGGGTGAACAGACGCATCGCGGCGAGGTCCGCCTGATCGTCGAAACCGGTCTGCCCGGCCATGCGATCTGGGCCGGGCACACGGTGCGCGAGCGTGCCCTCGCCCTGTTTGCCGAGCACGGCATCTGGGACACCGAGGACAATTGCGGCGTGCTGCTGTACGTGAACCTGGCCGAGCACAAGGTCGAGATCGTGGCGGACCGCGCCATCAACCGCGTGGTGCCGCCGGACGGCTGGCAGGCCATCTGCCGCGAGCTCACCTCCGGCTTCGCTGGCGGACGCTACCGGGACAGCACGCTGGCGGCCATCGAGGCCATCCATGCGCTGCTGCGCCAGCACTTCCCCGCCACCGGCCCGCGCGCGAATGGCAACGAGCTGCCGGATGCGCCGCTGATGCTCTAGCGGCACAAAGCTGGAAAAACGCCCCACACTCGGTACAATCCGTGTTCGTCCATGGATACCGAAAGCACAACAGCATGAAACTCGCCAACAAAGTCGCGATCGTCACCGGCGCCACCCAGGGCATCGGCCTGGCCTGCGCCCAGCGCCTGGTCCAGGACGGCGCGCGCGTGCTGCTGGTCGACATCAAGCCGGAAGGCCAGGCCGCCGCCGAGGCACTGGGCGACAGCGCGCGCTTCTTCGCCTGCGACGTCAGCCAGAAATCGGACGTGGACGCCATGGTGGAGGCCGCAATCAGCGCCTTCGGCCGCATCGACATCCTGGTCAACAACGCGGGCGTGACCCACAAGGCCGAGTTCCTCGACTGCACCGAGGAAGACTTCGACCGCGTGCTGGCCATCAACCTCAAGGGCATGTTCCTGGTCGGCCAGGCCGTGGCCAGGCGCATGGTGGCGCAGCACTCTGGCGCCATCGTCAACATGTCCAGCGTGAATTCGGAACTGGTGATGACCAACCAGATTCCGTACAACGTCTCCAAGGGTGGCGTGAACCAGCTGACGCGCGTGATGGCACTGTCCCTGGCCCAGCACGGCATCCGCGTGAACGCGGTCGGCCCCGGCACCATCCTCACCGAGCTGGCCAAACAGGCCGTGCTCGCGTCCGCCGAGCAGCGCCACACCATCCTGGCGCGCACCCCGATCGGCCGTTGCGGCGAGCCGGAGGAAGTGGCCTCGGTGGTCGCCTTCCTGGCCAGCGACGACGCGTCCTACATGACGGGCCAGACGCTGTTCGTGGACGGCGGCCGCATGATCCTGAACTACACGGTGCCGGTCAGCGAATGAACGACAGCGCGAAGCCCAGCGGCACCAGCGCCCTGAATCACCTGGCGCTGGACGACCAGTTCTGCTTCGCGCTGTACTCGGCATCGCACGCGATGACCAAGACCTACAAGCCGCTGCTGGACAAGCTCGGCCTGACCTACCCGCAGTACCTGGTGATGCTGGTGCTGTGGGAACAGGACGGGATCCTGGTCAAGGACATCGGCGCGCGCCTGTTCCTGGATTCCGGCACCCTGACCCCGCTGCTCAAGCGGCTGGAAGGCAATGGCCTGGTGGCGCGCAACCGCGACCCCGGCGACGAGCGCCAGGTCCGCATCTCCCTCACCGCCGCCGGCCGCACCCTGCGCGAGCGGGCGCGCGACATTCCCAGCGCCGTGCTGTGCGCCAGCAAATCCGAGGTCGCCGCACTGGCACGCCTGCGGGATGAATTGTCGGCCATTCGCAACGACCTGTTCCGCTCGCTCGACGACTCCCACTGACGTGCGGCGCAGGCTGCGATCGGTCTCATAGCAATATTCAATTGTGTGCAATTTGATTGTGCGCTATAGTTCAGTCCATTGCAGCACCCACATCACCCTTTTCCAAGGAGCCTCACATGCAAGTCCTGTACACCGCACACGCCACCGCCACCGGGGGCCGCGAAGGCCGCGCGTCCTCCAGCGACGGCAAGCTGGACGTCACCCTCTCGACCCCGAAGGAACTGGGCGGCGCGGGCGGCAATGGCACCAATCCTGAGCAGATGTTCGCGGCCGGCTACTCAGCTTGTTTCATCGGCGCAATGAAATTCGTCGCCGGCCAGGCCAAGCAAGCCCTGCCGGCGGACACCACCGTGACCGGCGACGTCGGCATCGGCCCCAACGACCGCGGTGGCTTCGCCATCACCGCCAAGCTGAATGTGAACCTGCCGGGCATGGACCGCGCGGCGGCCGAACAGCTGGTGGAGCAGGCGCATCAGGTGTGCCCGTATTCGAACGCGACCCGCGGCAACGTGGACGTGCAGTTCAGCGTCACCGTCTGATTTTTGCTGTTCGGAATCTGGTTGAATCGTCTTGACGGAAACATATACGTTTTGTTTATGACCGACATCTGAACTCGTCATTGGACGCATATGTTTCCGTGCACCATAATGGCACCTGTCTCCACTATTCTCCTCCAAGAAATAGTTTTAAGCCCGCTCTCAAACGCGGGCTTTTTTTTTGTTCCCGATCCTCCCGCCGCGAGTTTGAGCCATGTCATAGCGGAGTCACATCGTATGCCTATACTTTGTCCTATCTGCTGTACACGCAACCGATATGCGCGATGGCAGTCAGGTGCGGCGACCTCCAGAGGCGGCGCACCGACCAGATTCCCCAGTAGCAACGCAGTGACTCTTGGCCCGATCTTGGGTTTTGCCCGCTCCAATGAGCGGGCATTTTTTTAACAAAGTCCCATGGTTGAGGGACGTGGACGGCAAGCAGACCGGCTTGTTTTGCGGTCAGGATGGCCTAAGATGAAGCGTTCCCCCCGCGTCCAAACTCATCCATTCGCAGACTCTCCCTGGAGCAAATTCATGACGCCGCCGGCATTGGAATCCCGCTTTCAGCCCCAGCCTCAGCACGCCAACCGCCGCCGTACCGGGCTCGTCCAGCACGCCCTGGTGCTCGACGAAATGGACCCCGCCCTCGCCATCGACCGCGGCGACGACGACAGCGTGCCCCTCGAGCTGCTGACCTTCGGCGGGGTGCGCGAGCTCTGCCCGGAATGTAAAACGCCGTCCCTGAAGCTTGTCCTGCGCCAGAAAACGGTGCGGCTGGCGCACCTTTTTTGTGCGGATTGCGGCCGCTGTTTTGACGCCCATTACAGCAACGGCGTGAGCGCGCTGACGATCTGAGCGGGCAGCCTCAGCGGAGCGTGGTATCGTTCCGGCTTTTGCCGCATCCGCTGCCCCCATGACTGCCCAGATCCGCGCTCTCCTGCTCGACCCCGTCCACCGCCAGCTGCGCCTGCGCGGCGCGTTTCTCCTGTTCGCCATCATCGTGATCGGCGGCTCGATTCCCGGAGCGCGGGCGGAAATGGGACAGGTGGCGTCCGGCTATGTGCTGCACTCGACGGCGTATGCGGTGATCGCCTTTCTGCTCGTGACCGGCATGCAGGGACTGCTCGGCGGACGCGCGGTGCGGGCGGTGCTGACCGTGGCGGCCATGGGCGCGGTCGACGAGTTCGTGCAGAGCTTCTTCCCCTACCGCCATGCCGACGTGCGCGACTGGATGGTCGACGTGACGGCGGCGCTGGTGGCCTCCCTTCTCCTCTATCTGCTCCTCCCGAAGCGCAAGCACTGACAGCGCAGACCTTGATCTGCCTCAGAGGATCGCTCTGAGGCGGGAACGTCCTCCCCTCATCGAGCTCTCATGCCCACGATGGCCGGTCACGGCCCGCAGGGAGCACATCATGAGATTAGGAAAACCGACGCTTGCGCTGGGCTGGCTCCTGGCTGGCTGTGCGGGGGGCGGTTCGGGTGCGCGCCGGCGGGATCCATTCCACGGCAACAAGGAGGAACATGATGAAAACAGCACATTCAATCGGGCTGCTGGCCTGCGCGCTCGCGCTGGCGGCGTGCAGCTCCACCGGGACGAGCGACGAGATGTCCAGCGGCTCGCAGAGCGGGGCCAGCGGGGCTTCGGGCGACACGGGCAGTTCGCAAGGCGGGACGACCGGGTGGGACAAGGGGCAGCCGAGCGGGTCGAGCGGGACGAGTGGCTCCAGCAGTAGTGGGACCAGCGGCACCAGCGGGACCAGTGGCACCAGTGGCACCAGTGGCTCCAGCAGCAGCGGAATGACCGGCAGCAGCGGCATGGCCGGCAGTGGCAGCAGCGGCACCAGCAGCAGCAACGCCACCGACATGCGTGGCAACAGCGGCGGCATGGCATCGAGCCAAGGCATGGGGCAGCAAGGGATGGCGCAGTCCGGCGTGGTGGCGCGGATCGAGACCATGCTCAAGCCCAGCAATGCGCCGAGCACCGGCAGCAGCAGCTACGGCAGCAGCGGATCGGGCAGCATGGGGAGCAGCGGCAGCATGGGGAGTTCCAACACGGTCTACCGCGTGACGCTGCTGATGAATGACGGTTCTGCCCGCGAGATCATCCAGGAAGAGCCGCCCCGTTTCCGCATCGGGGATCAGGTCTCCGTGATGGGCAGCACGATCCGCAGCCGTTAACCGCGCGCACAGTCGTTCACGCAGCTGCCGCGCAGCCGCGCACGGTGCGGATAGAGCCGCGCCTGCGGTGAAGCGCAGCCATGCGCGGCTCAAGCGTCGCGAGCGCGCGCGACCGCGGGAGGTGCGCTCCTGGACCGTGCGTTCTGGGCCCGTGCACTCCTGGCCGGTGCGCTCCTGGCCGGGGCGTTCTCGGCCGGTGCGTTCTTGGCCGGTGCGTTCTTGGCCGGTGCACTCCCAGCCGGTGAATCCCCTGCGGTCACTCGCAGCGTCAATAAACGCGCTCGACTGAATAGCCGCGCTGGGCGAGCAGTTGCGGGAGGCCGTCGTCGCCAAGCAGGTGCAGCAGGCCGACGCCGACGAAACTGGTCTCGCCCGCCCGCATGATGCGCTCGATACCCGCCGCCATCTCGGGATTGCGCTGGCCCAGCAGCACGCGCCGCGTGAAGGCGGACGCCACCGAATCACCCTGCGTGGCCTCGCGCCAGGCTCCATCCTGCGCGGCGGCGTCGCCGGCGAACCACGCGTCCAGCAGTTGCCGCGACTTGCGCAGGGAGCTGCCGTCCTCCAGGTCGGCCAGCGTCTCGCGCAGGTAGTCTTCGGCCGCCTGTTCGCTCATGCTGTCGAACAGCCCGAGCTGCAGCTCCGCGCTCTCCAGCTCGGCGACGCGGCTGCCTTGGCGCTGCGCCTGCGCCAGCAGAAAGAATTCCAGTCCGTCGCTGCGCTTGAAGCCATCCTTTTCCAGCTCCGCCCCCGCCAGCAGGTTGGCCAGCAGCCACGGCTTCAGATGGGACACGTTCTCGAACTCATAGCCCCGGGCCCGCAAGGCCGGAATCAGCCTGGCCAAGGTGTCCGCCCGCAGATGCTGGCGCACAGTCTGCCCGGCGGGATACACGCCATGCCGCGCCAGCGCCCGCTCGAACGGCGCCTGCGCGCGCGTATCGAGCTCAAGAACCAGCGTGCGCGACTCCAGCAGCGCCCGCGTCGCTTCCACCGGCAAGGGGTAGAAATCCGGCCGTCCCACGTGCACGGTGCCGAACAGGTAGCTCGTATGTCCGTCCCGGCTCACGCGAAACAGCGCCCCGCGCCGCGCGGCTGGCGTTGACGCCAGCTGGGCAGCCGAATGCACCGCGCTGACCGCCGTGCCTGTCGCAACCGGATCCGCCGCGCCCGCATGTCCGGCCGCGCCGAGCGCGAGCACGCCCGTGAGACCGCGAATTGCTCGCGCCAGCCGCCGCCATACCCCCTGCCCCGCCTTCATGCCCCGCCCCCAGTTCAGAATCCCTGTCTGAACTGTACGGCTGAGAAATGCCATCTGGCAACAGCCAGCAGAGTGAGTGTGCACTCATGGCCAAACCGGCATGCTCAACAAGCAACGCCGGCCAAACGCCGCCGGCGACCGCCCCACAAAAAGAAAGCGGGCCCGCAGGCCCGCCCTCTGGAATCAAGCAGCGATCAGCCAATCACGACGCCGGCTTCCCCACATACGCCGCCGACTTCCCAGCGGACGCCGCAGCAGCAGCGACCGGTACCGCATCGGACGACCCCGTGTGATGCGCCCCCTCGCCGACCGGCAGCGAATTCACGTTGCCGCCACTGTGCGCCAGGTCCACGCCGCCTTCCGGCTGCAGGAAGCGCGCCGCATTGCGCGCCGGCTCCGTCGAACTCATCAGTTGATGCATGCTGTTCGCCGTCTTGTTCCACGACGTGTTGCTGACCACCTCGCGCATGCGTGCCCGCATCGCGGCCTTCTCGTCGTCCGACATCGCCAGCGCCCGCTCGCAGGCCGCGATGAACTCCTGCGGATCATGCGCGATGGCCACGATGTCGCCATACGGCTTGACCACGTCCGTGATCGGCGTCGACACGATCGGCAGCTGCGCCGCCATGTATTCCAGCACCTTGGTCGGGCTGATGAACTTGGTCGATTCGTTCAGCGCGAACGGCATCAGGCACACGTCCCAGCCGGCCAGGAACTGCGGCAACTCCGCATACGAGCGCTGCCCCATGTAGTGCACGTTCGGGCGCTGCGGCAGCGAGGCCGGATCGATCTTGACGACCGGCCCCACCAGCACGATCTGCCATTCGGGATGCGCATCGGCCATCGCCTCCACGATGGACGGGTCGAAGCGCTCGTCGATCACCCCGTAGAAGCCCAGGCGCGGATGCGGAACGTTATCGTGCTCGGCATGGCTGCTGGCACGGTCCAGCGACTTCTCGAAGTGCGCCACGTCCACGCTGCTCGGGAAGCAGTGCGCGCTGTGGTGGCGCTCCTTCTTGGCCTCGTACAGCGAGGGGCCGCCGGTGAACACCAGGTCGGCCACCTTCAGCAGCGCGCTCTCGCGCTGCAGCAACTGCTTCGGCGAATTCTTGAACGCAGCCAGTTCGTCCATGCAATCGTAGATCACCAGGCCGGCGTGCAGTTCCGGCAGCAGCGGCAGGGCCATCGGCGTGTAGAACCACGCGATCGGGTCTTCGTCTTCCGGGACGATCTGGGCCAGCAGCGGACGCAGCAGCGGGATCTGATCGTCATGGAAGCCGTGCGCGTGCACGGGCGTATGCGGCTGATAGATGGTGATGTTGTCGCCGGCGTCGATCTGCTTCAGGAACGGCTCGCCGTCGTGGTAGATGGGTTCCTCGACCACCAGCACGCGGTAGTTCTGTGCGAGACGGGTCAGGAGATGCTGGGGACGCTGGAACACGAAGTCCCAGCGCAGGTGGCAAAACACGATCATTGTTGGCATAGGGTTTCCTTCTCGCCCTGGCGGGGGCAGTTTTTAGTTGATATGAAATGTGGTGGTGCGTGCGGTGCGCTACCCCTGCGAAGATTTTCCGTCGAAAGGCTCATTGCGTGTCGCCGCGTAGATTTGCGCCAAGGGGACCTTGGGCGTGCGGTCCGCGCGCAGCAGGCCATTGGCCTCCTGGAAGGTGTCCGCGAACTGCGTGTAGCAGAAGCCCGCGAACATCGTGCGCGTATTGACCACCGCCAGCATGCGCTGGTACACGTCGATGAAGCTCTCCGCGGTGTTGGCGCGCGAGTAGCCCCAGGTGATGTTCGGATCCGCATCCACGTCGTAGGCGATGCCGCCGAACTCCGTCAGCACGATCGGCTGGCCGCGGTGCGGGAAGCCATCGAGCGTCAGGATGCGCCCACCCGGACGGCGCTGGTCGAACAGCGTGCGGTGTTCGCTGCTCTCGTAGCGCTGCGACAGCCGTTCCGGGTCGCCGTCGTAGTCGTGGATGCCGAGGATGTCGGTGGCCGAGGCCTCCCACCCATCGTTGCCGATCACCGGCCGCGTCGCATCGAGCGTGCGCGTGTAGTGGTACAGCGCCTCGACCGCGTTGCGGTGCGCCTGGGTCAGCGTCAGGTTCGGCACACCCCACGATTCGTTGAACGCCACCCACACGATGATGCTCGGGTGGCTGTAGTCGCGTTCAATGGCTTCGGTCCATTCCTTCACCATGCGCGTGATGGCTTTCGGCGAGAAGCGGTAGGCCGAGGGCATCTCCTCCCACACCAGCAGGCCCAGTTTGTCGGCCCAGTACAGGTAGCGCGGGTCTTCGATCTTCTGGTGTTTGCGCACCCCATTGAAGCCCATCGCCTTGGTCAGTTCGATGTCGCGCTTCAGGTGCTGGTCCGAGGGCGCGGTCATGAAGCTCTCCGGCCAGTAGCCCTGGTCCAGCACCAGGCGCAGGAAGTACGGGCGGCCATTGAGCATCAGCCGGTCGCGGTTGATGGAAAACGAGCGCAGCGCGGTGTAGCTGCGGATCTGGTCGAGGATGCGGTCCCCGTGGCGCAGCGTGATTTCCGCGTCCAGCAGCTTGGGCTGCTCGGGACTCCACAGCAGCTCATTGCGCGAATCGTCTATGCCGGGGTCGGACAGCGCGATCTTGCGGTTCGCCTCGTGTCCCAGCAGCTTGTAGTAGTCGTCCGCCAGCAGTTCCTCGCCATTCCAGATCTTCACCTCGACGAACAGGTCGTCGTCGATGTCGCCGGTGGCGATCACCTCGCAGCCGATCTCGAAGGTTTCGAACAGCGGCGTCCAGCGCAGCGTTTGCACATAGGTGCTGGCCACCTGTTCCACCCACACGGTCTGCCAGATGCCTGTGGTGCGCGGGTACCAGATCGAGTGCGGTTCCCGCAGCCAGTCCTGCTTCCCGCGCGGTTTGGCCAGGTCGGCCGGGTTGTCCTCGACGTAGACGGTGACCACCTGCTGGCCCTCGGTCCGCATCGCGCTCGTGATGTCGGCCGTGAAGGAGGTGTGCCCGCCTTCGTGCTCGCACACCAGCATGCCGTTGACCCACACGCGGCAGAAGTAGTCGACCGCGCCGAAGTGCAGCAGCGTGCGGCCATCGTGCGGCGCGAGCTCGAATTCGCGCTCGTACCAGCAATGCGTGTGGAAGCCCTGGTCCGCGATGCCCGACATTTCCGTCTCCGGTGCGAACGGCACCTCGATTTGGTGCGTCCACTGCGGACAGTCTTGCGGCACCTTGCAAGTGCGCGCCTCGTCGAACGAGAACTTCCACTTGCCGTTCAGGTTCAGCCAGTTCTTGCGCACCAGCTGCGGCCGCGGATATTCGAATTGATTCATGCGTTCCCCTGTCTGTCCTTTTACTTGTGTGAGAGTTCGGGAATCAGCACTCTGCCCTTGCGATGGCCCGCGTTGTAGCGCTCCAGCGCGGCCTGCGCGGCCGCTTGCGCCCTGCCCTTCTCGCACAAGGCCACGCAGGCGCCGCCGAAGCCGGCCCCGGTCAGGCGCGCGCCGTACACGCCATCCTGCTCGCGGAGGCGGGCCGTGATCACGTCCAGCTCCTCGATCGAAACCTGGTAATCGTCGCGCAGGCTGAAATGCGATTCGTTCATCAGCTCCCCGAAGCGCTGCGCCGACACGCCACGCGTGGCTTCCAGCACGCGCAGGTTCTCGCGCACCACGTGACGCGCGCGCTCGCGCAGCGGCGAGGGCAGCTTCTCGACCGCGTCTGGATCGGTCACGTCGCGCAGCGCCTGCACGCCGAGCAGGCGCGCGGCCTCGTTGCATTCGGAACGGCGCTCGTTGTACTTGGACCCAGCCAGCTTGCGCGGCACGCCGGTGTCCATCACGATGATCTCCGCGCCCGGCGGCAGCGGCAGCACGCGGTGCTCCAGCGAGCGCGCGTCGATGAACAGCATGTGCTCTTCGTCAGCCAGGCTGGATGCCATCTGGTCCATGATCCCGCACTGCACCTTGGCGTAGCGGATCTCGGCCTGCTGTGCCATCTGCGCCAGCAGCACATCGTCCACCTGGGCGCCGGTCAGCTCGCGCAGCGCGCGCAGCATCGCCACCTCCAGCGCGGCGGACGAGGACAAGCCCGAGCCCACCGGCAGCGTGGTGTGCGTGTACACCCGCAGCGGCGGCACCTCGACCTTGTGCTCCTCCATCAGGCGGATGCAGCCCTCGATATAGCTGCCGAAGCCCTGCGGCGCGTGGTGCTGGCGCTGGAAGGTCACCGTTTCGTCCAGCACGTCCGCATAAAAATGAAAGTGGTCGTCGCCCGAGGGCGCGATCGCCACCGTGGTGCGCTGGGGCGTGGCCACCGGCAGCATGAAGCCGTCGTTGTAGTCGGTGTGCTCGCCCAGCAGGTTGACGCGGCCCGGCGCCGAGGCATGCACGGCGGGCGCGCCGTCGAAGAACTGTTCAAGGCTGATCATGCGTCCTCCCGGTTCTCAAGTGCTCAAGCATCGACATTGACCTGCACTTCGCGCAGCTGGGCCGCGGTGGCCTCCGGCAGCACGTCCATGGCGAACATCCCGGCCGCCAGCTCGGTGCCGGCCAGGTACTTCAGGCGTTCCTTGGACCGGTACGGCGGCCAGAACACGGCGTGCAGCTGCGTCTCCGGATGCTCCTGCCCATCGGTGGGCGCCTGGTACCACGCCATCAGGTACGGGAAGGGGCGCTGCCACAGGCCTTCGTATTTCATGAGCACCGTCTTCAGCGCGCGCGCCAGGTCGGCCCGCGCCGCGTCGGACAAGGCACCAAAGGACGGCGTCGGCGCCTTCAGCGTCACCCACACTTCGTAGGGATAGCGCGCGCAGGGCGGCACGAAGGCCACCGCGTGCTCGCCTTCGTACAGCAGGCGTTCCTGAGTCGCGATCTCCGCGCGCACCATGGACACCAGCAGGTTCTCGCCATGCTGCTGGTAGTGCTGGAGCTCCTGCTCCAGCATGCGCGCCGGCACCTGCGGGATGAACGGGTAGGCGTAGATCTGGCCGTGCGGATGGTGCAGCGTCACGCCCACTTCGGCGCCGCGGTTCTCGAACGGCAGCACGTACTGGATCGTCGGGTTTTCGGAGGCGATGCGCCGGGTGCGGTCGGCCCACACCTGCAGCAGCAGCTCGATGCGCGCCAGCGGCAGTTCCGCCAGCGCCGCCTTCGGGTCCTGCGTGAACACCACCACTTCGCACTTGCCGTTGCCCGGCTCCGTGCGCACATCCAGGCTCGGTGGATCGTGCGCCTCGCCGGTCAGGGTCGGAAAGCGGTTGTCGAACACCGCCACCTCATAGTCGCCTTCCGGCAGCTCGGTGGGATTGGACGGATCCTTCATCGGCGCCAGCGGGTTGTACTCGGGCGGCGGCTGGAAGGTGCGGTTCTGGCGGTAGGCCGCATACGCCACCCACTCGCCGCGCATGGGGTGCCAGCGCAGGTGCGGATTGGCGCCCTGCGGATCCTGGAATGGGCTCGGTGCGCTCATCCCCTCGGCGTTGGAAATGGGCCTGGTGCTGTACAGCGTCAGGCTGCGCCCATCGGGCTTTTTCAGGTCAAGGCTGTGCATGGGAGTCGCGTCGTGTCGTGGAGAAATACACTGAAAAACAGGCCCGAGTGGACCGGACAAACGATCCTAGCATTCTGTTTTTTGCTGCGTTTCTGACAATCCATTTACGCGCTGCAACTTTTTACTATCGGTTACATGACAGCAGGAATGCGGTGTAACGATTCCTCTCGTATCGATAGGCCATGCGGGAAAACGGACCTGCGAAATGTAACCTAACGTAGGCGTGGACCTACAGGGTCGCTAGAATTTTTCGCAGTAAAAAAGCGACAGAGGACTACAACGTGCGCGCCGGGCCACAGGTCGTGGCCCGGCGGTTTTTTGCGGCGCGGGAATTACTTGGCGAGCTCGACCAAAACGGCCGTGTACATCTCGAGATTGAGCAGCAGTTGCTTGAGCGTGATGAATTCATGCTCGGAGTGGCCGGTGTACACCGTGCCCGGCATCGCGGGACCAAAACTGACCGCATTCGGGAATAGGCGCGAATTGGTGCCGCCGCCGATGGCCACCGGTTTCGCGTTCTTCGCGCCGGTGAAGTAGGAGAACACGCCGAGCAGGGTCGGGATCTGCGGCGCGTCCTTCTGCAGCCACGGGTCGGACAGGAACACCTGCAGCTTCGCGTTGGCGGCGGCGTGGGCGCCCTGCCACTGCGCGAAGTCGGTGTCGATCTCGGACTTCAGCTGCTGCTGCGTCTTGCCCTGCGGGCGGCGCACATTGATGCCCAGTTCCAGCGCGCCGTCCTTCTCCTTGATCACGGTCGGCGCAAAGGTCATCGGGCCCATGAAGCCGTCCTTGTAGGCGATCTTGCCCCACTTTTCGCCGTAGTAGCCGGTGCCGACCATGTCGTTGATGAAGGTGGCCAAGTTGGCCGCCTGGGTGGCGGGCCACTCGCGTACCTTCAACGCATCGGCCAGCATGGCGATGGCGTTGATGCCGTCCTCCGGCTTCGACGAATGGGCCGACACGCCCTTGGCCTTGACAGTCAGGGTGCCGCCTTCGCGGGTAAAGGTGTACTGCATGCCCTTCTGCTGTGCGGCGCGCGCGCGGATCGCGCTTTCAATCTCCGGCGTCGCGTTGGCGATGGTGGCCTGCGCGTCTTCGGGAATCTGGCTGCCGAAGAAGCCGCCGCGGAAGGTGGTGATGGACGGCGCATCGGCCACCGTCGCCGCCGGCGGGAAGGTGACGCCCACCATGCCGTAGCCTTTCTCGGCCGTCACCACCGGGTACTCGGAATCGAGCGTGATGTTCACCTGCGGCGGCGTGTGGCTCTTGAGGTAGGCCTCCAGCGGCCCCCAGTCCGATTCCTCCGCCATGTACACATACAGTTCGATGCGCTTGGTGAGCGGCACGCCCTGGTCCTTGATCGCCTTCATCGCATACAGCGCGGTGGCGATCGGGCCCTTGTCATCTTCGCTGCCGCGCGCCAGCAAGCGTCCGGCCTCGCTGGTGCGATCGAGTTCGAACGGAGACTTCTTCCACTTCGCCGGGTCGACCGGCTGCACGTCGCCGTGCGTGATCACGCCCACGCGCTCGGTGCCGCTGCCGTAGCCGATGCGCAGCACGTAGCCTTCGTCCGCATAGTCGAAGCCCAGGCGCGCAGCTTCCGCCTTCAGCGTGTTCTTGAAGCCCACGACCTGCGGGTTGGTCTCGAACGGCACTTTCGGATCGGCGACGGTGTTGAAGCTGACCAGCTTCGCCAGCGTGTCGACGATATCGTTGCGGTAGGTGCTGACGGCGTACTTGGCCGCCTTCACGGCAGCGGGACCCGGCGTCGCTTGTGACGTCGCCGGAGCCGCGCCAGCCAGCAGCGGCAGCGCAACCGCGGTGGCGGCTGCGAGCTTGGGCAGGATGTGCATGATGTCTCTTTCTGGTTGTTGTCGAACAGGGGAGCAAAGCAGAATATCATTCCTTTTTGAACCCTGCTGACGAGGACCTCATCATGACCGACCGCCGCCTCGCGCGCGCCCACTCCGCCTACCGCGACGACATCGCCGATCTCGTCACACGCCGCCCCGTACCGGGACCTGGCATCGACCAGCTCGACCCGTTCCTGTTTCTGAACCATCATGGTCCGCAAACCTACGGGCCCAATAACCGCGGGCTGCCTTTCGGCCCGCACCCGCACCGCGGGTTCGAAACCGTCACCTTCATCATCGAAGGTTCGCTCACCCACCAGGACAGCGCAGGCCACGCGAGCATCATCCGCGCCGGTGGCGTGCAGTGGATGACGGCAGGACGCGGCATCATCCACGCCGAGATCTCGCCGCCCGACTTCCTGCAGACCGGCGGCCCGTTGGAAATCCTGCAGCTGTGGGTGAACCTGCCTTCGGCACTCAAGATGACCGCGCCCGCCTACACCGGCCTGCAGCGCGACCAGATTCCGGTGATCGAACGGGATGGCGCCAGCGTGCACCTGAGCGCCGGCACGCTTGATGGCGTCAGCGGCCCGGTGCAGTCCCTGACCGGCATGTTCATGTCGACGGTGGAGCTGCACGCTGGCGGCACGGTGCGTTTCGACGGCCTCGCCGGGCGAGCGGTATTCCTGTACGTGGTGCGCGGCGAAGTGGAGATCGGCGCGGGTGGTGAACCAGTCCAGCAGTTCCATCTCGCGGAACTCACCGATGGCGATGCAGTGGAACTCAGCTCCCGCACTGGCGCGCTGCTCCTGTTCGGCCACGGCGCACCGCTCCGCGAGCCGGTGGTTGCGCATGGCCCCTTCGTGATGAACACGCGGGCCGAGATCATGGAAGCGATCAGCGACTACCAGGCCGGTCGCTTCGGTCCTCCAATGTGACGACGTCGATGCCGTGGTTGATGCGCGCCATGACGGACTGCGGCACATCCTTGCTGCACACGATATAGCGCGTCTGCCCCGGCGGCATGTCGGGGAACTGCACCGGCACCGCGCCCCGCACTGTCGGCTCGTGCGTGCGGGCCCAGTCCCAGTCATGGCGGTCGATCAGCGTGAACGAAGCGCGGCCGGCCATCACCATCGTCAGCAGCGAGATAGGGCCAACAGTCCGGCGCAGCACGTGGGTGCGGCCCGCCTCCACCATCGCATCCACTTGCGCGCCGTAGGAGGCACCATCGATCATCGCAATCGACATGGCCGGGTCACCCAGCAGGCTGGCGAATGACTCGTGGGCCCGCACCGCCTTGGCCGTGCGCGGCCCGGCCAGCACCAGCTGCGGCGGATCCACATAAAACGGCACGCTGAACTGCGCCATGCGTTCGCGCTCGGGCAGGCGGTACCAGCCGATGGAGCAGTAGTTGCGAACCGCGTTGTCGAAGTTGGCCCAGATGCGCTTGACCGGTTCGCGCACAAAGCGCGCCGGCACGTTGGCGACGTTGAAGGCCTTGCGCGCGCGTTCGAGCAGGAAGCCCTTCTCCTTGCCGGCCTCCATGTAGTGGTAAGGCGGCTTGTCGCGCCAGGCCACCGTCAACGGCTCTTCCGCCGCACGCGCCGCGCCAAACGGCAGTGCCAGCGCAGCCACCGCGGCGGCGATCCTGGAAAGAAGGACAACATGAGCAATCGGCATGAACTCATCATAATCCGCGTCCCGCCAAAAGTCACTGGCCGTGCGCCGCCGCTGCGGAGCGCCGTCTATCATGGGGTACATGAAAACGATTCCCCTTGTTGAAACCACGCGCGGCGGCACGGTCGAAAACGTCCACTTCGGATCCGTCGCGGTCGTGGACCATGAGGGCCGCCTGCTGTGGTCCGCGGGCGACCCCGACTACCTCACCTTCACCCGCTCCGCGCTCAAGCCCTTCCAGGCCTTGCCCTTCGTGCTGGACGACGGTCCCGACAAGCTGGGCCTCACGGAACGCGAGCTGGCCATCATGTGCGCCAGCCACTCGGGCGAACAGGTACACGTGGACACCGTGCGCGGCATCCTGGAAAAGATCGGTGCGGACGAGAGCGACCTTGAATGCGGCTGCCAGGTCCCGCTCTACTACGACTTCCTGCACCTGCGTCCACCGGCAGATGTGGAATGGACGCCGGTGCAGCACAACTGCTCCGGCAAGCACTCCGGCTTCCTCGCCTGGTGCCGCCTGCACGGCATGCAGACGCGCGGCTACACCGATCCGCTGCATCCGCTGCAGCAGCAGGTGCGCGCGCGGCTGGCCGACACCTTGGGCGTCTCCGAGTCCGCCCTCCCCGGCGGCATCGACGGCTGCTCCGCGCCCAACTACGCCATGCCGCTGGCCCGGCTCGCGCATCTGTATGCGCGGCTCGCACAGGGCGCGCGCGATCCGCAGTGGGGCTTCGCGCTGGGTGACCTGTGCGGCGCCATGCTGCGCCATCCGGAGCTAGTGTCCGGCACCGCGCGCACGGACCTGATGTACACGCAGGCCGGTGCTGGAGATTGGGTGTGCAAGGTGGGCGCCGATGCGGTGCAGGCGATCGGCATCACGTCCGAAAAGATCGGCATCGCGGTGAAGATCGCCGATGGCGCGCCGCGGGCCCTGCATGTGGCGGTGGTGAGTGTACTGGACCAGCTTGGCCTGCTCGATGGCGAGCGCGCCCGTGTGGTGGAGAGCTACCGGCAGCCGGCGCTGAAGAACTGGCGCGGCCTGGCCGTGGGCGAGATCCGCCCCGTGTTCAGGCTTGCGCGCGCCGGGTCTTGACCGGCGCGCACCTCACCCACAATGCTTACTGGTCGGCGGCGGCGACGACCAGGTCGTTCGACAGGCCCTTGGTGGCCTCGTCGAACACGATCTTGATGTTGGCATCGCGTCCCACCAGCGTGTTCGCGGACAGTGCCACCAGCTCAGCCTTGCCTTGGGAATCGATCTCGGCGTACATCCGCTTGCCGGTCTGCGTCAGGCGCAGCACGTGGCCGTCGGACAGGTTGTAAGTGCCCTTGATGGCATCCTGCTCGTTGGGCTGCATGGCGTAGCGGCTCATGGCCGCGGCCTTGATCTGCACCTGGCTCGCCGACGCGGCAGCGGTGGTGTAGGCAGCGGCTGCCGAACCGCCTTCGGCGTGAGCGGCAGTAGCGAAGGTGGCGGCGGCGGCGATGAAGGCGATAGCAAATTTGCGCATGATATTTTCCCGTTTGGTGAGGTTAGAAAATATCGTCATGGGGTTTGTAAGTGCATGACGAATGGTGTCACTGTATCCATCGCCCCGGCAGCGCGCATCGGGTTTACGACCGGCTGCCGAAAATGCGGAATGAGCTGCAAAAAATGCGGTGCCAGCCCGGATATGCATGCGCGTGCGCAGCGGTATAGAATCCACCGGCCGTACCTCATCCATCCACCGAGACAGATGCATACAAGCCCATGACCATCCGCCGCGAATTCCTGCTTCAAGCTCCCCTCGGCCTGCTGGCCGTCGCCACCGCCACGCGCGCCGCCGCGCAAGGACAGGCGGCCACACCAGCACCGGGCACGCCGCCCAACCCGGCCACCGCCGGCGCCCCGCCGACCTTCGGCACCATGCCCGCGGTCGGTCCGGAGGTGACGGCCACCACCTTCGCGGAAGCGGAGAAGCTGATGCAGGTGGCGCTCACGCCGGCCCAGCGCGCGATGGCGGCGCAGAGCTGGCGCACGTCCATGGCCGGGATGCTCGAACGCCGCAGCGGACCGCGCAAGCTGAAGATCGAAGACAGCGTGGCCCCGGCCACCACCTGGTTCCCGGCCTCCATTGGAGGCAGCCAGGGCACGCCCACCCGCGACCGCTTCGTGCTCGCGCAGACGTCCGCGCGCCCGCTGCCGTCCAAAGACGAAGACATCGCATATGCATCCGTCACCGACCTGGCGCAGTGGATCCAGTCGCGCAAGCTGACCAGCGAACGGCTGACCGATATTTACCTGGCCCGCATCGAACAGCTCGACCCGCGCCTGCGCAGCGTGATCACGCTCACGCGCGAGCACGCCCTCACCCGCGCGCGCCAGGCCGATCGCGAGATCGCGACCGGCAAATACCGCGGCGCCCTGCACGGGATTCCGTATGGCGTGAAGGACCTGCTGGACACCAAAGGTATCCGCACCACCTGGGGCGCGGACTTCTACCGCGACCGCGTGCCGGCCGAGGACTCGGTGGTGGTACAGCGTTTGAATGCGGCCGGTGCGGTGCTGCTGGCGAAACTGAGCCTCGGTGCGCTCGCCCTGAACGACATCTGGTTCGGCGGCCAGACCATGAACCCATGGCTGCCGGAAGAAGGCGCGTCCGGCTCCTCGGCCGGCCCGGGTGCGGCGACGGCCGCCGCCTTGGTCGCGTTCTCGATCGGCAGCGAGACTGGCGGCAGCATCGTCAGCCCGGCCATGCGCTGCGGCGTGACCGGCCTGCGGCCGACCTATGGCCGGGTGCCGCGCACTGGCGCGATGACGCTGTCCTGGACCCTGGACAAGCTGGGCCCCATGACGCGCACCGTTGAAGACGCCATGCTGGTGCTGCGCGCCATTGGCGGTCCGGATGCGGGCGACACCGCGAGCGTGCCCGCGCATCTGGACTACGACGGCAGCGCGCCCGTCAAAGGGCTGAAGGTCGGCTACTTCGCCAACTGGATGAAGGAAGCCCCGGCCACGGACGTGGACCGCGCGGCGCTGGACGCGCTCACGAAACTCGGCCTCGTACCGACGCCCGTTACGTTGCCGGACTGGCCCTACCAGTCCCTGAACACGATCATCTTTGCGGAAGGTGCCGCGGCGTTTGAAGAGATGGCGCTCGACGGCCGCCTCGATCAGCTCAAGGTACAGGTGCCGGACGCCTGGCCCAACCTGTTCCGCGAGTCGCGCTTCCTGTCGGCGGTGGACTTCGTGCAGGCTGACCGCATGCGCCGCAAGGTGGCGCAGGAGATGGCGCGCATCTTCAAGCAGGTGGACCTGCTGCTGGTGCCCTCGCTGCGGGACGAGATGCTGACCATCTCCAACCACACCGGCCATCCGTCGCTGACGCTGCGCACCGGCTTCGTGGAAGTGGGCGAGGCGCGCAGCGACTGGGCGCCGAATCCGGCCCAGCCGCTGCCCAAGTTCTCGCCGCCGCGCCGGGTGCCGCACGGCGTGACCCTGATCGGCCGCCTGTTCGACGAAGGCACCATCGCCCGCGTGGGCGTGGCGCTGGAGCGTGCATCCGGCGTGGCGGGCGAGCGCCCGCCGGGGTTCTAGGGGCGCCGCCGCCCGCTCTATTAAGCAGCGCAGCGCCAGCGGGTGCGCACCACGGCGGTGGCGCCGCCGTGGGTGGCGGGCGCGCCGCCCCGCTTACCGCGCGCGGCGGCGCGACAGCAGGTAGTAGCCGAGGCCCACCACCGCCGCCGTGACCGCAGCCTTCTTCACCAGCCCTTGCGGGTTGTGCTTGAGCTCCGCCTTGATGCCCATCTCGCCGAGCACATTCGGTACCCGCCCGTGCATCAGGTCCTCGCCGATGCCCTCCACCATGTCGACCCGGTCCGCCACGAGCAGCAGCAGCCAGTGGCGGATGTCGTTCTCCGTCATCTTGTAGGCCGCCGCCCGCATGATGCCGGACAGGCCTTTCGGTGGCTGCCTGGTGCCGAACACCGGCGTCATGCCCGGCCGCTCCGGCGAGTGGAACACCCGCACCGTCATCGGCTGTTCTTCCGGCCGGTCCCAGTGCACGTTCTCCAGGCGCGGCGGGGTCCGCTCCATCGGCACCGCGGGGCGGTTCTTGCGGTCCAGGTCCACACCCCAGCCCTGGATGTGCGACATGTCGCGCGCCAGCCCCGCGCTGCGCTGGTTGCGCGCGAGGAGTGTTTGCGTATCTTCCGTGACGTCGTTCTGGCGGACGACATCGGTACGTGGTTGCATGGTCATGGTCGCTTTCCTTTCAACTTTCAATGCAGCGCGGGGTTCACGAGGTGCGCACCCGGCGGCACCAGCACCGGCTTGATGCAGTTATCCAGCTTGCTGGAGAAGATGTGATACGCGTCCGACACCTCTTCCAGCGGAATGCGGTGGGTGATGATGTCCTTCGGGCTGATGATCCCCGACTGGATATGTTCGATGAGGCGCGGCAGGTGGCGCTTGACCGAGGCCTGGTTCATGCGCAGGGTCAGGCCCTTGTTGATCGCATTCCCGATCGGGACGAAGTTGAAGGTTGGCCCGTACACGCCGACGATCGACACTGTGCCGCCCTTGCGCACGCAGTTGATGGCCCAGAACAGCGCGGTCGCCGACCCGGCCTGCATCATCATGTAGCGGCCCGTCAGCGACTGCATCGCGCTGCCCGAGGCTTCGCAGCCGACGCAGTCGATGCACACGTCCGCGCCCAGCCAGTCCGTCATCTTCTTGATGTGAACCGCCATGTCGCGCACGTCCTTGAAGTTCACGATCTCGCACTGCGCATAGTTCTTCACGAACTCCAGCCGGTACTCGATGTGGTCCACCACGATGACGCGCCCCGCGCCCATCATCCACGCCGACTTCGCCGCAAAGATGCCGACCGGCCCCGCGCCGAAGATCACCACCGTGTCGCCCTGCTTGATATCGCCCATCTCCGCGGCCTGGTAGCCGGTCGGGAAGGCATCGGTCAGCAGCACCGCGTCATCCACGTCAATGTCCTTCGGGATCACCGTCGGTCCCACGTCCGCCATCGGCACGCGTACGTATTCGGCCTGGCCGCCGTCGTAGCCGCCGGTGGTGTGCGAGTAGCCGTAGATCCCGCCCACCGCGGTCGCTTCCGGATTCACGTTGTGGCAGTTGGAGTACAGCTCCTTCTGGCAGAAATAACAGGACCCGCAGAAGATATTGAAGGGCACCAGCACATGGTCGCCCACCTTCAGGTTCTGCACCGAGGACCCGGTCTCCACCACCACGCCCGTGAACTCGTGGCCGAAGGTGTGGCCGATGCGCGTGTCCGGCACCAGGCCGTGGTACAGGTGCAGGTCCGAGCCGCAGATGCAGGAGCGCGTCACACGCACGATCGCATCGTTGGGGTGCTCGATCACCGGGTCCGGCTTGTGTGCGGCGCGGACGCGGTAAGGTCCTCTATAGTTCATTGCCAGCATAGGTTTCTCCTTGGGTCCGTTAAACTCATGTGAGTGCCAAGCTAACAAATCGAGGAGAACTATGACGCCCGTTTCCTGCGGCACATTGGTCATCAATGACGAGGGGAAAATCCTGCTCTGCCATGTCACGCACACGCGCCACTGGGACATTCCGAAAGGCATGCAGGACGAGGGCGAAACCACGCTGGAGGCGGCGCGCCGCGAGCTGTTCGAGGAGGCGGGACTGGGCTTTGACGAGGACCGGTTCCAGGATCTCGGGACGTTCGACTACCGGCGCGACAAGCGCCTGCACCTGTACCGCGTGGACGTGGGCGCGGACCTGTGCACGCTGGACCATTTGAACTGCACCAGCATGTTCCCGCACCGCGTGACCGGCAAGCCGACGCCGGAAGTGGATGGCTACCAGTGGTGCACGCGCGACGACATCCGCACCCTGTGCTGGCCGCGCATGGGGCAGCTGCTGCTGTCGCTGGACTGGTAGTCCCGTCTATTCCGGCGCGCGCAGGCCGTCGATCAGCGCGGACAGCTGGGTCGCCGCGACCGGTTTGACCAGGTGCGCGCAGAAGCCCGCGGCCTGCGAGCGTTCTCGGTCCGACTCCTGCCCGTAGCCGGACAAGGCGACGAAGCGCGTCTGCGCGAAGCTGGGGCGGCGCGCCAGCTCCTGCGCCAGTTCGTAGCCGTCCATGCCCGGCAGGCCGATGTCGAGGATCGCGATCTCGGGGACGTAGCTCGCCGGCAGCTTGAGCGCCGCCGCCGGATCGGGCAGCGCCACCACCGCATGGCCGCTCAGCTCCAGCAGCGCCGTCATGGCCTCCAGCACGTCCGGGTTGTCGTCCACCAGCAGCACGCTGCAGCCATCCTGGCTGGCTTCCGCCGCCTGCGCCAGTTGCGGGTCGGCCCGCCCCCCGCTGCCGCGCTCCTCGCTCAAGGGCACGCGCACTTCGAAGCAGCTACCCTTCCCTTCGCCCTCGCTGAACGCCGTCACCGAGCCGCCGTGCAGCTGCACGATGCTCTTGACGATGGCCAGGCCCAGACCGAGGCCGCCGCGCGAGCGGTCCAGCGCCTGGCGCTCCTGCACGAACTTGTCGAACATGGACGGCAGGGTGTCCGGGTCGATGCCGATGCCGTTGTCCTCCACCTGCACCACCGCTTCGTGGCCCGACGTCCACACGCGCACCGTGATGCTGCCGCCCACGTTGGTGTACTTGGCCGCGTTGGTGAGCAGGTTGGAGAGCACCTGCGTGAAGCGCATCGGATCGGCGTTGATGAAGATGCCGGTGTTGGGCACGTCCAGCCGCAGGCGGTGGCGGCGCTCTTCCAGCAGCGGGCTCACGGTCTCCACGGCCTGCGCCACGAGGCGCGAGAGCTCCGTGCGTTCCGGCCGCAGTTCGATCTTGCCGCGCGCGATGCGGGCCACGTCCAGCAGGTCATCCACCAGCCGCACCAGGTGCTGCGCCTGGCGTTCGATGATGGCGTGCTCCTTCTCGGCGCCAGTCACGCCCTTCAGCCGCATCAGCTCCAGCGCGATCAGGATCGGCGAGAGCGGGTTGCGCAGCTCGTGGCCCAGCATGGCCAGGAATTCGTCCTTGGCGCGGTTGGCCACCTCGGCGTCCATGCGTGCCTGGGCCAGCTCGGTCACCTCGAAGATCACGGCGGCGATGCCTTCCACCTCCCCCTCCGCATCATGCAAGGGCTGGTAGACGAAGTCGAAGTACGCATCTTCCAGGATCCCGTTGCGCGCCACCTTGTAGTGAATAGAGTGGCCGACGAAGGGTTCGCCGGTGGTCCACACGCGATCGAGCAGCGACACATAGTCCTGGTCGAAGGATTCCGGCAGCGCCGCGCGGATCGGCAATCCGACCACATCGCGGCCACCGATCAGCTGCAGGTAGCGGTCATTCACACTGTCGAACACATGCTCCGGCCCGCGCATGATCGCGATGGCGGCCGGCGCTTCCTGGAACACACGCCGCAAGCGGTCGCCGTGCGCGCGTTCCACCGCCCGGATGCGCGCGCGCAGGAGCAGCGATTCCACGCGCGTGGTCAGCTCGCGCGCCGAAAACGGCTTGACCAGGTATTCGTCCGCGCCCGCGTTCAGGCCTTCGATGCGGGCCTCCTCGCCGGCGCGCGCGGACAGCAGCACCACGGGCACGTCCCGCAGGCGCGGGTCGGCGCGCAGCTGGGCGATCAGGCCGAAGCCGTCCAGCACCGGCATCATCACGTCGGACAGGATCAGGTCCGGCCGTTCGCGGCGCGCCTCGACCAGCGCGAGCTGGCCGTTGGCCACCGCGGTCACGGGCCAGCGCTGGCCGAGCAGGCGCACCAGGTAGTCGCGCATGTCGGCGTTGTCGTCGGCGACCAGGATACGCGGAGCCGCCAGCGGCCCCGCCACCTGGGACGCGCTGGCATCGGAGGTGGCAGAGTGGCTAGCGTCATGCTGCGTGCCGTGCTGCGCTTCGTACACCGGATCGGGCGCGATGCCGGGCAGCCAGCGCTGGGCCTCGCCGGTGAAGGTCTCGATGGCGCGCTGGCTGGGGGCCACGCGGCCGCTGTCCAGCACCTGCTCCTCGCGCAGGTGCGCGCGGCCGAGCGGGATCGTGACCGTGAACCGGGTGCCCACGCCGGGGGTACTGTCAGCGTCGATCCGGCCACCGTGCAGCTCCACGAGATCGCGCACCAGCGCCAGTCCGATGCCCGAACCCTCATGCGTGCGGGCGCGCGAGCCCTCCACCCGCTGGAAGCGCTCGAATACGCGCGGCAGCTGGCGCGGGTCGATGCCGACGCCGGTGTCGGTGACGGTGAGCGCCGCGGCCTCGCCATCCTGGCGCAGCTCCACCGCGATCCGGCCTTCGAAGGTGAACTTGAAGGCGTTGGACAGCAGGTTGAGGACAATCTTCTCCCACATCGACACGTCCACGTAGGCAGCCGGCTCCAGCGGAGCGCAGCGCACGTCCAGTTCCAGGCCCGCGCTTTCCACCACCGAACGGAAGGCACTGGCCAGGTCCGCGGTGAGTGCCGGCAGGTCCACTTCCACGAACGAGGCGTGCATGCGGCCCGCCTGCACACGCGAGAAATCGAGCAGCGTGTTGACCAGCTTTTGCAGGCGCAGGGCGTTGCGCTGCACCAGCTTCAGGCGCTCGTACTGCACCGGCGCGAGCGGGGTGGTGGCATCACCCAGCGCGTCCTCGATGGGGCCGAGCATCAGCGTGAGCGGGGTGCGGAATTCGTGGCTGACGTTGCTGAAGAAGGCGGTCTTGGCGCGGTCCAGTTCCGCCAGCATGTCGGCACGGCGGCGCTGTTCCTCGACCGCCATCGCGGTCTGCATCGCGGCGGCGACCTGGCCCGCGACCAGTTCGAAGAAAGTGCGGTATTCGCTGTCCAGCGGACGCACCGGCGACAGGCCGGCCACCAGCACCCCGATCGGGCGCTCGCGGCCCGGCATGGTCAGGGGCAGGCACAGGGCGCGCTCCACCGGTTGCTGCGCGAGGCCCGGCGGCACGCCGGGCAGGCCGGCAAC
>NZ_SPVF01000104.1 GCF_004614185.1 Zemynaea arenosa | reverse complement strand
GGCCGCGCGCGCCGCCGTGCAGGCGGCCAGGCACAGGCCCGGTGCGGCATCCGCCGCAGCCACCTCGCCGCCCGCGGCAGCCAGCAGTGCCGCGGCCATGACCTGTTTAAGTTGCCGTACCATGTTCGTGCCTTCCGATGTCAGAAGGCGCCGATGATGACGGCCCGCGCGCCTGCCCGCGCTCCACTTCTTGCCCGCGAATCGGCGCCCAGGAACCGCTTGACCCTGACGCGGCGTGAGCCCTGATCATGCATCTCAAGGAGACCCGATGACCCGCCAGTACACAGTAAAAGAGATGGCCCGCAGCGCTGGTGTGAGCGTCCGCACCCTGCACCACTACGACCAGATTGGCCTGCTCCATCCGGTCCGCGTCGGCGCCAACGGCTACCGCTACTACGGTGAACGCGAGCTGGAACGGCTGCGGGCGATCGTCGCCTACCGCGAGCTCGGGATGCCGCTGGCCAGCATCGGCGCGCTGCTCGAACGGGACGGCACCAGCCGCATCGCGCAGCTGGAGGCCGAACGCCGACGGCTGCTGGCCAATGCCGCCCGCGCCCGGCAGCAGGCCGCGGACATCGAGCGCTCCATCGTTGAACTGTCAGGAGACCAGACCATGAAACACGCAGATCTTTACCGCGCCCCGACGGCGCGCGCGCTGGCCCGCTACCGCCAGCAGGCCGCCGCCCGCTTCGGCGAGGAGACCGTCGCCCGGTCGGAAGCACAGTGGCAGGGCGCGAGCGCACCGGAACGGGAAGAACGCCTGGCGGAACTGGGCCGCATCGAAGCTGGACTCGCGGCCTGCTGCCGCGATGGCGTGCCACTGGACGACGCCGGGCTGTCCGCCCTACTGGAGCGCCACCGCGCCTGGGTCGCGCTGATGTGGGGACGTCCGTGTTCGCTTGAGGCCTACGCCGGCCTGGCCCAGGTCTACCGCGACACCCCCGCCTTCCGCGACCGCTACGACACTCTCGCCGCCGGCATGGCCGACTATCTGCCGAAGGCGATGGAGACGCACGCTCGCGACGGCGAGGGATAAGGTCACACCCGGGACACGGCGCCAGGTCCTCACGCCACGCTGGCGCCTCCCGTGCGCACCTGGTTGCGGCCCTCGGATTTGGCGGTATAGAGCGCGCGGTCGGCCACTTCGATCACGCGCTGGATCGGCTCGCCGTGCACGTGCCGGGCCACGCCAATCGACAGCGTCACCGCTGGGCGGCCCGGGCCGGGCGCCCGCGAGTTCATGACCGCCACGCGCACCCGCTCGGCGAGTTCGGTTGCCCCAGGCAGATCCGTATTTCCAAGCACCAGCAGGAACTCTTCGCCACCGTAGCGGCCGAAGCAGTCGGTCGTCCGTGCCAGCGCCTGGACCGTGTCCGCCACATGCCGCAGGACCTCGTCTCCGACCGCGTGGCCGAACGTGTCGTTGACGCGCTTGAAGCTGTCGATATCCAGGACACACACGCTGAGCGGCAATTGGTAACGCTCCGCCCGTTCGCGCTCCGCCTCCAGCACGCGCAACAGCTCGCGCCGGTTGCACAGCCCGGTCAAGTCGTCCAGCGTGGCCATGCGCTGGATCGTTGCCATCGCTTCGCTGAGCCGGGCCAGGGCGAGGTCGTTGTTGCGTTCGTATCGCACCAGGAACAGGGCGACCAGCAGGATGAAGCACGTATTCCCAACGAGATACAACAGCGGCAGATCGCGGACCAGCACCGCGGGCAGGCCGATCCAGCGCTCGTACAGATACACCGCCAGCATCGCAAGCACGGACGCGGCCACCCAGCGCAGTCCGCGGTCGCGGCTGCCTCCGGCGGCCGCCACCATAGGGCACACGCTCAACCAGGCAACGCTGGGCGAGGCGATGCCACCGACCAGCCAGACCAAAGAGAGGAGGAGAAGAAATACGCTGGCAGCCAGCGTGTTCCGGGCGTGCGGTATCCGGTCTGGTTGGCGCGCCAGGAATGCGCTGGCCGCGACACCTGTGAGAGCCAGCAGGCAGACGGTCGCGGCCCGCGGGTCGCCCAGCCAGGCATACACGCCCGCAAACAGCGGCATGCCACAGACCGCAAGTACGATGGACAGGCGGACGTTGTTCGCACGGGCGTCGAGGTCAGGACGGGCCGCTGGAGGCGCGGGGGCGGACAAGAGAGAGGCGGCAGACGTGCCAGACAGTTGATGTTTCGCAACTTTAGCTGTTCAGGAACAAATCCACAATTGCCAACTGCCCAAGTCGGCAAATGCGCCACAGTCCGGCGCCGGCGATGTCAGCGCCCCGCCAGCGCAGGTGGCGCCCCATTCGAGAAGAATAGCTCCTTGTAGTGCTTGCGGGCCGCCGACACGCGCAGCAGGTAGTCGCGGGTTTCAGCGTACGGCAGGTTCACGCGCAAGTGGTCGAACAATTCGTCCGGCCGCATGCCGTTGGCCTTGTCGCGCGCTTCGCCCAGGCGGCTGGTGGTGCCGGTGAAGGCCTTGGCCAGGTTGCCCGGCCCGGTGTTATACGCCGACACCGCGCAGTACTCGCGCGAGGACATGTTGGACACGCCCTTCATCCAGTGATCGAACAGCAGCATGCTCACATAGGTTGCACCGAGCTCGATGTTCGACTCCGGATCCAGCAAATACTCCTTGGTCGGCATCGTGTTCTCGCCCTTCGCCTTGCGGAAGGCTTCGATGCCGCCGCTCTTGGGCACCAGCTGCATCATGCCGTAGGCCTGCGCGGACGACACGGCCAGCGGGTTGAAACGGCTCTCCTGGTAGATGATCGCCATCACCAGCGCCGGGTCCACGTTGGCCTTGGCCGCGTACTTGGTCACCATGTCCAGGTAGCGCGGGGCAATGCGGTCGGCGGTCTTGTAGTTGTTCGGGTCCGAGCGGTCGTTGGCGGCCAGGTCCGGCGTCAGGTCGACTTCCACCGGTGCCGACTTGCGGCCCTTGGAGGACTTGGGCGCGGAGCGCGGCTTCGGGGCCGAGCGCGCGGCCAGCATGGCCCGCACTTCGTCCGCGCCGATCATGTCGAACTCGATGAACTTCACTTCGGTGGCCTTGCCGCCCACGTTGATCCAGCGGGTCTGGATGCTGGTCTCGGCCAGGTAGTCGGCGAACTTCTCGATGTCCGCCCGGTTGCGCAAGGGCTGCTTGTTCTGGTCCAGCACCAGCGACTCCAGGAACGGGCGGCCGCGGCCACCCACCTGCACCTCGGCATCCGTAAACACGTCGGACGAACGCGGGTCATCGGGCGTCAGCAGCGCCACCACCACCGCGTCATGCAGCTTGCGGATCACGCCCTGTTCGCCGATATGCTCGATGCGGATGGTCGACTTCTCATAGTCGACGATGAAGCGGTTGCGGTAGTCCTCGGTGTACTTCACATAGCGCTTGGCGCTCGCCACCTCGGCCGCATTGCCCCACTGGCGCGTGCTCTCCTGCTTCACGTTGCCGAACATGCGGTCGAACTCCGCCTGCATGTTGTTCCAGTCGGCGATCAGCTGGGCGGGATTGCGCGCGTAGGTGTTGGCCTTCTGCTGCGCCAGCGAGTTGAAGGCGGTCTTGACGTTCCCGCCGCGGATGGCCGATTCGGCCACGTTGGCCAGTTCGTTCTGCGAGCAGGCGTCCAGCAGCAGCGGTGCGGCGACCGCCAGCACGAGGCCACGGCGGCGCAGCAGATTCTTTGCGGTCAGCGTTTTTGCGGTTTTTTGAAGGAAGGAGCGCATGGGAGGAGATCCGGTACCAATCAGGCAAGCGATATTCTAGCCTTGCCTTGCCGCATTGCAACAACATCCGCCTCCACATCCCCCCAGCAGGGGGCCGGGGCGGCATTCCGGCGCCTCGTTTATAATGAGCGGCATTGCGCGCGGCCCTCAGAGCCGCCGGTTTACCACTCAGGATTCGATCGCTATGTCTTCCATCTCCATCAAAACCCAGGCCGATATCGAAGGCATGCGCGTCGCCGGCCGCCTCGCCAGCGAGGTGCTCGACTACATCACGCCGTTCGTGAAAGTGGGCGTGACGACGGGCGAACTGGATCGCCTGTGCCACGAGTACATGGTCAACGTGCAGGGCACGATTCCGGCGCCGCTCAACTACTGCCCGCCGGGCTACACGCCCTACCCCAAGGCGATCTGCACCTCGGTCAACGACGTGATTTGCCACGGCATCCCGGGCGACAAGGTGCTCAAGAGCGGCGATGCTGTCAACCTGGACATCACCGTCATCAAGGACGGCTACCACGGCGACACCTCGCGCATGTTCCTGGTCGGGCAACCGACGCTGCTGGCCAAGCGCCTGGCGGAAGTGACCTATGAGTGCATGTGGCTCGGCATCTCGAAAGTGAAGCCGGGCGCGCGCCTGGGCGACATCGGCCACGTGATCCAGCAGCACGCGGAGAAGCACGGCTACAGCGTGGTGCGCGAATTCTGCGGCCACGGCATCGGCACCGTGTTCCATGAGGAGCCGCAGGTGCTGCACTACGGCCGCCCGGGCACCGGCGAGGTGCTGGCCGCCGGCATGATCTTCACCATCGAGCCGATGATCAACGCCGGCCGCCGCGAGATCAAGGAAATGAACGACGGCTGGACCATCAAGACGCGCGACCGCAGTATGTCCGCGCAGTGGGAACACACCGTGCTCGTGACCGAGACCGGTTACGAGATCCTGACCAAATCCGAAGGAACGCCGCCGCCGCCGGCCTTCATCACCGACCAGGCGGTGGCGGCGTAAGCATCAGCCTATGCCTCCGCTCGCGCTTCGCGACGACCCGCGCAGCCAGCTGCGCCAGCAGCTCAAGGCCGAGCGGGCCGCGCACATCGCTGCATTTCGTGACGACGGCAAGCCGGAAAAACTGCTGCGCGGCCTGCGCCAGGCGGTCGACGGCGTCCTCGCCGAAGCCTTTCGCGCCGCCGAACTGCCCCCCAACACCGCCCTGGTGGGCGTGGGCGGCTACGGGCGCGGCGAGCTGTTTCCCTTTTCCGATGTCGACATCCTGATCCTGCTCGGCCAGCGGCCGGACGCGATCACCCAGCACAAGCTGGAAGAACTGGTCCAGCTGCTGTGGGACCTGGGCCTGGAGATCGGCCATTCGATCCGCACCATCGACGAATGCATGGCGGAGGCCAAGGCCGACATCACCGTGCAAACCTCGCTGCTGGAAGCGCGCCTGGTCGATGGCGACGTGGCCTTGTTCGACGCCCTGCAGCAGCGCTTCGACGCGGCCATGGACGCGCAAGCCTTCTTCCACGCGAAGACGGCCGAGATGCGCCTGCGCCACGCCAAGTACGAGGACACCGCCTTTTCGCTGGAGCCCAACTGCAAGGAGAGCCCCGGCGGCCTGCGCGACCTGCAGGTGATCCTGTGGGTGGCCAAGGCCGCACATCTCGGGAATTCCTGGACCCAGCTCGCCACGCGCGGCCTGATCACGCAGGAGGAAGCGCGCCAGCTGATGGAGAAGGAGCGTGCCTTCAAGGACATCCGCATCCGCCTGCACCTGCATACCAACCGCCGCGAGGACCGCCTCGTGTTCGACGTGCAGACGCCGATCGCCGAGACCTTCGGCCTGCATGCCACCGGCAGCGGCCCGCACATGCGGCGCGCCAGCGAATACCTGATGCAGCGCTACTACTGGGCGGCCAAGGCGGTCACGCAGCTCAACACCATCCTGCTGCAGAACATCGAGGCCCAGCTGTTCCCGCAGCCGATCATCGCCACGCCGATCAACAAGCGCTTCACGGAGATTAACGGCTTCATCGACATCGCGGATGAGGACACATTCCAGAAGACGCCATCGTCGGTGCTGGAGATCTTCGTGCTGATGACGGAGCGGCCGGACATCAAGGGCATGACGGCACGGACCATGCGCGCCTTGTGGCACGCGCGCTTCGTGATCGACGTGGACTTCCGCGAAGACCCGGTCAACCGCGCGCTGTTCCTGCGCATCCTGCAGGCGCCGGTGGGCCTCGTGCACGCGCTGCGGCGCATGAACGACATGGGCATCCTGGGCCGCTACCTGCCCAACTTCCGCCGCATCACGGGGCAAATGCAGCATGACCTGTTCCATGTCTACACGGTGGACCAGCACATCATGATGGTAGTGCGGAACATGCGCCGCTTCACCATGACCGAGCATGCGCACGAGTACCCGTTCTGCTCCCAGCTGATCGCCAACTTCCCGAACCGCTGGCTGCTGTACGTGGCCGCGCTATTCCATGACATCGGCAAGGGCCGCGGCGGCGACCATTCGACGCTGGGTGCGGCGGACGCCGAGGAGTTCTGCCGCGACCATCACCTGTCGGCCGAGGACACCGAACTGGTGTCCTTCCTCGTCACGCACCACCTGTCGATGTCCACGGTGGCGCAGAAGCAGGACCTGTCGGACCCGGACGTGATCGACGCCTTTGCGAAACTGGTCAAGGACGAGCGCCACCTCACCGCGCTGTACCTGCTGACGGTGGCGGACATCCGCGGCACCAGCCCCAAGGTGTGGAACGCCTGGAAGGCCAAGCTGCTGGAAGACCTCTACAAAATCACCCTGCGCGTGCTGGGCGGCGCTCCGCATTCGGCCGACCATGAGCTCAAGAACCGGCAGGAAGAAGCGCTGGCCGACATGCGCCTGCACGGCCTCGATCACCACGCGCACCTGAAGCTGTGGAACCAGCTGGACGTCGCCTACTTCCTGCGCCACGAGGCCAACGACATCGCCTGGCAGACGCGCGCCCTGCATGACAAGGTCGATAGCGCCAAGCCGGTGGTGAAGGCGCGCCTCTCGCCCATCGGCGCAGGCCTGCAGGTGACCGTATACGTGAAGGACCAGCCGGATCTGTTCGCGCGCATCTGCTCCTACTTCGACCGCAAAAACTTCAGCATCCTGGACGCGAAGATCCACACCACGCGCCACGGCTATGCGCTGGATACCTTCATGGTCACGGAACAGAACTTCGCCCGCAACTACCGGGACATCATCAACCTGATCGAGCATGAGCTGTGCGAGGTGCTGACCTCCCAGGGCCCGCTGCCGCCGCCCGTCAAGGGCCGGCTGTCGCGCCTCTCGCGCACCTTCCCGATCACGCCGACCGTGGACCTGCGGCCGGACGAGCGCGGGCAGCACTACATCCTCTCGATCGCCGCCAACGACCGTCCCGGCCTGCTCTACTCCGTCGCCAACGTGCTCACGCGCTACCGCGTCAACCTGCACACCGCCAAGGTGATGACCCTCGGCGAGCGGGTGGAGGACGTGTTCCTCGTCGATGGCGCGGTCCTCAACAACCAGCGCAACCAGATCCAGTTCGAGACCGACCTGCTGGAAGCCCTCAAGATTTGAATTCAAGAAGATTGCCGCAGCATGAATGAACCTGTACGCCTGTCCAAACGCATGTCCGAACTCGGGCTCTCTTCGCGCCGCGAGGCGGACGAATGGATCGCCAAGGGGTGGGTGCGTGTGGATGGACAGGTGGTGTCCGAGCTCGGGTCCAAGGTGCTGCCGCACCAGAAGATCACCGTCGACAAGCAGGCCTCCGCGCAGCAGGCCAGGCGCGTCACGGTCCTGATCAACAAGCCGGTGGGCTATGTGAGCGGGCAGGCGGAGGATGGCTACAAGCCCGCCGTGGTACTGGTCACACCCGACAATCACTGGGCCGACGACCCATCGCCCGAGAAGTTCGACCGTGCGCAGCTGCGCAGCCTGGTGCCTGCGGGGCGCCTGGACATCGACTCGGTCGGGCTGCTGGTGCTCACGCAGGATGGCCGCATCGCCAAGCAGCTGATCGGCGAGGACACGTCGGTCGAAAAGGAATACCTGGTGCGGGTGCAGTACACCAAGCCTGGACGTTTGCCGGATGCGGACCTGCAGAAGCTCAACCACGGCCTCTGGATGGACGGGAAGCCGCTGCTGCCCGCCAAGGTGCGCTGGCAGAACGATGACCAGCTCTCGTTCACCTTGAAGGAAGGCCGCAAGCGCCAGATCCGGCGCATGTGCGACATGGTGGGCTTGAAAGTCATCGGCCTGAAACGCGTGCGGATCGGGCGCGTGAAACTGGGCGAACTGCCGCAGGGGCAATGGCGCTATCTCGGGGCGGACGAAAGATTCTGATGCGCGGATTGCTGTCATTGCGGCTACCATTGCGATCACGCTGGCACTTGCGCGCGCGCGGCATGGCCGCACTGGGCACCTTCCTCTGCGCCGCCACGCTGAGCGGCGTGGCCTCTGCGACGGACCGCGGCGCGGCCGCGAAGCAGGCCCCGCCCCCGGCTCCCGCGGAGGCCTGCCCGCCCGAGGTGCGCGTCAGTTTCCCCAACTTTGAAGTGCTGCCCTTCCTGGTCGGCAGTGACACCATCGAGGCGAAGCCCGGACTGCTGATCGAGTGGGTCCGCAAGGCGCTCGCCCGCACCGGCTGTCCGTCGACGGGGGTGGTCATGCAGCGTCGCCCGCCGAACCGCCAAATCGCCGAAATGCGCATGGGGCGCATAGACATCCTCCCCGGCTTCGTCTACGGCCAGGACCTGGCCAGGGACATGGCCTACCCGCCCCGCCATCTCGCGATGATGGTCGATACGATGTCGCTCTATGCGCGTGCGGACGACCAGGGCATCAAGTGGGATGGCCAACAACTGGTCGCGCCGGGCCTGCGCGTAGGCACCTCCACGGGCGGCGCGCAGACCGGCGAATTCGGACAGCGCTACCACTGGAATATGGAGCTCGCCGCCACACCGCTGGTGAACCTGCGCAAGCTGATCGCCCGGCGCGTGGACGTGATCCTGGAGCCGGACGTGGTGATGGCGCCGTACATGGCGACGTCCGAGGGCAAGCAAGTGAGGCGCCTCGCGCCGCCGGTGCACTCGTCGCCGCGCTACGCGCCGGTGCGTAACGAGTTTGCGCAGCGCTACCCAGAGTTCACGCGCAAATTCTGGCTGGAGACGTGCCGGGAGTCGCGCAGCTACTTCACCACGATGCCGGCCTGCCGATAATCGTTCTCAAAACAGCTTGACCTTCAGCTGTACGGAGATGCCGCCGTACAGGCGGTCCTTGTAGGTCGGGATCACGGCCACGTTCACGCCCACCCGCTGGTATTCGTAGCTGAGGGCCGGGATCAGGGCCGGGAACCAGCCGCCGTCACGCATCTTGGGGTAGCCATCGAAGCCGCCGATCACGGCGCCCACGCGGACCGGGCCAAGGGCCCATGGCTGGTAGTAGACGCCGGCGTAGTTGGACCACATGCGGTCACTGTTGTAGAAGCGTCCCGCGGTCACCGAAGCGACCGTGGAGAAGCGGTACTCGCCGCCCAGTCCCTTGTTATTCCCGTTCAGGTCCTTGTCGCTCTGGAAGTGCCAGGTGGCGAAGCCGGGATTCACCCACAGTTCGCTCAGGGGCTGGGATTCGATCAGCTGGGCGTGCGCTGCGGAGGTGGCGAGCAGGGAGAGGGACAGGGCGAGGCGAAGCTTCATGTACTGGCTTTCATGGCAATGCGGACAAGCCGCATGATACAGGCTTCGTCGCCCGAATCGCGGCATTCGTCGGAAGCCTTCGCCGGCGCGGCGAAAGCGGATGCATACTCCGGTCCATGAAAACGAACCTCTTCGCCTCCCTGATCTTCGGCCTTGGCGCGGCCGCCTCCACCGGCGCCTGCGCTGCCACCTCGCCCGCCGCCGATTGCGCAGCGCTGATCGACAGCCAGGCGGCGAGCGGACCGCACACGCTATCGCTTCCGAACCTTGAGTACATGGGAGTCGAGCACACGACCGACCCCGCGCATCCGCAGCTGGCGGAGATGGAGCGCCGCTGGAATGCCTTCAAGCCCACAGTCGCCTACTTCGAAGGCCCCAAGCGCCCCTTGCCCGGGACGCGGGACGAGGTGGTGCGGCTGACGGGAGAATCGGGGTTCGTGCGCTACCTGGCGGCGCGCGATAATGTGCCGGTGGTCTCGCTGGAGCCCTCACCTGCCGACGAACTGGCCTATGTGAGCCAGCGCTTCCCCGCCGAGCAGGTGGCCTTGTTCTACACCTTGCGCGAAGCGGCGCGCCTGCGGCAACGCCAGAAGCAGACGCCCGAACAGATCGCAGCGAAGATCGACGAGATGCTGGCCAAGATCGCCGCAATGCCCGGCTTCACCAGCCCATTCCATACCTCGGCGGACGTGGCCAAGGCCTACTCCAGGTACTGGACTTCCCCCGCCAACTGGTGGGACGCCCCGCAAGCCTGGTTCGATCCCTTGCAGCCATCGTCCGCGACGGGCGGCATCTTCACCAACGACATCAACGCCGCCTCCAGCCACTTCCGCAACGTCCACATGGTCGCCAAGCTCACCGCCGCCGCCAAACAGGGCAAAACCTTCGCCGCCGTCGGCCGCAACCACGTGATGGCGCAGGGCGCAGCGCTGCGCTGCGCGCTCGCCCATTAGGAGGTTGCTGCCGCGGCGTCGGGGACGGTATCGTGAAAGAGGTCGAAGTTGATGATGCGGACGTCGCCTTCGCGCTCGGACAGGATGTCGGCGAAGCGGCGGCCGTACAGGACTTCGTCCGCGGCATAGCTGTGGCGATCGTGGACGAAGTCGTTCAGCGTGTCGTCCATACCCGTCATGGTCACGATCAACGATTCGCTGTCGTCCAGGATCGCCTCGGGTGCACGCCCATACAGGGGGCTGCGCTCGTCGATCACGTGCATCACCGTCCAGCTCAGGGCAAACACGCTGGTGGTATCGCGCTCCAGCGGCAAATCATAGAAACGCGTGAACTCCTGTCCTTCCAAGGTCCGCTCGCGGCGCACAATCGAGGCCTTGACCGTCGCCTCGATGATCAGGTTATTGCGCTCGTTCCCGACCCGGACCATCAGGGCCGGCATGCCGTTGAACCGGGCCACCACGGCCACTTTCGAGAACAGGAAGCGCGCCGTTGGCCGGGAAAAGCGCGCAAACAGGAGGCCCGTCATGAACGCCACCTCCGCCATCCCGGTCAGGATCTCGGCCGATGCCACCAGGTGCCCATACAAGGTCGCGGGATGCATGGCGCCATAGCCCACGGTGGCCAGCGTCTCGATGGAGAAGAAGATCGCATCGAGCAGGTTCTGCGAACGCGCACCGTCGATGGAATTGGGCTCCAGCACGAAGAGTGCCGCGAACAGGAAATTCGTGGCGAGGTACAGCGTGCCGGAAATGAAGAAGAAGCGCGGCCACGACATGGCGAGCATGGCGTGGTACGTATCCGTCCAGTACCAGCGCCGCCCGCCCCTGCGCTTGATTTGTGCGGAGCCGAAGCGGAAAACTCCGCCCCGGCGCCGGTCCCCGTAGGGTGCGTGACTCATATGGGACGATCGATCAGGCCCCGATTTTGCGCGCCGAGTTGGCGGACCAGCGGTACAGCCCACCCACCAGCGCAATGCCGACGACCAAGGCGATGATCATGCCGGTCGATTCGGGGATCGCGTCGGTGACCTTGAGCGGTTCGCCGTTGGACGTCGCCACGATCAGCGCAGCCAGCGCCACGTTGAACAGGGACTCGCCGACGATGAAGCCGGACATCACCAGCACGCCAATGCGCGAGGCCGATTCGCCGTATGGCTTGTTCTTCATCGACTTGTCGAAGTAGTAGCCGGCCACCGCCCCCACCACCACCGGCAGCGTCACCGCCGACGGCAGGTAGATCGCCAGGCCCACGCCCAGCGCCGGCAGGCTGTATTTGCCATTGCTGGACGACTTGAGCATGAAGTCCACGCCCACCAGCGCGACGCCCAGCGCCGCGCCCCAGCCGATCAGGTCCCACGCCAGGTTCCCTCCGATCACACCCTTGGCGAGCGTGGAAATCAGCAGCGCCTGCGGTGCCGCCAGCGGCGTGGCACTGATGGCCTGCGCGTTCGGCGCACCGGCAAAGCCGTAGGCGTGGTTCAGCATCTCCAGCACGTACGGCACCACCGCCGAACCGGCAAACACGCCGATGATCAGGCCAACCTGCTGCTTCCACGGCGTTGCGTCGACCAGCTGGCCGGTCTTCAGGTCCTGCAGGTTGTCGTTACCGATCACCGCGACCGCCAGCACCACGGTGGTGACGAACAGCGCAAAGGCGATCAGCGCCTGCGCCGTATCAGGCCCCATCAGGTGGCGCGCCACCATGCCGACCGAGGTCGCCGCGCCGAGGATGGTGAGGATGGCGATGCCGGACACCGGCGAGTTGGAGGAACCGATCAGGCCTGCCATGTAGCCGCACACCGCCGCCGCCAGCATGCCGGCGATGAGGATGTAGCCGACGCCAATGGCCACCAGCGGGGTCGAGATGCTTTCCAGCGGGCCGCCCTGCAGGAAGCTGGCCAGCAGCCAGCCCGCCGGCACCATCGACAGCAGCGTCACCAGGCCCACCACGAAGATCGGCAGGTCCTGTTCCTGGCGCTCGATCGAGCCCTTGCCCGCCTTCGCGCGGCGCGACGCTTCCAGCGCCGACTTGAGGCCACCGATCACTGGCTTGGCCAGGGTCGCCAGCGTGATGATGGCCGCGGAACCGATCACGCCCGCACCGATCAGGCGCACCTTCTGGCTCCACACGCTCAGCGCAAAATCAGCCGCTGACATGGCCGCATCTGGCGGACCACCCGCGGTGAGCAACGGCACCAGCACGCCCCACGCGATGATCAGGCCCACGAGGAAAGAGATACCGACGGTGACGCCCATCAGGTGCCCCGCGCCGAGCAGGGCCAGCGAGCTCGAAGCGCCGATACCCGTGGCACCAGCCCCGGTGCGGAAGTAGATCGAGACTTCCGCCGCCATCAGCTTCATCGCAGCGAAGGCGGCGAAAGCGGCCGACGCCAGCGAGCCCCAGATCACGGCCATCAGGCCCGCCTTGCCTTCCTGTGCGCCGGAACGCGACTGCGTGCCGACCTTCAGCACTTCAGCCGCCGCCACGCCTTCCGGATACGGCAGGTCGGACTGCGACACCAGCGCGCGGCGCAGGGGCATCGTGTACATCACACCCAGGATGCCGCCGATGGCGCAGCAGCCAAAGGTCGGCCAGAACGGCACCTTGGCCCACCAGCCGATCATCAGGAGACCGGGCAGCACGAAGATCACCGACGCGAGCGTGCCGGCCGCCGACGCGATGGTCTGCACGATATTGTTTTCCTGGATGGTCGCGTCCTTGAAGGCGGACAGGATCGCCATCGAGATCACCGCGGCGGGGATCGAGGTGGCAAAGGTCAGGCCGACCTTGAGGCCCAGATAGACCTGCGCCGCCGTGAAGATCAAGGTAATCAGCACGCCGAGGATGATTCCTCGTGCCGTGATTTCCTTTGGATTGTCCATTACCGGCGCGGATACTGGCCGTGTTGCTGTCTGTGTCATCCCGTTGCTCCCTTGGCTCTATGTGATGCTGTTTTAATGATGTTTTAGTCGTCGTGGTTTGGATCGAGGTCGGGGAACATGACCTCCGTGAATCCGAATTTGCTGAAGTCCGTGATCCGCATGGGGTACAGGATGCCGAGCAGATGGTCCACCTCATGCTGCACCACGCGCGCGTGGAAGTCTTCGGAATCGCGCGCGATGCGTTTGCCGAACTGGTCGAAGCCCTCGTAGCGCAGGCGCTTGAAGCGCGGGACGCTGCCGCGCAGCCCCGGCACCGAGAGGCAGCCTTCGAAGCCCTCTTCCTTCTCGTCCGACAACGGGGTGAGCACGGGGTTGATCAGCACCGTCTCCGGCACCTCCGGCGCGTCCGGATAACGAACGTTCTTCGCAAAGCCGTAGATCACCAGCTGCAGGTCGACGCCGATCTGCGGCGCGGCCAGGCCGGCACCGTTCGCGGCGTGCATGGTGTCGAACATGTCCGCGATGAGGGTATGCAGTTCCGGCGTATCGAACTCCGTGACCGGCTTGGCGACGCGCAGCAGGCGCGGGTCGCCCATCTTCAGGATCTCACGCACGGCCATCGGGAATCTCCAGCGTGCGCAGGAAGTCCGCGAACTCCTGCGCGGTTTCAGGATGCTTCAGGCCCATCGCCGTCATGGCCTTGAGGTAGCCCGCCTTGGAGCCGCAGTCATAGCGCGTGCCCGCGTAGCGGTAGGCCAGCACGCGCTCGTCCTTCATCAGCGCAGCGATGCCGTCGGTGAGCTGGATCTCGCCGCCGGTACCGGCACCGATGTTCTGCAGGTAGTCGAAGATCTTCCCGGTCAGGACATAGCGGCCCACCACGGCCAGCGTGGACGGCGCGTCTTCGGGCTTCGGCTTCTCGACGATGCCCTGCACCAGTTCCACGTTGGGCCGGTAGGGCGAGGCGCTGACGATGCCGTACTGGCGCGTGCAATGGCGCGGCACGTCCTGCACCGCGAGGATGCTGGCGTTCTCGTAGTCGAACAGCTCCGTCATCTGCTGCAGCACTGGCTTCTCGCCGGGCGCGGTGTCCATGAAGTCGTCCGCCAGCAGCACGGCGAAGGGTTCGTCGCCAACGATCGGCCGCGCGCACAGCACCGCGTGGCCAAGGCCCAGCGCGGCGGGCTGGCGGATGTAGATGCAGTTGACGTGCTTGGGGATCACGTTCTGCACCACCTCCAGCAGCTTGGTCTTATTGGCCGCTTCCAGCTCGGCTTCCAGCTCGTAGGCCTTGTCGAAATGGTCCTCGATGGCGCGCTTGTTGCGGCCCGTGATAAAGACCATCTCGGTGATGCCCGCAGCCACCGCCTCCTCCACCGCATACTGGATCAGCGGCTTGTCGACGATGGGCAGCATTTCCTTGGGCTGTGCCTTGGTGGCGGGCAGGAAGCGGCTGCCCAGGCCCGCCACCGGAAAGACCGCCTTGCGAATCGGTTTCATGATGCGTCGGTCCTTATTTAAATGAGTCGAGCAGCGCCAGCAGGCCGTCCTGATCGAGCACGGTCACGCCCAGCTCCTGCGCCTTGGCGAGCTTGCTGCCCGCCTCGGCACCGGCCACGACATACGATGTTTTTTTGGATACGGAGCCCGAGACTTTACCGCCAGCGGCCTCGATCAGCGCGCCCGCTTCGTCCCGGCTCATCGACGGCAGCGTGCCGGTGAGGACGAAGGTCTTGCCGGTGAGCGGGCCTTCGGCCACTTCCTCGTGTTCGGGCAGCTGGGCCAAGACCTCTTCGCGCAGCGCGTGCAGGGATTGCACGCGTGCGCGGTTGGATGGGTCGCGCATCCATTCTTCCAGCGACTCCACCGCGGCGGCCGGGAGGCCGAACACGTCGAACACCTGCAGGTGACCCAGTGCTTCGAGCGTCACGCCAGCGGTGACGAGCTGCCTGGCGCGCGCCTCGGTGACCTTGGGAATGGCCAGGCCGCCGATGAGCGTCGCGGGTTCCAGCTTCTCGCGCAGCTGGGCTTTCGGTGCGTGCTCGCCCTTGGGCTGCACGCCGTTGGCCAGCAGCGCATCGATGGCCTGCTGGTTCTTCTCTTCCGCGAAGAAGTCGTAGATGGCCTCCGCCACTGTCGTGCCAATGTCCGGCAGCACGTTGAACAGCGCGGCGGGGGCGCGCCGGATCAGCTGCAAGGAGCCCAGCCAGTCGGCCAGCACCTTGGCGGTCGATTCGCCCACGTGGCGGATGCCGAGGGCGAACAACAAGCGCTCCAGCGGCGGCGTCTTGCTGGCTTCAATCGCAGCGAGCAGATTCTCGGCCCACTTCGTGGCGACCTTGCCCTGCTTGACCGTGTCGGGCGTGGTGCCTTCGCGCTCGTCGGTCAGCTTCTTCATGCGCAGCAGGTCGTCGAGCGTGAGGGTGTACAGGTCCGCCACGCCGTGGATCAGCTGGCACTCGACCAGGCTGTCGATGTAGCTGTCGCCCAGACCTTCGATATCCATCATGCGGCGGCCCGCGAAGTGGCGGATCGCCTCCTTGCGCTGGGCGGAGCAGAACAGGCCACCGGAGCAGCGTGCGACAGCCTCGCCCTCTTCGCGCACGACGTGCGAGCCGCACACGGGGCAGGTCTTGGGCAGGTGGTAGACCGGCGGTTCCGGCGTTGGGCGGCGCTCCAGCACCACCGACAGCACTTCCGGGATCACATCGCCCGCGCGGCGCACGATGACGGTGTCGCCGACACGCACGTCCTTGCGGTGGACTTCATCCTCGTTGTGCAGGGTGGCATTGGTGACGGTGACGCCGCCGACAAAGATCGGCTCCAGTCGCGCCACCGGCGTGATGGCGCCCGTGCGGCCGACCTGCACCTCGATGCCCTGGACGGTGGTGAGTGCCTCCTCTGCCGGGAACTTGTGGGCGATAGCGAAGCGCGGCGCGCGCGAGACAAAGCCGAGTTCCGCCTGCTGTTCGACCGCGTTGACCTTGTAGACCACGCCGTCGATGTCATACGGGAGCGCGGCACGCTTGGCGCCGATCTCCGCGTAGTACTTGAGCAGCCCGTCCGCGCCCTGCACGACGCGGCGCTCGTCCGACACCGGCAGTCCCAGTTGCTTGTACCAGTCCAGCAGCGCGGAATGGGTCTCGGGCAGTTCGCGCCCTTCCAGCACGCCGATCCCGTAGGCGAAGAAACGCAGCTTGCGCTCCGCCGTGATGCGCGAATCGAGCTGGCGCAGGCTGCCCGCGGCCGCGTTACGCGGATTGACCGCTTCGCGCTGGCCGGCCGCGCGCTGTCGTTCCTTGAGCTTTTCGAAGTCCGCCTTGAACATCAGGACTTCGCCGCGCACTTCCAGCACATCCGGCAGGTCGTCGCCATGCAGGCGCAGCGGGATCGTGCGGATGGTGCGGATATTGGTCGACACATCCTCGCCGGTGTAACCATCGCCACGGGTGGCCGCCTGCACGAACACGCCGTTTTCGTAGCGCAGGCTGATGGCCAGGCCATCGAATTTGAGTTCCGCCGCGTATTCCACGACCGCCTCGTCGTCCAGCCCCTCGCGCACACGGCGGTCGAAGTTCTCGATGTCGGCATCCTCGAAGCCGTTGTTCAGCGAGAGCATCGGCACCGCATGGGTGACCTGCTTGAACTCGGGGATGGGCGCAGCGCCCACGCGGAAGGTCGGCGAATCCTGCGACACCGCCTCCGGGTGCGCAGACTCCAGGTCCTGCAGCTCGCGGAACATCTTGTCGTACTCGGCGTCCGGAATGGTCGGCGCATCGAGCACGTGGTAGTTGTAGATGTGGCGATTGAGCTCCGCGACGAGCCACGCCATCCGCTCGAGGTGTGGCGCGGACATCAGCTGAACAGACGCAGCGCGCGGGTGGAACCGGCCGGGATATCGGCCTGCGCCATCTCATCGTAGAAGGCCTGTACCTGGCCATTGATCTCGGCCAGCGCCTCGTCGACGAGCGGCTGGCCGCTGTCGTCCACGATGGTCGCGTCCAGGCGCTGCACCAGCGCCTTGGCACACGCCACCATGGCATTGAAGCCATCGCGCATCGGCGCCACGCAGGGCACGTCCAGCAGCAGCGTGAGGCGGGAGGTGGTCTCCTCGGCCAGCGTGACGTTGGTGGACAGCGAGAACAGGAAGCCGCCCTCCCCGTCCGGCATCACGAAGCGGCCATCCGGACGCACGTCGAAGCCCTGCTTTTCCAGGGCGCCGATCAGCGTGCTGATGGCCCACGGCGCACCGTTGGACATCAGGTTGATGCCCAACTGCGCATCGTGGCCCGCGACGAAGCGATGCAGGTTGCGGGCCTCGCCCATCACCTCGATCATGTCCGGGATTTCGGGCTCGGCGCCGATATCGTCGGACAGAGTGCGCAGGCGCGTCACCAGTTCGGAGTATTCGAGTTCGTTAAGGGCGGTGGTGCGGCTGGCCATCTGCACGCCGGCCTGCAGCTTGGTGTACACGCCGCCGTGCTTGACCGGCTCCCAGTCGCCGGAGACCGCGAGACCGATGTAGTGAATCGGCTTGTTGCCCACGTGGCGCAGGGTTTGCAGCACCGGCAGGATCTTGTCGCCGCGGACCGCCACTTCCAGCTGCAGCGGAATGAGCACGTCGATCAGCGGGTCCACCAGGCTGGTGGCCAGTTCGTCCGGCGTGGCTTCCGGGTCGGTGCCCTTCACCACCGGCTCTTCGTCCAGCACCGGCTCGGCGCGGCCCGCGGGAACGGCGGAAGGGTCGAGCACCGGCTCCTGGCGCGGCTCGCCGGGCCCTTTCATCAGCACGTCGTCGTGATTGGCCGCGAAGGCGCGCTCCACGCTCTTCTTGGCCTTGTACTCCTGCCATTTGTTATACGAGAAAACGCCGACGATAAAAACACCGCCGGCGGCGAGCAAACTCATTTGAAGTTCTGTCATGCTGCTTGTGCCTCTGCTTTCGGATCGGTCGCGAAGCTGGCGGCGGCTTCCATGTCCACCGCCACGATGCGGGACACGCCCTGCTCCTGCATCGTCACGCCGATCAGTTGATTGGCCATCTCCATCGCGATCTTGTTGTGGGAGATGAAGAGGAATTGCGTGTGGTCGGACATGCGCTTGACCATGCGGCAGAACCGCTCGGTGTTGGCATCGTCCAGGGGCGCGTCCACCTCGTCCAGGAGGCAGAACGGCGCGGGGTTCAGGCGGAACATCGAGAACACCAATGCGGTCGCGGTCAGCGCTTTCTCGCCGCCGGACAGCAGGTGGATGGTCGCGTTCTTCTTGCCCGGCGGCTGGGCCATGACCTGCACGCCGGAGTCGAGGATCTCGTCGCCGGTCATCACCAGCTTGGCCTGGCCGCCGCCGAACAGGATCGGGAACAGCTCCCCGAAGTGGGCGTTGACCTTGTCGAAGGTGTCCTGCAGGAGTTCGCGCGTTTCGCGGTCGATGCGGGTGATCGCGTCTTCCAGCGTGGCGATGGCCTGCTGCAGGTCGCGGTTTTGCGCGTCGAGGAATTCCTTGCGCTCCTTGGCGGTCGCCAGTTCGTCCAGCGCGGCCAGGTTGACGGCGCCGAGCAGCGAGATGGCATTGGTCAGGCGGGTGACCTCGCCCTGCAGGTACTGCGCCTTCATGTCCGGATTGAGCTTGGCGGCCAGTTCGATCAGACCCGCTTCGTCCACGCCGGTGGCGGCCAGCGCCTCGGTGAACTGCTCCTGGTTCAGGCGCGCAGCCTGCTCCTTGAGCTGCATCTCGGTGATGCGGTCGCGTTGCGGTTGCAGGCTGCGCTCCGCGGACATGCGGCCCTCCTCGGCGTGGCGCAGGTGCTGCGCGACCTGGTCCAGCTCATGGCGGGCGTCGGCCAGAGCGCGCTCCTGCGAGGAGCGGCGGTCCAGCAGCTCCTGCAGGCCTTCGTTGGCGGTGCCGGAGTCCAGCTGTTCCAGCTCCTGCTGCGCGACCTCGATGGTCTCGGCGACCTGGGACGCTTGCTGGGTCGCGGTAGCGATATTGCGGCGCAGTTCATCGATCTTGGCACGCTGCGACTTCTCGGCGAATTGTGCTTCCTGCGCGGCCCGTTCGAGCTCGCGCAGCTTCTGGCGCGCGTCGGCCAGCTTCTGTTCCTTGTCGAGGAAGGCCGTCTGGCCGTCTTCATGTGCGCCTTGCAGGTCAGCGAGCTCCATGTCCAGCTCTTCGAACTTTTGCTCGGACTCGGCGCGGATCATCTGCTGCTCCGCTTCCTGCGCCGCGATTTCGGCCAGGTCGGTCTCGATCTGGGTGCTGCGCTGGTTGAAGCGGGATTCGATCTCGGACTGCTTGACCACGTCGATCTGCAGCGCGTGCACGGACTGGGTCAGCGCGGTAATGCGCTGGCGGACATCCTGCAGTTTGCGGGCGACTTCGCTGACCGCGGCCTCCGCGCGCACCGCGCGGGCGCGGGCTTCGTCGGCCAGCAGCTGCTGCGCGCGCAGCTGTTTGGTGATGTTCTCGATTTCCTGCATGCGCGCGAGGACGCCGTCCTGCTCCGCGTCCGCCGCGTAGAAGCGCACCGACGATTGGGTGATGACGTGGCCCTGGGGCGTGACGAAGCACGCGCCGGGCGGCAGCTTGGCGCGGTCGGCCAGGGCGGCGTGGGCGTCTCCGGCGGCGAAGACGTTGTGCAGCCAGTCGTTCAGCAGGCCGCGCAGGCCAGGCTCGTTCAGCTTGAGGAGATCGACGAAAGGCTTGAGGCCCGGCGCGGTGGTGGGCGCGGTGGCGCTGGTGGCCGCCGGCGAGTACAGCGCCAGCTTGGCCGGCGGCGCATCGCTGAAAAAGGCCTTGGCCCACTCGATGTTGGACATTTCGAGGGCGCCGGTACGTTCGCGCAGCACGGACTCCATCGCGGTTTCCCAACCGGGTTCGATGTGCAGCTTTTGCCAGAGGCGCGGAAGCTTGGCCAGTTCGTGCTTGTCGAGCCAGGGCTGGACCTTGCCCTGTGTTTGCACGCGGTCCTGCAGCTGGCGCAGGGCCGAGAGGCGGGCTTCCAGCTGCGCGTTGGCGGCGGTCTCCTTCTGCACCTGGGCTGCGGCGTCGGAGCGCTCTGCGTCCAGGTGCGCCTGCTGCGCCTGGGCTTCCTCCAGCAGCATGGTCTGCTCTTCGAGCGCCTGCTGCTTTTCCTCGAGCTGCATGCGCAGGTTCTCGAGGTGGGTGCTGTCCGGTAGGTGTAGGCCGCTCTTCTCCTGCTGCAGGCGCTCGCGCCGCGTGGCCAGGCCATTCAGGATATTGGACGCGTTGCGCTGGTGCGCGGATTCGAGCTCGATCTGCTGCTGCACCTGCATGATGCGGGCGCGCGATTCGGCCGAGCGATTCTGCGCCTCGCGCCATTCGGCTTCCAGCGCAGGCAGCGCTTCGTTCTGCTGTTCGGCGGCGATCTGGGACTGCTCGACGCGCGCGCTCAGTTCCTCCGCGAGGTACTCGCCCTCTTCGATCTGCTGCTCGTATTGCTCGCGCTGCGAGAGCCAGTGCTGGCGCTGCGCCTGCAGGGTGCCGATCTGGTTCTGAAGACGGGTGCGCGATTCGACCACGAACTTGATCTGCGCTTCAAGCGAGCCGATTTCGGAGTTGGTCTGGTACAGGGCGCCCTGCGCGGTGTGCAGGCGGTCGCCGGCCGCGAAGTGGGCCTGGCGCATGTTCTCCAGGTCCAGCTCCACATTGCGCAGCTTGGCCGTCTGCGCTTCAAGCTCGGTCTGGGCCTGCTCCATCTCGCGGAAGTAGCGCGCCTGCTCGGCCTGGGCTTCGTTCTTCCGCAGGAGCCAGAGGAGCTTCTGCTTTTCTTCCTGGTCGGCTTGCAGCTGGTGGTACTTGGTCGCGACCACGGCCTGCGCTTCCAGCTTGTCCAGGTTGGCGTTCAATTCACGCAGGATGTCCTCGACGCGCAGCAGGTTCTCGCGGGTGTCCTGCAGGCGGTTCTCGGTCTCGCGGCGGCGCTCCTTGTACTTGGAGACGCCCGCGGCTTCTTCGAGGAACACGCGCAGCTCTTCGGGGCGGGACTCGATGATCCGCGAGATCATGCCCTGGCCGATGATGGCGTAGGCGCGCGGACCGAGGCCGGTGCCGAGGAAGATGTCCTGGATGTCACGGCGGCGGACCGGCTGGCTGTTGATGAAGTAGGACGAGGTGCCGTCGCGCGTGAGGGTGCGCTTGACGGCGATTTCGGCATACTGGCCCCACTGGCCGGCGGCCTTGCCCAAGCTATTGTCGAACACGAGTTCGACGGAGGCGCGGCCGGCGGGCTTGCGCAGGGTGGAGCCGTTGAAGATCACGTCCTGCATCGACTCGCCGCGCAGCTCGGAGGCCTTGGACTCGCCGAGCACCCAGCGGACCGCGTCGATGATGTTGGACTTGCCGCACCCGTTCGGCCCGACCACGCCCACGAGCTGGCCCGGGACCTGGAAATTGGTGGGATCTACGAACGACTTAAATCCCGACAACTTGATGCAAGATAGACGCACGTTCTCGACTGTTCTCCGCCTGGGGGCGCTTGGGTTACATGGGGTGCTGAAAAACGGCTCATCATACCATCTCCCCTTGCTGGAAGGCCAAGAAATCGGCCTGCAAACGGGCTAGGCGCAGCGGTAGCCGTGGGCGATTTCTCCGGGGCGGCAGCGCACCTGGAACGGACGGCGCGCGGGCTTCCAGCTCCAGCGCTGGTAGACCCGGTCGTGGCCGGACAGTTTCATGGCGGCGACCGCGATCCACTTTTCGGAATCGACCGGTTCCTGGGCGGGGCGGACCATCAGGATCAGGAGGCAGATGCCGATCAGGACCGGGCGCAGCCGGACCGGGGGTTGTTGCGCGGCACGGGCGATGAAAGCGGTGGCGGCGGCGAGGCCGGCCGAGAAGCCGGTCCAGGCCTCCGACGGCGGATGGGCATGGACCTGGATGCGCGAATAGGCGACCACGGCGGCGGCCAGGACGCCGAGCATGACGCCAAAGTTGAGCGCCCGCGCGCGCTCGTTCTGGAAGAGCAGAAAGAACGCCACCGGAAACGTTGCTGCGGCGCGTGCCGCATGCCCGCTCATCCCCGCAAATCCAGCCTCCCGAAATCCCAGCCCCCAGCCCATGAAGGCGATCTTGGTCACAACAACCGCCAGCATCGCCGCCCCAAACAGCAAGCCCCATTCGATTGCAAGCCGCGCCCGCCCACCTGTCGCCATCACCACAAAGATAACGACCGCAATGGTGCCGGTGAAGGACAGTCCGCCGAGAGAAGTGATCTGCTGCCAATAAAGCATGCGTTCGCGCGCGCAATGCGCGAAGGAAAAAACCGCATTCTACCGAACCGCCCTCCCCGTTGACTTCCCAAAACCGGGTCAGGCCCCGGTCCCTACGGCTGGGGTCAGGCCCACAGTTTATTTGCGACAACTCCTGCCTATGAAAATCTTGTGGATAATCTGTGGATAAACTGCCGGGGTCAGGCCCTAAGGGGGAAGGCAGGCCTGACCCCGGTGTTGAGGTGGATCAGGCTTTGGGGGAATGGGGGGAACTGGATATGCAACCGATTGGTTGCATATTTTCAGGCGGCGGCGGTGTGCTCGGGGTCGTTGGCGGGGGCGCCGATGGCCTCGCTCAGGGCGCGGCCGACCACGCCCTCCAGGCCGATCAAGGTGGCCTTGCCGTCGCGCAGGGCGTCCACCAGCTGGCCGGCGGGCATGGAGAAGGCTTCCTGGCGGGCGCCCGTCGAGAAGATGAACAGGGTGCGGCGCGGGCTCACCCACGCGAGCTTGACCTTGCGCTGGGTGCCGTCCTCCTGCTGGAACTCGACCCACATGCCGCGCTCCAGGGAGTCGACGGTCAGTTCGACGTCGTCCAGCTCGGCCTCGGCCCGGGCAACGGCTTCTTCGGCCGCCTTTTCTTGCTCGATGCGGCGCAGCGCGTCTTTTTGGGCGGCTTCGACAGCCAGCTCCAGCTGGCGGTCGGGGGACAGCTCGATCGGGGCGCGCACGATGGAGGCGTGGCACTCGGCCAGCTCGGCAAAGAATTGCAGGCGCTCGGCGTCCTGCCACTTGATGACGTCCAGCCACTTGTTGAGGCGCTGGATCAGGCCGGGCAGCTTGGAAATCAGCTCCTTGCGCTGCTCGTGCGTGGCCTTGGGCTTCACTGACCAGATGAGGTCGTCCATGGTCCGGGTGGCGTTGTTCACGGCGCCGGGCTTGTCGTCCTCGATCGTGTAAGCCAGGGTCATCACCGAAGTCCATCTGTTCTGCAGGAAGGTCTCGACCACGGCCACCACTTCGCCGGTGCCGACCCGCACGCGCACGGCGTCCTGCGCGGATTTGACGGCAATTGCGCGCTTTTCCTGGCGCATTGCGAGCGCGATCGGCTCGGCGAGGGCCTGTTCGGCCGCCTGCTCGTGGGACTGGATTGCGGCTTCCAGCTCGGCGACGGCGTCGTTGAAGACCTCCATCTCGGCGTCGAAGTCGCGGCCGACCCGGTCCACGCTGCGGCGCATCGCCTGGAACACCGGATCATCGGGAGCCTTGCGCTGTTCCCAGCCCAGGCGCGACAGCAGCTCGATCAGGCGGCGGGCGGGGTGGGCGTCCTGGAAGAAGAAGTTCTTGTCCAGCAGCGCGGCTTTCAGCACCGGAATCTGCAGGAAGTTGATCAGGTCGCGGATTTCGCCGGGGATGCTGGGGTCGCGGTAGACCGTCTCGAAGATCTTGCCGAGCAGGTCGATCGTGTGTTCGTCGCCGCGGGTCAGGGCGCCTTGCGGCATCGTCGCTTTGAGCTGCGGGAGGTAGACGACGTTGTGCGGGATGGCGCTGGTGGCGAAGCCGGAAGCGGGTGCGGCTGCGGCGCCGTCAACGGAGGCCGCGCCGGCGTGCGCCGCGCCCTCAGGGACGG
>NZ_SPVF01000198.1 GCF_004614185.1 Zemynaea arenosa | reverse complement strand
GGATGGCCTGGCCCGCGCGCCAGTCGTGCAGGCGCAGGGTGGCGCCCTGGGCGTCGTGGGCGTTCCCGAAGACCATGCGCGCGCCGTCCGGCGTGATCAGCTCCAGGTGCCCGCGCCGAATGCGGCCGAGCACGCTGAGGAACAGGCGGGCGCCGAGCGGCGCGGCGGCCACGGGCGAGGCGAGGGTGCGGTTCATGGAGCGGTCTCCTGGTGCAGGGTGGTGGTGACGGGCGGCGGGGGCGGCTTGCGGTACCACGGCGTGCCCTTGAGCCAGAGGCGCAGGGCCTGCCAGTGGATGCGGGCGATGATGCCCACGCCCAGCAGGGGGAAACGGAACAGCGCCGCGGCGGCCGCGCGGGCGCTGAGCGGCACCGCGCGGCCACCGATGGCGGTGCGGATCAGCAGGCCGTCCGCGTCGTGGTAATCGATGCAGGCGGCGGCCCCGGCGGCGCGGAAGCGGAAGCGGTAATGGCCGGTGGTCGTGCAGAAGGGCGACACGTGCAGCAGCTTGGGCGCCTGCGCCGCTGCCGTGCTGCCGGTGCCGGTGACGCGCAGCAGGTAGCGGTGGTGCTCGCCGAAGGTGTTGTTCACTTCGGCCAGCACCGCCACCAGGCGGCCGGCCGCGTCGTGGCAGTGCCAGAAGCTGACCGGATTGAAGACGTAGCCGAACACGCGCGGAAAGGTCTGCAGCCAGATCGCGCCATCGGCGGGCAGGCCGTGCTCGCGCAGCAGGGTGCGGATCCACGGAGCGAGCGCGCTGCCGTCGCGCGGACCGTAGTCGCGCGTGCGCAGGGACAGGGGGCGCCAGCGGTCGATGGCGAACCAGGGCGAGGCCAGTTCGCCCAGGCGGTCCACGTCGAGGCGCAGGTAGCACACGGGGTAGACGAAGCGGTGCCGGCGCGGGCGCAGCCGCAGGTGCATGACCTGGCCGGTGACCAGTTCGGCGGCGGGGGTCATCCCAGCACCGTCCAGTCGGGCGCGCAGCCGAAGGCGGCCGCGACGCGCAGGGCGGACTTGAGGCCGTCCTCGTGGAAGCCGTAGCCGGTCCAGGCGCCCGCGAACCAGAGGCGGCGGCGGCCCTGCAGGCCGGGCAGCTGGCGCTGGGCCTCGATGGTGGCCGCATCCATCACCGGGTGCGCGTAGTCGAAGCGGCCGAGCACATGGCCGTCCGCGGGCGGCACCGGCGGATTCAGGGTCACCAGCACCGGCGTCTCGAACGGCAGCGCCTGCAGCTGGTTGAGCCAGTAGGTCAGGCACACCGGACGGGCCCCGTCGAAGCCGGTGCCGGCGCGGGTGTTCCAGGCGGACCAGACGGCGCGGCGGCGCGGCATCCAGGCGGGGTCCGTGTGGAGCCAGGCGGTATTGGGCTGGTAGCGCACTGCGCCCAGCACGGCCCGCTCGGCGGGATCGGCATCGTCCAGCAGGGCCAGGCTGGTGGGCGCGTGGGTCGCCAGCACGACCGCGTCGTACAGCTCGGCGCCGGTGGCGCTCTCGACCAGCACCTTGTCCGGCCCGCGGCGGATGGCCAGCACCGGGGTGCCGGGACGGCAGTCGCGCAGGGTGGCGGCGATGGCCTCGACATAGTGGCGCGCGCCGCCGGCCACGGTGCGCCACTGCGGCCGGCCGGTCACCTGGAGCAGGCAATGGTTGAGGCAGAAGGTGATGAAGGTCGCCGCCGGAAAGTTCAGGATGTCGGCCGGCGCGCTGGACCAGATCGCCGCCGCCATCGGCAGCAGATAGGCTTCGCGGAACAGGCGGCCGTAGCGCTGCTCGTCCAGCAGCTGGCCCAGGGTCTGGCCGCTGCGGCGGGCGGCGCGCAGGTAGGTGGGGGCGTGCTTGTTGAAGTGCAGGATGTCGCGCAGCATGCGCAGGAAGGCCGGGGAGGCCAGGTTGCGGCGCTGGGCGAACACGGTCGCCAGGCTGGTGCCGGCCCATTCCAGTGCGCCATCGTCGAGCGAGACCGCAAACGACATGTCGCTCGCGTGGGTCGCGACGTTCAGCTCGGCAAACAGGCGGATCAGGTTGGGGTAGGTGCGCTCGTTGTAGACCAGGAAGCCGGTGTCGACCCCGCGCGTGACACCGTCCAGCGTCACGTCCACCGTGTTGGTGTGGCCACCCAGGGTGGGCGCCGCTTCGTACAGCGTGACGTCGTGCTGGCGCTGCAGGAAATACGCGCTGGCCAGCCCGGAAATTCCGGACCCGATGACGGCAATACGGTGGCGCAATGGGCTCATGGGGGATGTGAAAACGTCTCGTTCAGCTACTGGTGTGCTAATATTACTACCAACTAATCAAGAACGCTACTAATCAGTAGCGTTAATTTACTAATGAGTATCCTCGGCAGATTGAGCTTCAGGGACCAGGCCTTCCGCCTGCGGGAAAATGCCATCCTGGACGCGACCACGGCGGTGTTGGCCAGCAAGGGCTACGACTTGATGACGATGGATGACGTGGCGGGGGCGGTGGGCATCTCCAAGCCCAGCCTCTACAAGCACTTCAAGTCCAAGGAAGAGCTGGTGGGGGAGGCCATGATCCGCCTGCTGGACGGGGCGCTCGACTTCGTGGCGGCCCTCGATCCCGCGCTGGGACCGGTGGCCAAACTGTCGGCCCTGCTGGAATGGGCGCTGCGCGTGCGGCTGGACGGGGGCTTGCCCTTCCTGCCCTCCACCAGCGCCCACGTGCGCGACATGCTGATGCGCAATGTGAAGTATATGCTGCGGGTGGTGAAGCTCAACCGCCAGCTCGAGGGGTTCGTGAAGCAGGCCCAGCAAAGCGGGGAGCTGAATCGGGAGCTGCCGCCGGACGTGATCCTGTTCAGCTACTACGCGCGCACCTGCGACCCGGCGGTCGAGTTTCTGCAAAAGTACAGCAAGATGGCGCCGGACGACGTGGTCCGGCACATGCTGACGGTGTGTTTTGATGGCTTTCGCTGAGTGCCCGCAAGACCGGGTGAACCCGGGGGCTAGCGAGGCTGGGGATAGATCAAAGAAAAACGCCGTCTCGAGGACGGCGTTAAATTTCTTCGGAAGGAATATTGGTGGAGGCGGCGGCTATCGAACGCTCTATGATAGATCGCGCTTTTGCCTCGAAATGTACCCCCACTTTTACTCCTGCTCAACCGTACTGCAGTTTGCACAGCTGCACCTCAGCGAAGAGAGCCGTCTGCTGCTGTCGACGGAGATTCGTCCCGTGGCGATCGGTAGGTGGCTGGTGCTTGATGGGCAGTTGCGCCACTATTTCCGCGCATGGGCCAGCGGCACCGCGCCCGAGACGCAGTATGCGACCGTCAAGGGCCAGATTTGACTAAGCGGCCGTATCGCTTGAGCCGGAATGCTGCGGCACCGAGCTGGGCGTAGCGTCGCTATGTGTCTCCGCACTTGCTGCGCCGCGCCTTTGTGAAATCTTCTAAATCGCTAGTTCTTGCTCAGCGTTGCTGGCTCAATTCATACACCAAACGAAACAGCTCAGCCTGATAGCGCGCATCATGAAGGGCATCATGATCGCCTTTCAGTGTTGGATGGACGCGCTTGTCTATAGAGCTGGACTTGGTGTCATACCAGCTGCAACCAGTAGCGCCCATGAACAGGGCCTTGATATCTACAGCAGTGAATCCAAACGGATTCTCGCCCAGATACTTGAGGAAGTAGAAGTTCACGAATGACCAGTCAAACGGCGCGTTCAGACCCACGAAGACAGGGGTGCTGTCCTCCGGGACGTTTTTGGCCACCCAGGCAGCGAACGTCGACATGGCCTCCGCCGGTTCTAGGCCTTCCTTTGCAGCCCGCTCCAGAGACAAACCGCTTACCTCCAGCGCTTCCTTCACCGCCTTTTCGCTAATCGGCTTGAGCATCACAGAGAACTCGGTCTCAGGGTTGAATGCCAAGCAGGCGCCAATCGTCAGCATGCTGTGTTCTCCGACGATAGGGCCTGCTGTTTCGATGTCGATCGAGATGAAGACTTCCCGCTTCTTGCTCATCGTTTTGCTCCAGTCGATAGATAGCTTACCCAGCCATTACAGGCGAGGGCTGTAGTTTGGTTGCAGCTTCGTGGAAATGCTCGATTTTCAGCGCCGAGTCGGGGAATGCCAGAGCCACGGCAGCTGGATACAAACGGGTGCGAATGTCAGAGTAGGTCCATGATGGCTTGTCATCTTTAGCCCCCGTCGCTTTCACCAGTCGACCGATTTCGGTTGCCGAAATTCCCATGTCTGCAAGGTCCTTTGCGAAGAGCTCTTGGCGTTCCATGTCAGAAGGACGAGTGAATTCTTCAACAATCGATGCACGTCGTACCACTGCAGCGTCCAGTGCTGCCAATCGGTTCGTGCATAAAATTGCGAAGATTCGGCCGCCGTGTTTGCGCAGATTGTCGATGGCCTGGATAAGCGTGTTTACGCCTACCTTATCTTCGTGGTGGCTATGTTCTTGGCTTCTGGAAGCTCCCAAGGAATCCCCCTCGTCGATGATGAGGAACGCACGGCCCTTGCCTGTTCCGATCGCCTTCGTGATTTCTGCGAAGGCATCCGCAATTAACGAGCCCATCTCGCCAACCTTACCCGTCCCGCGGACTTTGTTGCTCAACTTAAACAGGATGGCATCCTCGACACGTGCATCACGGGCTAAGCGATTCGCGATGGCCTCGGCGTTTGCAGTTTTGCCCGTACCAACATCACCGTGGAAAATGGCTAACGGGTACTGCTCCGCAAGCAGATTCACGACCGCGAGCTTTTTGCCGTGGTGCTTGTTGCTCCAGCGCTCAAGGTCGTCCGCCTGTAACATTAGCTGTAGCTGCTTGCGAATACGCTGATAGCGTGGCTCAAAGCCGAGCAGGCGTTCGGCCTGCTGAGTCAAGTAGCTATCAGGCAGGACGGTTTGTGCTTCGAATACAGTTGATTTGCTCATGAGTAGTCTTTTCTGTTGGCGCCGTAACCGTTGCTGCTGTAAGCCCGGCCGTCAGCCGCCGACAGTGCCCTGTGGCTAATGTCATCGGTTGAGGCTACCCAGCCAATTTTCAGGTCACGCTTTAATGCCTCGCGGGCCTGGTCTGTATATTTGGACGTGTACGACAAAACGATTCGCACCCTACCGCCAGGCGTAGCGGGCCACATCACGCCAGGCCGGGATGTTCCGCTAGCATCTTTGGTCACCACGTCGAATCTGCATGCGGCCACTTCGTTTTCCAAGGAATCCAGCAATGTGAGGTCAGCAAAGGCAAGGTAATCACCTTTGGCCAGTACCTCAATGTCGTGCGCGTACTCTTTCGCCTTCTCTTCGGTCAGCGCTTTGGAACTGGAAGCAATCATCAGGAGATCGGCTCGAATGCTACGAACGACCTTCTCTACATCAACGACCGAATACGTCTCTGTTGTTGCATATGTCGAAGTCATGTCAGTCCACAATTTTGAAGCGGGGCCCAAAGATTTCCTTCCACATCTCTTCGTCTTCTTGTACAGAAGCCTCGAAGGAAATTTCCCAGGACTGCCGCGCCATATCTTTGATTTTCTTCTTCTCGTCTGCGGTGATACGCGAGGCGACGTTGTTCTCGTGATTGGCTGGGTCAACGATCACGACGGGCTCCGAGAAACTCTTCTTAAGCTTGAAGTCGTTCTCTGGGAAGTCGATGCGCTCGTCCAGGCCTGTTTGGGCGAGGTATCCCAGGAACTCCCGGAAGCGCTTCTCGATGCTTGTTGTAGCGCCGTCTCGATCTAACAGGTAAGCCAAGATGAGTTCGATATGGAACGACTTCAGTCCTGGGGGGTTAGTGAAGTTTTTCCAGCGCTTGGCCATGCGAACCAGCGTGCGGTAATGCTTATCCTTCGCTTTGCGGTCGCGAATGAACTGAATGTGGCATGGCGCGCATGTGCGATTGCGCTCCCCGGTCTCGCGGTCGAACTGATAGCCGTGGTCAGAACTACTGCTGTCTTGGATCACGGGAACGATGTCCACGGCGAGACCGCTCTTAACGAAGGTGACAGTCGCAGCACGGCGCTGGATTTCAAAGTGCTCCACCGACTTCTGAGGATAGATCTTGATGAGCAGCTTGTGGATCAGCTCGTTCAAACCATCCCGCGTGGCCTCATCCACATCCTCCCCGTCGATGTAGAAAACGACGTCCACATCGATTGGGTCTTCGCTCGTCTTCCGCAAAATCGTATATTTCGCGAACGAACCCGCTTTAACGACCCTTGTAATTTTCAGGTCCGCTTGTTGCGTGACATGCTTCCTGAGTTCAGCGATGAGGTTGTCAACTTGCTCGTGGTATTCCTTACGTTTGTCTGCAGTCAGACGCAGGACATTGCTGTCGTAATACTGCAAGTCAGTATTGGTCAGTGGCATTGTTTATTCATTTCATAGAGCAACGACATAGGGATGGCTCAGTTCTGCAACGTCATGCCATTGGCGATGTAGTCGGCAGTCACTGCCGCGGCAGCCATCGCGGCCAGAAGGTGGAACCTGTTGTCTTTTTTCGAGTCGCCGAAGTCGCTGATGCCGCGCACCATGAGGACGGGCTTGCCAAAGTGATTGCATGCGGCGAACAGGCCCGCCGCTTCCATCTCGGCGACTTCGACCTTGCCGTGCAACTCGCGCATGGCTTTGAACACATCGGGGTCACGCAGAAGCTTCTCGCCGCTGGCGACGGTGGCCTGCTTGGGCATCACGCTCTTGGCAACTGGACCTGCATCGACATCTTCAGGAAAATCGAGGCCGAGGGATGTATAGCTACGGGTCAGACGCGTTTCAAGCGACGTGCGATTCGAGAGATAGTCGCTGACGTCCTGGCGCACTCGGAAGTTCAAACGTGTGATTTCGGGACGCGCTTCGACCTTGCCTCCCTCGAGGACCGCCTCGCCTTCATACGCCACTATGCGTTCCGCCAGCACCACCTCACCCAAGGCGCATTTGTCACGCATGCCGGCAGCGATGCCGAGCATTATCACGTTAGCCGGATTCAGGTCGCCCAGCAACATCGAAGTCACCACTGCGGCGTCAACGTTTCCCGCGGTAGCAAAACATGCGACCACGCAGCTGGCGGTCTTGCCGTTTCGTTGGGTAACAGGCGCCTTATATACATGGAGACCGTTCTTAGTCGTCGCGTGCTCAGCGTCCTCGGCGATGCCGAACGCCCGTTTAGCAGCCGCCAACTCGACATCCAAGGCAGTCAGCACCAGGACGTCCGGCGGCAGCGCGTCGATGCGGGCCTTTTCCTCTTCGTAAAAGATTTTAGCGATGCGCTTGCTGATGTCGGCCATCGACATGACAGGCTCTTGAAGCGACAGTGCGGGCAACAGCTTGACGACCCGGTTGCCACTGTTCGGCATGTACGTGAGCGGATTCGTCTTGAAGTCCTTCAAGAGGGACAAGGCTCCGCTGCCATCCTCGCTATTCGCGCCAAGCTGCAGATCTAGCGGCAGCACAGGAAGCAGGCGCTTGGTCATCTTGCGCGCGCGGTCGGACACGCCCTTCCCGCCGCCCAACGCCACCATCATGTTAGCGTGCTCAACCTGCTCGTCCCCGACGTTCCCGCCGGTCAACACCTCTTCTTCGAGGTACTCGAGTTCGGCCACGCCGCGCGCGGTGAGGGTCGCTACCAAGCGGCGCTGTTCGGCATTGCACTTGGTACTCAGCCGTTCTTCGGAGGCGATAATTTTCAGCCTCGGCTTATCGGCATCACCGGGAATGAGCCTGTCGATGGCCTTAGTGACGGTCCAGTCAAACACCATCGGCAGTCCGGCGTCATTAATCGGCTCTGAGGACACGTAGACAACGAAGCCTGCACCTTCCTTAAGTGATTCCTCGACGAACGCAGCAACAAATTCATGCGCACGGGAAACTAAATTGTTTTCGGTGGCATTGGATATGCTACCGGCTAGCAGGATGTGGCTGGATGCCAGCAAGGGGGGATTGCTCACCTACGAGTCTCTCTAATGTGGTCAGTTACCTCCAGCGCCAGTAATACAGGGCCTAGAGTTTTGTTAATTGTCGGCCGTGGGCTGCAACACGGCACCTTTCTAGCTCATCAGTAAATAGGAGCGGCTGTTGACATTTCAAGTAGAGGTTGCCAAAAAAAAATGGTCCCAGCGAAATTAAGGCAGGACACGAAGAAGCCGGACGCTCGGTACTCAACCATCCTAGCGGCTCATATTTTTTTACCTTCCTATAGCGGTCGTTCGTCTCGGAATTTATGTATGTGCCACATTTAGGTGAAGAGCCTGACGGGCAGCGTACGATGAGGAGTCGCATCATGTTGGTCTGCTTAGAAGTTAGCGCTCTGAGCTCGCGCCCGTTGGGTCACCGGCCAATCGAGCAGCGCGAATGCCCAGATAGCTATGATGTTCACTAAGGGTACGAACATGACCAAAACCCACCAGCCAGAGTAGCCAGCCTTGCGAATGATCTTCGCGTACGGGAACACGAACGCCACGAAGAGGATCAGAACTATTAACCAGTGCCAAATGCTCATAGAGCCCACTAACGCCTCCCTAGTTATTATTGAGCAACCGATTCTACGCTCAGTTGAGTGGATGAAATCTCACCAATTGTTTCTTTGCTACCGATCGCGTGTACGAAGCGGACGCACTGGGAAGAGCAGCTGAGTCGTTGCTTCAAACCCCAGTGGATGGAACAAAGGTGTGATCATTTCAACAATCGCAGCGCACAAGGCCCGCACACGGATCCAGATTGCGAATAGCAGGATCGTTATCGGCGAGTTGGCATGACGAAAACTGATTTGCCCCCGCAGCTAACCCGAGAGTTGCACGGATGGCTTAGGCTAGGAACCATAAGACGGCTTGCTTCAGTGCCGAGGTTCGGACTTGATGCCGCGATAGCACCCAATGACCAGCCAGGCGAGAACGACGACGGATGCGGCGTCGAAGGCGAGCAGCACATCGGTAAGTAGCTGTTCCATGATCGAATTCTCCTAATGAGTGTGGGACGGTCAAGATCGATTCGAGTTCAAAAATGCCGCTGGTTTGAGGTGCCGTTTCCGCGTTCGTTCGACACTACGATCTGGCAGAATGGACGACGCAAACCCGGCGGGATCGCCCCGCCACCTCTTGGGATCGACCCAAGCGTTGCGCTCGTGACGCGCCTTCTCGATAGCTGGTCACGAACCGGCTGACACACCAGGCAGCATCGGCTGCCACTTCAGCACCGCGGTTGCGCTCGACGCACCGCGCTCTCAGTCCGCAGGCCGCGAGCCTGCTTTCCATCCACCCTGCGTGAAGCGGGCGATAGCACGCACGAGGCGTACTTCTCCTTGTGGCCACGTGCGTGTCCCGCGCGTCGTTACTGGCGGCCCGGCTGCCAGTGACGACGCGCTAGCGCTAGCGTCCTGCTTCGCTAGCAGGGTGATTGCAGCAAGTGACGAAGGTAAGTGACGAGCTTCGACCTCGTTCCTACCCGGCTCACTGAACCTGCTTGCCATCCCCTTGCTCCCTCGGGAGCCGACTCGTGCACAAGGTGCACTCCATGGACCCTGGGTTATTGGTCCCCGCTGTCCGGCCACGCCGGCAGCGGCGCCACACACGCATGCGGCGTGGGCAAGCAGTGCAGCAACCGCATACACGGGAGTGGTGTCCCGTTGCCTTCAACTCCCCATCTCGTCAAGGCGAGCTGGGCGGCAAAAAACACTTACCTGACCCTACTACACCGAGGTGCGACATGCGCAACCTGAACTACGAGTTGAAGCAGATGTGTGATCGAAACCATGATGGGAGTTTTGCGACGCAGGCGGACCGCTTGCGCATCCTGAACTTGGCGGCGACCCAGTTGCAGGAGCTGGGCTATCGGCAGATGCATGCGGACAGTCTGAAGCCCAAGCACGTCGAGGCGCTGGTGCAGAAGTGGCGCGCAGACGGGATCTCGAATGCGACGATGAAGAACCGTATGAGCACGCTGCGGTGGTGGGCCGAGAAGATCGGGAAGCAAAACATCATCGAGCGGGACAACAAGGCGTACGGCATCGAGGATCGCAAGTATGTGACGAACGAGTCGAAGGCCAAGCTGGTCGATCGCGCGACGCTGGAGGGCATCAGAGACCGCTTCACGGAGGCTTCGTTGAGGCTACAGCAGGCGTTTGGCTTGCGGAGAGAGGAAAGCATCAAGATCAACCCGAAATGGGCGGATCAGGCGGACTACCTGCGACTGAAGGACAGCTGGACGAAGGGTGGCAAGTACCGCGAGATCCCAATCACGACGCAGCAGCAGCGTGAGGTCCTCGATCATGCGAAGGCGGTGGCGCAAGGCCGCAGTTTGATTCCACCTGAGATGCGGTATCGCGATCAGCTGCAGCGCTTCCGGAGCGAGTGTGATCGTGCTGGCATTCATGGCGTGCACGGGCTGCGGCATCAGTACGCGCAGGTCCGATATCAACAGCTGACTGGATGGGCTGCGCCGGCGGCGGGCGGGCCTCGGTCGAAAGAGCTGAGTCAGGAGCAAAAGGGCCGTGATCGACAGGCCAGGCTGATACTCTCCAACGAGCTGGGACACGAGCGAGAGCAGATAACAGCGATATACCTGGGCCGTTAAGACGGATTCCGAGCCGGAGTTACCCTTCGCCTTCGAGGAGCTTGGCCCACCACCGATAGAGCTCGATACGTTTCTCGAACCGCTCGCCGCGGTCATATGCCATCGCTACGTCGTTGTCGTGTGCATGATCGAGCGCGAGCTCGACGACTTCGCGCTCGAAACCAGCCTCGCGACCGAGGGTTGAGAGGGCGCTGCGCCATCCGTGCGGCGAGTGCTGCCCGCTCAAGCCCATTGTTTCGCGATAGGCTTTTTCGACGCCTTCCCGGGTGATGTGCCCCTTGCGCTTCTGGGGCGACGGAAAGCAGTACGTCGTTGGGCCGACCACAGCCCGCCAGGCCTTCAGCTGCACGACGATCTCCCCGCACAGCGGAATACGGTGATGGTGGTCTCGGCTCGTTGTCTTCATTTGCTCGCGGGGGATGGTCCAGATGGGCTGGTCCCCGTCCAGGTCCATGTCCTGCCAGCGCGCCTCGACAATGTTGGTGATTCGCGCCGCCGTGTACGCGGTCAGCAGGTGCGCCAGGAAGATGGGGCGGGACAGGTTCGCTTGTGCTGCACGGCGCAAGATGTCCCAGAGACCTTTCGACTGCAGGAGCGCCTTCATGCGCCCGTGCTTGCGCTTTTTCGGTAGCAGCTCCTGGACGGGGTCGGCAGGATTGTCGTCGCATACGCCAATGGCTCGGGCATACCGGAAGATGGAGCGCACGTGGAACAGGATGCGGCCCGCTGTTTCGACCGCGTCCCTCTGCATCACGCGGTTGATGGCAAGGGCGATCATTGGCGGTTTTATCGACGTGATCGGAAGCGAGCCCAACGTCGGGAAAATGTCGCGCTCAAGTGCCCGTTCGGATTTCTCGAAGTGCACGGGTGACCATTCCGTTCTGCGATGCGCGAGCCAGGCACGGGCGATCGATTCGAATGTGTTCCCGGCCGCGAGCGACTGATTGGCTCGGTTTTCCAGTCGTTTGATGTTGGGGTCGCGGCCCTCCAGCAGACTCAGCTTGACTTCGGCAAGGGTGGACCTGGCCTTGGCGAGCGACACCAAGGATAGCGGCCCGATGGTGTAGGTCTTCTCCTTGTTATCCCATCGGTACTTGATTCGCCATGACGCGTCTGCCAGCTTTCCCTTGTGCAGATACAGGCCTTCGCCGTCCCAAATTTTGGACCCGGACGGAGCATCTTTGACCCAGCCACGAATGGTTCGGTCGGTGAGTTTCATGTTTACCGCCTGTCGTAGGGGGCAGCCGCCCGATAAATGGTTCGCCCGCAGCGATGCAGCTGAACCCGACCTGGAGATCGCGATCCATGAACGGCGCCGGAAGCGTTAAGGACCTACATAAGACTGAAATGCTTGGGGCAAGGTTCGGCATCCAATCGATATTTTGTTCCCGCTGACTAACAAGTTGAACTGGTCGTAGCGGGCCATCGAACCAAGGTTCGATAGAACTGAATTGTGCTGGAGCTCGCTGAGCAGGTTTTGCGCTATCTGATCAGTTCGATCATGAGTTCTGACGGCAACCTTGCTCGTCGGCTCCGTCAAATCAAAATTGTTGGGAGTGCGGATGAGTCTGCTTTTCGGCTGGTACGTCGGAGGCGACTAACACGCCAGGGGGGCGGGGAGTGCGGTACTGGGGAAGGCGGGGAGGGAAGTGAGCAGTGGTGCATACCCCCAAGCGTTTTTCGAGCGGCGACAAAGGAGTTCAAAAAGCCGCCGCGGATACCCCCTTTTGCCCGGCTTTGCTAGGACGTAACAGGACCGTATGGGATTATGTACATAGGGAGCGCAAAAAAAAACGCTGCCGGTCGGCAGCGTTTTGACATAAGTGGTGGAGGCGGCGGGAATTGAACCCGCGTCCGCAAGCACTCTACAGGCAGTTCTACATACTTAGCACTGTCAATTGATTTAACCTGAACAACGGGGACGTGCACCCTTTGGTCAGGCGAGTCACCTTAAGTTTAAGGTTCAGCCAAGTGACCCGGCCAAACCCGATTCCCTGTAAGTGACCCTTCATGCTGTTGCCAGCCCGCCCCAGGGACGAGGCGGTGAAGGGCTAGCAGCGATTAGGCTGCGAGTGCGTACGAGTTATCGTTTGCAGGTATTGATTTCTGGGTGTATTTACGAGGTAACCAGCCCTCGGTATGCCCTGCGCTGCTTTGCAACCCACGTCGAAGCCAGGTCGCCCCCAAGCAGAAATCGTATTGTACTCCAATGCGCCACGGATCGCAGGTCCGCGCCGCCCCAGCTTGTAACCGTTCGTTAGCGCTGCTGCTGGCGGTTGGCGATCTCGTTGCCGAGCATGCCGCCGCCGATGGCACCGGCCACCGTCGCCAGCGTGCGGCCGCGGCCACCGCCGACCTGGTTACCAAGCACACCACCGATCAGCGCCCCCGCGCCAATGCCGACATAGTTCGGCTGACGCGGCGCCGGTGCCGGAGCGGGCTGCTGGTACGCGTACTGGGCCGCAGGAGCCGCCGCAGTGTGATGCACGACCTTGTGCACGACGGTCTTCTTCGGTGCCGGAGCCGGCGCGGCCTTCACAATCGGCTGGGTGGCCACCGGAGCCGCAACCACCGGCACATACTGCACCTGCTGATAGCCAGCGGCGGCCACCGGCGCAGCGACGGGGACGTACCCCGCAGGCGCCGCAGCGGAGAGGGCGGTCGGCGCCATCTGGCCCGGCTGCAAGGCCACCGCACCCGCTGCCGATCCGGCCAGCGCGGACGAAGCCACTGCCGCCGACGGCGCCGCCATCCCGGCCGGCACCTGGTCCGCCTTGGACGACGGCAGCATGCCGGTCACGGCAGCGGTGCCTACCAGGCTGAAAGCGATGACCGACACAGCAGCGGCGGCCATCAGCGGGTGAATGCGGGAAGGGGTCTTGATCGTGTCCATGTTCTGCTCCATGAGTGCGTTGCGTCATGGGTAGATTAACGATCAAGGCCAGCCCGAACTAGCCGTTGGGCTGTATCAAACGTAAGCGTGTGTTAAGGAAACGTTTGCGTCAGGCGACCGCGGCCGGCACCGAAGCAGACGTGAGCAATTCGAGCAGCTCGACAGGGGAGGCCAGCAGGAAATCAGCGCCCCAAGTGGCAGGCTCCACAGCGCCGCAATAGCCCCAGGAACACGCCACCGTGAGCATCCCCGCCGCCCGGCCCGCTTCCACATCCCGCTGATCGTCGCCCACATACCAGCACAGCTCGGGAGCAACGCCCAGCCGCCGGGCGGCCTCCAGCAGCCCGGCGGGATGCGGCTTGGGATGCGGCGTGGTATCGCCGGACACCACGCAGCCCGCCTCATGCAGCCCGATCATGCCCACCAGCGGATCCGTGAACCGCGCCGGCTTGTTGGTGACGATGCCCCAGCTCATCCCGGCCTCGACAATGCCCTTCAGCAGCTCCGGCACGCCAGCGAACAGCGTGCTGTGCACCGCCATCGCGTTCTGGTAATTGTCGAACCACTGCAGGCGCAATTCTTCGTAGCCTTCATCGGCAGGCGTGAGCCCGAAGGCGGCGCCGATCATGCCGCGCGCCCCGGCCGAGGCCGTTGGACGCAGCACGGAATAGGGCGTCGGTTCCAGCCCGCGCGCCGTGCGCAGCAGGTTGACAGCGGCGGCCAGGTCGGGCGCCGTGTCGGCCAGGGTACCGTCCAGATCGAACAGGATGGCGCGGGGCAGCGCCGAAGCGGGAAGCGGACGGTTCATGCAGAAACTCGGGGAGATAAAGGAGATCAGAGAGGCTTGGTACACGACACCATGAAATTCACATCGGTGTCCTGGTTGAGCGAATACAGTTTGGTGAGCGGATTGTAGCTCAGCCCTTTGAATCCTTGAATCTGCAAGCCGGCTTCGCGGATAAATTGCGACAGTTCGGCCGGCGTGATGAATTTCGCATAATCGTGGGTCCCGCGCGGCAGCATGCGCAGCAGGTATTCCGCGCCGATCACCGCCAACAGCCAGGATTTGGGATTGCGGTTCAAAGTGGAGAAAAACACATGGCCGCCCGGTTTCACCAGCTGGGCGCAGGCGCGCACCACAGCGGCGGGATCGGGCACGTGCTCCAGCATTTCCATGCAGGTCACCACGTCGAATTGTTCCGGCTCCGCGGCAGCCATGTCTTCGACGGCGATCTTCTTGTAGCGGATCTCGACTTCCGCTTCCAGCGAATGCAGGTCGGCGACTTTCAAAGCCTTGTCGGAGAGGTCGATACCCGTTACGCGCGCGCCCTTGCGCGCCATGGATTCGGACAGGATCCCACCGCCGCAGCCGACGTCGATCACGGCCTTGCCGGACAGCGGCGCGCGCGCGTTGATCCACTCCAGGCGCAGCGGATTGATCTCGTGGAGCGGGCGGAATTCAGACGTGGGGTCCCACCAGCGGTGGGCCAGCTCGCTGAATTTCTGGATTTCGTGAGGATCGGCGTTTACGTTCATCATGGTCGGCATCATAGCGGTGAAGAGCCGTAGGGCTCGCACAAAAAGAAAAACCCCGCCGCAGCGGGGTTTTGAAGAGTCAGGGACGACTCGGCATTACTTGGCGGCCGGAGCGGCTGCGGCAGCGTCGGTCTCGGCCGGCTTGGTCACCTGCTTGGTGCCCACGACTTCGATCTCCACGCGGCGGTTCTTCGCACGGCCGGCGGCGGTCTTGTTGTCGGCCACAGGCTGCTTCTCGCCCTTGCCTTCGGTGTACACGCGGTTCGCGTCCACGCCCTTGCTCAGCAGATAGGCCTTGACGGCTTCCGCGCGGCGGACGGACAGCTTGTCGTTGTACGCATCGGTACCGATCGAGTCGGTGTGGCCGACGGCGATGATCACCTCGAGGTTGATGTCCTTCAGCTTGGAGCTCAGGTCGTCCAGCTTCTCCTTGCCTTCCGGCTTCAGCACGGCCTTGTCGAAGTCGAAGAACGCGTCAGCGGCAAAGCTGACTTTCTCGGACGTCACGACCGGCTCAGCAGCCTTCGGCGGCGGCGGAGGAGGAGGCGGCGGCGGAGGCGGCGGAGGCGGCGGGGCGACGCACTTGCCGTTCTCCAGGAACTCCGGCGGGGTGCAGATCGGCAGATCGCAGCCCGGGACGGCGTCGGCCGGCGTCCAGTAGCCGGTGCGCCAGCACAGGCCGAAAGGATTCCGCGCGATCACGCCGCGGCCATCCTGCACATATGCGCTGTACGGCGTCTTCGCCATGATGTCCGTGGTCAGGGGCGCATAAGGTGGGCTGGTCGGGGTCTGCGCGGCTGCGCTGCCCGCCATGACCGCTGACGCGGCAAGCACGAGCGCTAACAATTTATTCATCTTATGGGTTCCTTTCGGGTGATTTCCGCAGCTCGAAAGCCGCGCAACTTGGAGCAATACCACGTTCCATTATGAAACTGGCAATTGACTTACCGGCATTTTGCCACATCGGCCACTTCCGCACGAACGATGACAAACCGAACATGCCCGAATGATAACGCTGATGTTGTTTTCCTGCAACGGCATGAAAAGACTTCACATTGTTGAGTTTGAGTATCGATTTTGCGAGTGAAAGTCACCGGCTGACGTGGTCAAGGTTTTACGACGGGGCACCTTGCCGCATGCTAAAATCGCGCGGTTGTTCTTCAGTTTTCAACCTTGCCGAGAGCACTACCCCGCAATGGATCAATTCGCAAAAGAGACAATCCCCATTTCGCTTGAAGAAGAGATGCGCAAGAGCTATCTCGATTACGCCATGAGCGTGATCGTGGGCCGCGCGCTCCCTGATGTGCGGGATGGCCTGAAGCCGGTCCACCGCCGGGTTCTCTACGGCATGCACGAATCGAACTACGTCTTCAACCGCCCGTACGTGAAGTGCGCCCGCGTGGTCGGGGACGTGATGGGTAAGTACCACCCGCACGGCGACGCGTCGATCTACGACACCCTGGTCCGCATGGCGCAGGACTTCTCGCTGCGCTACACCCTGGTGGACGGGCAGGGCAACTTCGGCTCCATCGACGGCGACAACGCCGCGGCGATGCGTTACACCGAGTGCCGCCTGGACAAGATCGCCAACGAACTGCTGGCCGACATCGACAAGGACACCGTCGACTTCCAGCCGAACTATGACGGCAAGGAAAAAGAGCCGACCGTCCTGCCGACCCGCATCCCGAACCTGCTGGTCAACGGCTCGGCCGGTATCGCCGTCGGCATGGCGACCAACATTCCGCCGCACAACATCACCGAGGTCATCAACGGCGCGCTGCACGTGCTGGCCAATCCGGATTGCTCCATCGACGAGCTGATCGAGCTGATCCCCGCGCCGGACTTCCCGACCGGCGGCATCATCTACGGCGTGTCCGGCGTGCGCGACGGCTACCGCACCGGCCGCGGCCGCTGCGTGATGCGTGCGAAAACGCACTTCGAGGAATTCGGCAAGGAAGGCGGCCGCACCGCGATCATCGTGGACGAGCTGCCCTACCAGGTGAACAAGAAGTCGCTGCTGGAGCGTATCGCCGAGAACGTGCGCGACAAGAAGCTGGAAGGCATCAGCGACATCCGCGACGAGTCGGACAAGTCCGGCATGCGCGTGGTCATCGAGCTCAAGCGCGGCGAAGTGCCGGAAGTGGTGCTGAACAACCTGTACAAGCAAACCCAGCTGCAAGACACCTTCGGCATGAACATGGTGGCGCTGGTCAACGGCCAGCCCAAGCTCCTGAATCTGAAACAGATGATCCAGGAGTTCCTGTCGCACCGCCGCGAAGTGGTCACCCGCCGCACCGTGTTCGACCTGCGCAAGGCGCGCGAACGCGGCCACGTGCTGGAAGGCCTGGCGGTCGCGCTGGCGAACATCGACGAATTCATCGCCATCATCAAGGCCGCGCCGACCCCGCCGGTCGCCAAGACCGCGCTGATGGAGCGCGCCTGGGATTCGTCCCTGGTGCGCGAGATGCTGGCCCGCACCGGCGAGAACGAGATCGGCGGCGTCGACGCCTTCCGTCCCGAGAACCTGCCCAAGCACTACGGCATGCAGGCCGATGGCCTGTACAAGCTGTCCGACGACCAGGCCCAGGAAATCCTGCAGATGCGCCTCCAGCGCCTCACCGGCCTGGAACAGGACAAGATCGTCAACGAGTACAAGGATGTGATGGCGGTCATCGCCGACCTGCTGGACATCCTGTCCAAGCCGGCCCGCGTCACGGCCATCATCCACGATGAACTGGCGGCCGCCAAGACCGAATACGGCGACAAGGACGAGCGCCGCTCGACCATCGAGAACAACGCCACCGACCTGGAAACCGAAGACCTGATCACCCCGCAGGACATGGTGGTCACGCTCTCGCACGGCGGCTACATGAAGGCCCAGCCGATCAGCGAATACCGCGCCCAGAAGCGCGGTGGCCGCGGCAAGCAGGCCGCCGCGACCAAGGACGAGGACTGGATCGACCAGCTGTTCATCGCCAACACGCACGACTACATCCTGTGTTTCTCCAACCGCGGCCGCCTGTACTGGCTGAAGGTGTGGGAAGTGCCGCAAGGCTCGCGCAACTCGCGCGGCAAGCCGATCGTCAACATGTTCCCGCTGCAGGACAACGAGAAGATCACCGTGGTGCTGCCGCTGTCCGGCGAAAACCGCACCTTCCCGGAAGACCACTACGTGTTCATGGCGACCTCCATGGGCACCGTGAAGAAGACGCCGCTGAAGGACTTCAGCAACCCGCGCAAGGCCGGCATCATCGCCGTGGACCTGGACGAGGGCGACTTCCTGATCGGCGCCGCGCTGACCGATGGCGCGCACGACGTGATGCTGTTCTCAGATTCCGGCAAGGCCGTGCGCTTCGACGAAAACGACGTGCGCCCGATGGGCCGTGCGGCGCGCGGTGTGCGCGGCATGAACCTGGAGGAAGGGCAGAACGTGATCGCCCTGCTGGTGGCCGAGAACGAGCAGCAGTCCGTGCTCACCGCCACCGAAAACGGCTTCGGCAAGCGCACCCCGATCGGCGAGTACACCCGCCACGGCCGCGGCACCAAGGGCATGATCGCGATCCAGACCTCTGAGCGCAATGGCAAGGTGGTGGCGGCGACCCTGGTCTCGGCGACCGACGAGATCATGCTGATCACGACCGGCGGGGTGCTGATCCGCACCCGCGTGGCCGAGATCCGCGAGATGGGCCGCGCGACCCAGGGCGTGACCCTGATCGCGGTGGAAGACGGCACCAAGCTTTCCGGCCTGCAGCGCGTGATGGAGTCGGACGTGGAAGATGTGACCGACCTGCCGGCCTCCCTGCAAGTCGAGGAGCCGGAGACCCGCGCCCCGTTCGTCGGCCAGCCGACCCCGCCGGACGCCGCGTCCGACGAGCCTAACCCGGACGACGTCCCGCCGTCCGCGGACGAAGAGTAAGACCCGCGCGGCGCCGGTGCCGGACCACGGGTCCGGGCCGCGCGCCGCGTCGCTGGGCGTGCCCTGCGCGCCATCCGCTGCAGCCGCCGTACCCGGACCCTCCGCAAGGCCGTCCACCTCATCGAAAGGAAACGCCATGAAGAAAATGCTCGCCGCAGTCATCGCTTCCTTCGCTTTCGCCATCCCGAGCGTGCACGCTCAGACGGCGCAGACGGCACCCGCCGCTGCCGCGCCGGATCCCGCGGCGCTGCAAGCCGCCCGCGAGATGCTCTCCTCCATGCATTACGAGGACACGGCCGCGCGCATGATGCAGCAGATTTCCGCCCAGATGCCGCAGATGATGCAGCAATCCGCGCTCGCCACCATCAATGGCAACACCAAGCTCACGCCGGACGAGCGCAAGAAGGCCATTGAGAAGCTCAATGCCGAGCTGCCCAAGATGACGGCCGCCATGCAGTCCTTGTTTGGCGACGGCACGCTGATCCGCGAACTGATCGCCGAAACGGCGCCCCTGTACGCACGCCATTTCACGGCGGACGAACTGCATCAGCTGGCGGCTTTCTACGCCTCGCCGCTGGGCGTCAAGATGATGGCCGAGATGCCGCAGATCGCCGGCGAGAGCATGCAGATCAGCCAGCGCGTGATGATGCCGCGCATCCAGGCGATGGCCGCCAAACTCGTGAACGAGAACGTCAAGTAAAGGACAAGGACCGCCCGTGACTCACGTCTACAACTTCTCCGCCGGCCCGGCAGTGCTGCCGCGAGAAGTGCTCGAACAAGCCGCTGCCGAAATGCTCGACTGGCATGGCAGCGGGATGTCCGTGATGGAGATGAGCCATCGGGGCCCGGAATTCATATCGATCTACGAGGACGCGGTCCGCAACCTGCGTGACCTGCTCGGCGTCCCGGCCAACTACAAGATCCTGTTCCTGCAAGGCGGCGGCATCGGCGAAAACGCTATCGTGCCGCTGAATCTCGCGGGCCTGAGCATGGCGCAACCAGCCACGGTGGACTTCGTCCGCACTGGTTCCTGGTCCACCAAGTCCTTCCAGGAGGCCGCGCGCTACGTGCAGGCCAACCTGGCCGCCGGCCCGCGCGCCGGCGAAGGCTATACCTCGATTCCACCGCAGGAATCGTGGCAGCTCTCCAAAGACGCCGCCTACCTCCACATCTGCACCAACGAGACCATCGACGGCGTCGAGTTCAACTTCGTGCCGACGGTGCAGGGCGACACGCCCATCGTGGCCGACATGTCCTCGCACATCCTGTCGCGCCGGGTCGACGTGAGCAAGTACGGCGTGATCTTCGCCGGCGCGCAAAAGAACATCGGCCCCGCGGGCCTGACCATCGTGATCGTGCGTGAAGACCTGCTGGGCCACGCACTGCCGATCTGCCCCTCGGCCTTCGACTGGAAGATCGTGGCCGACCACGACTCCATGTACAACACGCCGCCCACCTACGGCATCTACATCGCAGGCCTGACCTTCCAGTGGCTGCAGAAGCAGGGTGGCGTGGCCGCGATGGAACAGCGTAATATTGAAAAAGCGCGCCTGCTGTACGACGCGCTGGACGCCGACGACTTCTACCAGAATCGCGTCGCGCCCGATTGCCGCTCGCGCATGAACATACCGTTCTTCCTGCGCGACGAAAGCTTGAACGACAAATTCCTGGCCGGCGCCAAGGCGCGCGGGCTGCTGCAACTGAAGGGCCACAAGTCCGTCGGCGGTATGCGGGCATCGATCTACAACGCGATGCCAATCGAGGGTGTGCAAGCCCTGGTCGATTATTTGAACGAGTTCGCGGGCCGATAAAACGCCGCGTGCTCCCCCGCCGTGCCGTATGGTGCGGCGTTCAAAGGCTGACGATGACAGACAAACTGAAACCCTTGCGCGACCAGATCGATGCGATCGACGCGCAGATCCTGGACCTCCTCAACCAGCGCGCCAAGGTGGCGCAGGAAGTCGGCCATGTAAAGGCCGAGACCCGCGCCCCCGTGTTCCGTCCCGAGCGCGAAGCGCAGGTGCTGCGCGGCGTGGCCGAACGCAACCCTGGCCCGATGGGCGGGCGCGAAGTGCAGACCATCTTCCGCGAGATCATGTCCGCCTGCCGCTCGCTGGAAAAGCGCGTGACGGTGGCCTATCTCGGCCCCTCCGGCACTTTCAGCGAGCAGGCCGTGTTCCAGCAATTCGGTAGCGCCATCGAAACGCTGCCTTGCGTGTCCATCGACGAAGTGTTCCGCGCGGCGGAAGCGGGGACCGCGGACTTCGGCGTGGTGCCGGTCGAGAATTCGTCCGAAGGGGCGATCAACCGCACGCTGGACCTGCTGCTGGCCACCACCACCGTGATCAGCGGCGAGGTCTCGATCGCCGTCCACCATTCGCTGATGACCAAGACCGGCACCATGGATGGCGTGAAGATCGTGTGCGCGCATTCGCAGGCCCTGGCGCAGTGCCAGGTCTACCTGAATCTCCACTACCCGCATGTCGAGCGGCGCGCGGTGGCCTCCAATGGCGAGGCGGCGCGGCTGGCCAGCGAGGATGCATCGATTGCGGCCATCGCCAGCGAGATGGCAGGTGAGCAGTACCGCCTCGGCGTGGTGCAGGCCCACATCCAGGACGATCCGCACAACCGCACGCGCTTTGCCGTGATCGGCCACCTGCACACGAATCCGTCCGGCGACGACCACACCTCGCTGGTGCTGGCGGTGCCCAACAAGGCCGGCGCCGTCTACAACCTGCTCGCGCCGCTGGCCACCCATGGCGTATCCATGACGCGCTTCGAATCGCGCCCGGCGCGCATCGGCACGTGGGAGTACTACTTCTATGTCGATGTCGAAGGCCACGTGCAGGATGCACACGTCGCGCGCGCGCTGGAAGAGCTCAAGCACAACGCCGCTTTCTTCAAGATTCTCGGCTCCTATCCGGTGAGCCTGTAAAAAGACAAGGCGCCCGCGGGGCGCCGCGAAAGATTTCTCTCTTCTCCAAAAGCCATCATGTCCAACCCATACGGTCCCGAGTACATCCGTGCCATCGCCCCTTACCAGGCGGGCAAACCCATCGCCGAAGTCGCGCGCGAGTTCGGCCTCGATGAAGCCAACATCGTCAAGCTGGCGTCCAACGAAAACCCGTTCGGCGTCCCCGAGTCCAGCAAGCAGGCGATGCTGCAGGCGGCGGCCGAACTGGCGCGCTACCCCGATTCCAACGGCTTTGAGCTGAAGACGGCGCTGGCCAAGCGCTACGACGTGCCGATGGACTGCATCACCCTCGGCAACGGCTCCAACGACATTCTCGAAATCGCCGCCAAGGCTTTCGTGCAGAAGGGCGATGCGGTGCTGTACGCGCAGTACTCGTTCGCCGTGTACGCGCTGGCCGCGCAGGGCCTAGGCGCGCGCGCCATCGTGGTCCCGGCGGTCGACCATGGGCACGACCTGGACGCGATGGCCGCGGCCATCGACCAGGACACGAAGCTCGTCTTCATCGCCAACCCGAACAATCCGACCGGTACCTTCCTCCCGGCCGCCAAGCTGGAAGCCTTCCTGGACAAGGTGCCTGCGAACGTGATCGTGGTGCTGGACGAGGCCTACAACGAATTCCTCGCGCCGCAGGACCAGTACGAATCCACAGCCTGGGTGCGCAAGTACCCGAACCTGATCGTCTCGCGCACCTTCTCCAAGGCGTATGGCCTGGCGGGCCTGCGGGTCGGCTTTGCGATCGCCCAGCCGGCGGTGACGGACCTGATGAACCGCGTGCGCCAGCCCTTCAATGTGAATTCGCTGGCGCAGGCCGCGGCCGTGGCGGCGCTCAACGACACCGCATTCCTGAAGAAGAGCGCCGAGAACAACACGGCCGGCTACCAGCAGTACGTACAGGCGTTCGAGGAGATGGGCCTGCAGTACGTGCCTTCGTACGGCAACTTCGTGCTCGTGAAGGTGGGCGAGGACGAGGGCGCGGGTGCGCGCGTGAACGTGGCGCTGCTCAAGCAGGGCGTGATCGTGCGTCCGGTCGGCGCCTACGGCCTGCCGCAGTGGCTGCGCATTTCCATCGGCCTGCCGCAGGAGAATGCGGCGTGCATCGCGGCGCTGAAAAAAGCGCTGGCCTGACCGTGTTCGGCAAGGTCGTCATCTACGGCGTTGGCCTGATCGGCGGCTCGTTCGCGCTCGCGCTCAAGCACAAGCACCTGGTGCGCGAAGTGGTGGGTGTGGGGCGCAACCCGCACGCCATCGCCCGCGCGCTGCAGCTTGGGATCATCGACTCGATGGCGTCCACGCCTGAGGAGGCGATGCGCGATGCGGACCTGGTGCTCATCGCCGCGCCGGTGGCGCAGACCGAAAGCATCCTGGCGGCTATCCTGCCGCACCTGGAGCCGCAGACCGTGGTCACCGATGCGGGCAGCACCAAGTCGGACGTGGTGGCAGCCGCGCGTGCGGCGCTTGGCGCGCATGTGGCGCAGTTCGTGCCCGGCCATCCGATCGCGGGCCGTGAAAAGAACGGGCCGGAAGCGGCCATCCCCGACCTCTACGTCGGCAAGAAGGCGGTGCTCACGCCGCTGCCGGAGAACGCGGAGCACCATGTGGAGCGCGTGGCGCAGGCGTGGGCGGCGTGCGGCGCTATCATCCACCAGCTGTCCCCGCAGGAGCACGACCGGGTGTTCGCCGCGGTCAGCCATCTGCCGCACCTGCTGGCCTACGCGCTGGTGGACGACATCGCGCACAAGCCGCATGCGGACCTGCTGTTTCAGTACGCGGCCAGTGGCTTCCGCGACTTCACACGCATTGCCGGGTCCTCGCCTGAAATGTGGCGCGATATCTCGCTTGCGAATCAGGAAGCGCTGCTCGGCGAGCTCGATGCGTATCTGGCACAATTGACCACCCTGCGCGGCCTGCTCGCCGCGCGCGATGGCGCCGCGCTCAACTCCGTGTACGCCAATGCCCAGCAGGCGCGCCAGCGCTGGATCGAGGCGATCGAAGCGGCCGAGGCGCCGCCTCCGCCGCCGCAAGAAACCTCTGAATAAACAGGCTTACAGGATTAACGCAGCATGACCACCTACCCCGAGCATCTCGATCTTCCCACCGTCGCACGCGTGAAAGGCACGGTCAAGCTGCCGGGGTCGAAGTCGATCTCCAACCGCACCTTGCTGCTCGCCGCGCTGGCCGAGGGCACGACCGAGATCGTCGACCTGCTCGACTCCGACGACACCCGCGTCATGCTCGCCGCCCTGCGCTCCCTCGGCATCGAATGGAGTGAAGCGACAGGGCCCTCCACGAGCGC
>NZ_SPVF01000181.1 GCF_004614185.1 Zemynaea arenosa | reverse complement strand
GAGGCGCACAACGCCGAACGTGAACGTGGCCAGCGTGAGCGCGGCCGCGAGCATGAGCGGCCCGCGCAGCGGGCGCCAGCCGCGCACGATCGCCAGCGCCAGCACAGCAGGAACCAGCGACAGCACGAACACGAGGCCAGCGACGCCGGTCAAGGACAGGATCTGCACGGCAGGCGGGAACCCGGCCTGCGAATAGGCGATGCTGTCGAAGTTGGTGTCCGGGGTGAGGTGCGCAAGCAGCGTGTCGGCGGCGCACCAGAGCAACGGGTAGGCCAGCACGGACCAAGGCGACGCATCGGGAGCCGCCATCGCCCGGCGGGCGAGCGCAAGCACGGCGAACCACAGGAACGCCAGCAGCAGGATCATCACCAGCGCGCCGGGCATCGGCATGAGCAGCGCCGCGTAGTGGTACCGCGAGCTGGCGGCGATCAGGCTCGCCAGCGCCGCCAGCCCGAGCGCCTGCCAGCGCGAACTGCGCAGCATCGCCACCAGCACCGGCGCGGGCGCGAGCCAGGCCAGCCACCACACCGGGTGCAGGCTGAAAGCAAACCGCAACGCAAGGCCACCCGCCACCGCGAGCGCCAGATTGGTCATCACGTTCTTGTTCATATTTTCGCTCATTGATGTGCCACCGGTACCCAGATCTCGACGCCACCATCGCCGGTCGTCACGTCGAAGCGCTCGTCGTAGCGCTCGAAGTCGGCCCCGTTGGTCGGGCGCAGGCCGGACGCGGGAAGCCACTCGTCGAAGATGGCGCGGAAGGTCATGCGGATGGCGGAGATGTGCCCCGCGTGGAAGAACACCGCGTAATACTGCTCCGGCACGTGCAGCAGCTGCAGCCCGGCCGGGGCGTAGCCCGTCACCTCGATCCCGCAGGTGTAATCGAACCCGCAGCCATCGCTCCCCGTGCACACGCCGAACTCGTAGCGGCTCGCCCGCTCGCGCGGCGGCGGGAAAGCGGCCAGGCGCCGCCACTGCGCCGGAATCCCCGCCACGGTCTCTGGCGTGTAGCGCTCGCGCAGCCCGGCAATGGTGAAGGCCGCGTGCTCGATCAGCCGCGGTGCGGCCATCGGCGGCTCGGTGCGATGGTCCAGCCGCAGCGCCGGTATCAACACCAGTCCGTCGCAGTGCCCCTGCTCCCGCAACGCTTCCGGCGTGAGGCCGAACTGGTCGCGAAACGCCCGCGTGAACGCCTCATGCGAGCCATACCCCGCATCCAGCGCCACCGCCAGGATGTCCGGAGCGCCCGCCGCCAGTGCGCGCGCCGCCTCGGTCAGGCGCCGCGCCCGCACATAGCGGATCAGCGAGAAGCCCGTCGCCACGCCAAATGCCCGCGTCAGATGAAAGCGCGAGGCATTGCACGCGGCGGCCACAGAGTCGAGCGTGAGCGCGCCATCGGCAAAATTATTCTCGATGTACCACAGCGCTTTGGCGACGATGCTCATGAACGGCCCCAATGACGAATGGGCGCCACTCTAGCACTGGCCAAGGAGGGGGATTTGATCGGAATTGCGGCGGACAGCGGCAGGGTCACACCGCCGTGTTATTCAGCTTGTGTTCATTCCAGGCATCCAGCCCGCCCTGCAGCGGGCGCGCCTTGTGGAAGCCGTTGGCGAGGAACTGCCTGGCCACCTGCGCCGCCGTCACGTCGTTCGGGCAGCTGCAGTAGACGATGACGTGCTTGTCCTTGTCGATCCCCGCCATGAGTTCCTGCGGCTCGCAGTCGTTGAAGATCAGCGCGCCCGGAATCGCCGGCTCCAGCTGGCGTGCGGTGTCGCTGCGTGCGTCGATGATGATCGGCTTGTGCCCGGCCATCATCAGCGCCACCAGCTCCTGCATGGTCACGCGCTCGATGTCCGTCTTGCGCTGGAAGCGGCGCCGCTCGATGTACTTGAAAAGCACAAACAGGCCGACCAGCGCCAGCACCACCACCAGCGCGGTCGAGCCCATGGTGGACAACGTCGCCAGCACGTCGTCCACGCGCGACGAAAAAATCGTGCCGAGCGCGATGCCGCCCCCGGCCCACAGCACTGCGCCGCCCAGTGCAAAGGCGACGAAACGGCGCGCGGGCATGCCCAGCGCACCGGCCAGCGGTGGCCCCATGGTATTGAAACCCGGGACGAACTTGGCCACCAGCAGGGACTTGGCGCCGTGGCGGGCGAAATGGTCCTCGGTCTGACTGACGCAGTAGTCGGGGTTGAGCGAGATGCGGCACAGCAGCCGTAAAATGCGCTTGCCGTAGAAGCGGCCCGCGCGGAACCAGAAGATATCGCTGATCAGGCAGGCCGCCAGCGCGGCCACCACGGTGAGCACGAGCGACACCTTGCCCGTGACCGCCAGGGCTCCGGCGACGATCAGGATCGGATAAGCAGGTATGGGCAAGCCGAGCTGCTCGACCAGCACGGTGAGGAAGACCAGCAAGACGCCATATTTGTCGAGCAGCGCAATCATGCTGCCATGGTATCAGTTTGCGCGGCCGGGGATCGCCGCGAGCAGTGTCTTTGTGTAGGGGTGTTGCGGATTGGTGTAGATCTCGTCCGCGTTGCCCATTTCGACCACCTCGCCGTGGTGCATGACCATCACCTGGTCGGACATGTAGCGGACCACGGACAGGTCGTGCGAAATGAAGATGTACGAGAGTCCGAATTCATCCTGCAGGTCCTGCAGCAGGTTGAGGACCTGGGCCTGCACCGACACGTCCAGCGCCGACACGGATTCGTCGCAGACCAGGATTTCCGGCTTCATGGTCAGGCAGCGCGCGATGGCGATGCGCTGCCGCTGCCCGCCGGAGAACTCGTGCGGATAGCGGTGGAAGGCTTGCGCCGGCAGGCCGACGCGTTCCAGCAGCTGCATGGCGGTCTGCTCGCGCTCCCGGTCATCCGCGCCGATGCGGTGGATGCGCATCGGCTCCAGCAGGATCTGGCCGACGGTGAAGCGCGGGTTCAGCGAGGCGTACGGGTTCTGGAAGATGATCTGGATGCGGCGCTTGTAGGGCTGGTACTCGGCATCCTTCATGGAGATGAGATCGCGGCCCTCGAACATGGCGGTGCCGCCGGTGGCCTGGTGCAGCCGCAGGAGCGTGAGGCCGACCGTGGTCTTGCCGGAGCCGGATTCGCCGACCACACCCAGGGTCTTCCCACGCGGGAGGGTGAACGAGACGTCCTTCACGGCGCCGAATTCGCGCTTGCCGAACAGGCCTTCGCGCACGTAGAAGCTCTTGGCCAGGTTGCGCACCACCAGCACGGTGTCGTCGTCCGCCGTGTAGCCGCGCTGCCGCTCGCCTTGCGGCAGCGCGCGGCCCTGCATGTAGTCGTCGATGACGGGCAGGCGGATCGGCCGCGCGTCCAGCGGCGGGCGGCAATGCAGCAGCGCCTTGGTGTACGAGTCCTCCGGCTGCTCCAGCACCTGCGCGGCCGCGCCCTCCTCCCGTACTTCGCCGTGGCGCATCACAATCACGCGGTCGGCGATCTCGCTCACCAGCCCCAGGTCGTGGGTGATGAAGAGGACCGACATCTGGTGCTTTTTCTGCAGCCGCGCGATCAGCTCCATGATCTGCTTCTGGATCGTGACGTCCAGCGCGGTGGTCGGCTCGTCCGCGATCAGCAGCTTGGGTTCGCAGGCGATAGCCATGGCGATCATCACGCGCTGCTGCTGGCCGCCGGACATCTGGCTCGGGTAGGTGTCGATCTTCGCGGTTGGATCAGGGATGCCCACTTCGTCCAGCAGCTCGAGCGTGCGGGCGCGGGCCTGCTTCGCGTTCATGCCCATATGCTGGCGCAGCACCTCGCCGATCTGGAAGCCGACCGTGAACACGGGGTTCAGCGACGACATCGGCTCCTGGAAGATCATCGAGATCTCCTTGCCGCACAGGCGGCGCCGCTCGGCGACCGAGGTCCGCAGCAGTTCACGGCCATCGAACAGGATGGACGATTGCGGGTCGATGATGGAAGTCAGCGGCGGCAGCAGGCCCATGACGGCCAGGGAGCTGACCGACTTGCCGCTGCCCGATTCGCCGACCAGCGCCACGGTGCTGTTGCGCGGGACGTCGAAGGAGATGCCCTTCACGGCCTCGAAGGTGGTCTTCTTGTCGAGCTTAAAATGCACACGCAAGTTGCGCACGCTGAGGAGCGGAGTGGTCACGGCAGTCATTTCAGTTTCGGATCGAGCGCGTCGCGCAGGGCGTCGGTGAACAGGGAAAAGGCCGTGACCAGCACCGCCATCGCGCAGGCGGCGGCGGTCAGCTGCCACCATTTGCCGAGTATGAGTTCGTTCTGCGCCTCGTTGAGCATCGAGCCCCAGGACACCACGCCCACCGGCACGCCAAAGCCAAGGAAGGACAGGATCACTTCCGCCTTGATGAAGCCCACCACCAGGATCGACATCTGCACCAGCGCGATGTGCGAGACGTTGGGGAAGATGTGCGAGAACATCTTGCGCAGCGAGGACGCGCCGATGGCATCCGCCGCCATTACGTATTCGCGCGCCTTGTGCTTCATGTATTCGGCGCGGATCAGGCGATACGGGCCGGTCCAGCCGGTCAGGCCGAGGATCAGCACGATGGTGAGCACGCCCTTCTGCTGCAGCACGGCGGCCACGGTCAGGATCATGAGGATCGACGGAATCGACGTGAAGATCGAGTAGAACCAGGTGAAGAAGTCGTCCACCCGGCCGCCGTAGAAACCGGCGAAGGCGCCAAACAGGGTGCCCAGCGCCACTGCCACCAGCGCCGCCACCAGGCCGACCACGATCGAGGTCTCGGCGCCCTTGATGGTCTTCTTGATGACGTCATGGCCCCATTTGTCCGCGCCGAAGGGCAGCGTCTCGCGCTTGGCCGCGGCCGCGCCACCGTGGGCGCCCTGCCCCAGCTGCGCCTTGAGTTCCGCAATGTCCCTGGCCAGCGGATCGTCGATGCCGTACATTTCGACCGGGCTGTCATCCGGCGTGCGGCCCAGCTGCTGCTTGAGGACGGCGATATCGTCGGCCAGCGGGTCGAAAGCGTTGGGCGGGGCCTCGCCCACGGCGGCACTGGCGGCGGCATCGTGCGTGGCCGCATCCGCGCCCACAAACGTCGGCGGCGCGTAATTGACGCCGACCTCCTGCTCCCAGTCGGCGGCAATCAAGCCAGCGCCGGACAGCGCGATCAGCACGAGGAAGGCCCCCACCACCGCCAGCGCGAACATGGCGATGCGGTCCTGCCGCAGGCGGCGCCACGCGAGCGCCCACAGGCCGGGGGAAGTCTGGTAAGCCGTATCCATCATTTGAGTTGCACGCGCGGGTCGACGGCCTGGTACAGCAGGTCGGTCAGCAGGTTGAAGATCATGGTGGCCGCGGCCACGTACACGGTGATGGCCTTGATGACCGGGAAATCGCTGCGCTCGACCGCCAGGATCACCTCGCGCCCGATGCCCGGAATGCCAAAGAAGCGCTCCAGCAGGAAGGCGCCGATCAGCAGCGCCGGCAGGTTGGACATCACGTAGGTGATGATGGGGATGGCCGCATTGCGCAGCACGTGCACCCACATCACGCGCCGTTCGGACAGGCCCTTGGCGCGCGCGGTGCGCACATAGTCCTGGTTCACTTCATCCAGCACGAAGGTGCGGAACAGGCGCAGGGTGGGCGCGATCGATACCGCCAGCCCGATCAAAATCGGCAGCGTGGCATAGCGCAGCAGGTTCTCGCCAAAGTGCTCGCCCCAGCCCTGCACCGGGAAAAGCCCCATTTTGTAGGCCAGCGTGTACTGGAAGACGATGATGTAGACCAGGATGGAGATCGACATGCCCACCGTGCAGGCGACCATCACCGCGCGGTCGGTCAGCGAGCCGCGCACGAAGGCGATGGCCAGCGCCAGCGCAATGCCGATCACGGTTTCCAGGATCGTCAGCGGCACCAGCACCGTGAGCGAAGGCCCGAGCCGCGTGGCGATGATGTGCGAGACCGGCTCGCCGGTGCTCCAGGCGCTGCCGAAGTCGAAGGTCACGATCTGCTTCACGAAGATCCACAGCTGCACCCAGTACGGCTGGTCGATGCCCAGCTGCCTGCGGATGTTGGCGATGGCCTCGGGGTTGGACATCTTGCCCGCCAAAATGTACGAAGGGTCCCCGCCCACCCAGTTGAACAGCACGAACACGAGGACCACGACACCGGCCATGGTGGGCAGCATCTGCCACAGGCGGCGGAGGATATAGGCAAGCATTGGCGGTCAATAAAACGTCACGGCTTCTTCGCCAGTGACGGGTCGAGGTCGATATAGGCCCATTCCTGCAGCAGGATCGGGTGCTTCTTGTAGCCCAGGACCGTGGGCTGGGCCAGCATGTTGCGGTAGCGCGCGTAGCCCATCTTCTCGGCGCCCATCGCTTCCAGGCGGCGCACGGCCTTGTGGTAGATGGCGTCGCGCTCGGGGCCCGGCGGCATGCTGTGGGCCTGCTCGTAGAGCTTGTCGTAGACCGGGTCCTGGTAGCAGCCAAAATTGTTGGAGTGAGAGTTCGGTCCGTAGTAGAGCTGCATGAAGTTGTCGCCGTCCGGGTAGTCGGCCTGCCACTGGCCGTTGCGGGTGGCGACCTTGCAGCGCTGCTCCGCGGCCAGCAGGTCGGCAAAGATCATGCGGTCATTCACCATCTGGATGCCGAGCGCATTGTAGGTCTTGCGCCAGACCTCGGCCTGCAGCACGCCATTCAGTTCCGTGCGCGAGACGTAATGGACGACCAGCGGCTGACCGTTGGGCTGGCGGCGCCACCCGTCCGGCCCTTTCCTGTAGCCGTAGCGGTCCAGCAGCTTGTTGGCCAGCGCCGGATTGTAGGGGTTGAGCGAGCGCCAGTTGGGGTCATGCCCCACCACACCGGGCGGGATCGGGTAGTCGATACGGCGCGCCTGGCCGTTCCAGACGATGGCGATTTCCTCGTCCACGTTGTGGGCCATGGCGATGGCGCGGCGCAGGGCGATACGCTCCTTCGAGAAGCCGCCCAGGGCCGGGTCCTGCATGTTCCAGTAATACCAGGTGGTCTCCGCATCGATCAGGCGGGAGAGCTGGATGCCTTTGGCCGCCAGCTCGGGGCGCAGCTTGCCGCCCACCAGCGCCTTGGGCGCGAGCGGGCCGTCCAGCCAGAACAAATCCGTGCCGCCACTCTGGAAGGACAGCCAGCGGGCCTGGTCCTCCACCAGCACGGCGACCTCGATGCGGTCGATGGCGGGCACCGGCTTGCCCTTCATCTGGGCAACGATGCGCGCGTCCTCGGGGTCATCCCCCGGCGCAAAGTCCCAGGTCTCGGGCCGGTGCACCGGGTTGCGCTCCAGGACCATGCGGGCGCCGCGCACCCATTCCGTCAGCCGGTAGTGGCCGGTACCGACCGGGTTGGCGGGGACCTCGCCCTTCACGTCCCCATATTTTTCCACTACCTCGCGCGCCACCGCCACGGTGGGCTGGTGCGCCAGGATCATGCCGAGATTGAAGTCGGTCTGGGTCAGGTGGATACGCAAGGTGTAGGGATCGAGGATCTCGAAGCCGGGCACCTTGCGCGCGTAATCGAAGCGGCCGGCCTTGCGGGCCGCCTGCCCGGCGGCGTCGAAGCCGACGATCTTGCCTTCGAACAGCCAGGCGTGCGGCGAGGACAGGCGCGGGTCGAACAGGCGCTCCCACGAATAGACGAAGTCCGCCATGGTCAGTTCGCGCCGCCGCCCCTGGAACGCCGGGTCGGGTGCGAACAGGATCCCCTTCTTGAGGCGGATGGTGTAGGTCTTGCCGTCCGCCGAGATGTCCGGCAACGCGGCGGCCGCGGCGGGCACCAGCTTGGCCGGGCGGGCCAGGTAGTCGTAGGTGTACAGGCTCTCGAAGACCGCCTGCACGATGTGGTTCGAGTACAGATCCCGCACGGTGGCCGGGTCGAAGCCGGTTTCGGCGGCGGGGATGATGTAGCGGAGCGTCTTGACCGGGGCCGCTGCCGCCAATCCGACCCACATCGTCACCAAGAGTGCCGCGGTGAGCCACCGCGCCGCCTGGAGAACCTTCATCCGCTGCTCCACTTCATGCAAAACCGTAACGATAGCGGTTTTTGCCGCAGCCGGGGCCTCAACTTTTGTGGCCCCCAATAACTTGGGGTGACCCCGGCCGTGTGAAGAAAGTGTTGTATTTATGCCGACATATGTACATACATATATTGACACCCTCGCAAGCGGAGTGGTCAGATGGCGGCGCTCGAAAATGTTATAGAAATGCCTTTTCGAGACATATGCATATGCAGATGGACCATTGAGCGATATAAATATTCTCGCTCCGCGTAAAACATTGGTCCAAATACGCTTCTTGTACGCAGCACAAATTTGGAGGTTTCATGATTAAAAAGACAACGCTCGCACAGGCTGTCACCCTGGCGGCCGCGACGATCGGTTGGGCTCACACGGCCTATGCCCAGGATACCGCCGCCGCCAACACCGGCGCGATCCAGCGCGTGGAGATCACCGGCTCGAGCATCAAGCGGGCGCAGGCCGAGACGGCGTCGCCGGTGACCGTGGTGTCGCGCGAGGATTTGCAAAAGTCCGGCAAGGCCACCGTGGCCGAGTACCTGCAGACCCTGTCCGTGGATGGCGCCGGCTCACTGCCGACCGGCTTCGGCAACGGCTTCGCGGCCGGTTCCACCGCCGTGTCCCTGCGCGGCCTGGGCGCGACCTCGACCCTGGTCCTGCTGAACGGCCGCCGCATGGCCCCATTCGCCCGCGCCGATGACGGCCAGAAGACCTTCACCGACCTGTCCACCGTGCCGATGGAAGCGGTGGAACGCATCGAGATCCTGAAGGACGGCGCCTCCTCCACCTACGGCGCGGACGCGATCGCCGGCGTGGTCAACGTCATCCTGCGCAAGGACTTCACCGGCACCGTGGTCAAGGTCGAAGGCGGCCAGTCGCGCTACCGCGACAACGAGCAGGCCAAAGGTGCCGTGACCTGGGGCATGGGCCACCTGGACAGCGACGGCTACAACGTGCTGGTCAACGCGGAAGCCTACAGGTCCAACGAAATCCTGAACAAGGACCGCGCCGACCGCGCCTGGATCGGCCATGGCGACCTGCGCCCCTGGGGCTATCCGCTGGCGACCCAGTTCGCCAACGGCGACGTGCGCGGCGGAACCGCCGGCAACACCCCGACCGGCGCCGTGCGCAATCCGGCCACCGGCGAATACGTCTACCTGCCGGGCTGCGCCCAGTTCACCACCTCGCCGCAGCCGGTCCCGGCCAACGGCTGCGTGTGGCACTCGGACCAGTTCCGCGCGATGCAGCCGCAGATCGACGGCGTCAACCTGTACACCCGCGCCACCAAGAACCTGTCGGCCGACTGGCAGCTGTACGGCGAACTCGGCTACTCGAAGCGCGACACCCACTTCACCATGACGCCGCCGAGCGCCACCGGCACCTTCTTCTACCCGCCCAACAACCTGCTGAACTGGAGCTCGGGCGCCGGCACCACCATGGCGCTGGCGGCCACTCACCCGCAGAACCCGTTCGGCGCCACCGCCCGCGTGCGCTACTCGTTCTTCGACGTGGGCCCGCAGGTACGCTATGCCAACAACGAGTTCAAGCGGGCCGTGGTCGGCCTGAAGGGCAGCTATGCCGGCTGGGACATCGACACCGGCATCACCCACTCGCAGTCGGCGCTGGACCTGCGCTACACCAACATGATCAACATGAAGGTGCTGTTCGCCGCGCTGGGCGACCCGAAGAGCCCGTACTTCCCGTTCTACCTCGGCACCCAGGCGAGCAAGAACACGCCGGCCCAGTACGCGGCCATCGTGCGCGACGCCACCTCGCACTCGACCACCCGCCTGAACACCTTCGACATCAAGGCCTCGCGTGAGGTGATCGAACTGCCGGGCGGCATGCTCGGGGTGGCCGTGGGCGCCGAACACCGCGACGAAAAGGTCAGCAACCCGACCCTGTCCGGCACCGAGACCGGCGACATCAACGCCTCCTACACGGCCGCGTTCGGCGACACCAAGGTGTCCGCGCTGTTCGTCGAGGTGGCCGCCCCGGTGCTGAAGGGCCTGGAGCTGAACGCCGCCGCCCGCTACGACCACTACGAAGGCTTCAAGTCGACCACGCCGAAGCTGGGCTTCAAGTGGACCCCGCTGCGCAACTTCGCGCTGCGCGGCACCTACTCGGAAGGCTTCCGTGCGCCGGGCCCGGCCGAAACCGGCACCCGTTCGGCCTCGGTCGGTACCGCCACCGCGCGCGACCCGGTCCGCTGCCCGGGCGGCACCCCGGCGCCGGGCGCCTCGTCCAACGACTGCTCGCTGTCGGTCACGGCGGTCAAGCTGGGCAATCCGAACCTGAAGCCGGAGGAGTCCAAGGGCTACACGCTGGGCATGGTGTGGGACCCGATCGATGGCCTGTCGGTGGCGGTGGACGCCTGGAAGATCAAGCGTGAGAACGAGATCAACCCGATGCCGTACAACGAGTCGGCCGCGCTGCCGACCGCGCTGCGCCTGGACAACAACCTGAAGGACGCCGCCGGCAACGTGATCCCGAACTCGGGCTCGCTGCTGATCACCCAGTCGCCGTACCGCAATTCCAGCTACACGGAAGTCAAGGGCGTCGACCTGGACGTCAAGGACCGCCTCAAGCTGGGTGACTGGGGCCGCCTGACCATGGGCCTGAACTGGACCCACCTGACTTCCTGGCTGCGCGCCGAGTCGGCCACGGTGAAATACCAGTTCGCCGGCACGCACGGCAACTGCGACACCTCCAACTGCGCCGGCACGCCGAAGGACAAGATCGCGCTGTCGGCCACCTGGGACCGCGGCGACTGGAGCGTGACCGCATTGGCCAACTACCGGGCGGACATGAAGAACGTGGCTTTCGCGGGCGACCTGTGCGCCTCCAAGTTCGCGGACGGCACCCCGGCCCCGAACAAGGACTGCCGCCTGGCCTCGTTCACCACGGTGGACCTGTCGGCCCGCTACAACGTCAGCCGCAACCTGCAGGTGTATGGCTCGATCGCCAACCTGTTCGACAAGGTGGCCCCGCTCGACCCGCTCACCTACGGCGGCATGAGCTACAACCCGATGGACGCGTCCGGCGCCATCGGCCGCTACTTCAAGGCGGGCGTGCGCTACCAGTTCTGACCGGACTGCGCTGTCACGGAAAGGCGCCGGATTTCCGGCGCCTTTTTTTATTCCTGGTCACAAACCTTCAATACCAGTTACAAATGTTGTTTTTTGATCTGCGTCATAAACCTTAGCGGAACATTAATTTGACGGAGTAGTAACGGAATGTATAAATTGCTGCGGGTATGCATGCAGATGTGCCGTAGGACATTTGCCGCATCCAGTAAATATCCAAATACATTTCGGGAGTGCTTATGAAAGTACACGCAACGGTGCTGCAACGCACCGCTGTCGCGCTGGCGGTGGGACTGGTTCTGTCCTCCACCGCCTATGCGCAGAGCTCTGAAGGTTCGATCTACGGTAAGGCGCAACCCGGTTCCAAGGTGGTCATCGCTGCTCCGGAAACCGGCTTCGAGCGCACCATCACTGTGGACGCCTCCGGTTCGTTCAGCGCCGCCAAGCTGCCGCCGGGCAGCTACCACGTGACCTCGAACGGCGTCACCCGTGACGTCACCGTGTCGATCGGTTCCGGTACCGCCGTGTCGCTGGTAGGCGAAGCGCCGACCAACACCGTGGTGATCTCGCGCACCCGCAGCGCAATCGATGTCTCCTCGGTCGAGACCAACACCGTGTTCACGTCGGAACAGCTGCGCGCACTCCCGGTGGCGCGCGACGTCAACGCCGTGGCCATCCTGGCCCCGGGCGTGGTCAAGGGCGACCCGGACCTGGGCGCCGGCGGCCTGCCCGCCTTCGCCGGTGCGTCGGTGGCAGAGAACGGCTACTACATCAACGGCTTCGACGTTACCAACATCCGCAACTTCCTGTCCTACGCCAACCTGCCCTTCGATGCCATTGGCTCGCAGCAGGTCAAGTCGGGCGGCTACGGCGCCGAGTACGGCCGTTCGCTGGGTGGCGTGATCTCGATCGCCACCAAGCGCGGTACCAACACCTGGCAGGCCGGCGGTGCCGTGATCTGGGAGCCGGACAGCCTGCGTTCCAGCAACAAGGACGTGCTGAACCTGAACGAGGAAGGCGGCAAGTACCTGGTGTACCAGTCGCCCAACAAGCAGGACTACCTGAGCTTCGACGCCTACGCGGGCGGCCCGATCATCAAGGACCAGCTGTTCTTCTTCGGTATCATCGAAGGCCGCCAGGACAAGATCGACGTGTTCCAGAACGGTAACGACTACCACCGCAAGAACAGCCAGCCGAACGGCATGATCAAGCTGGACTGGACGCCGAACGACATGCACCGCCTGGAGTTCACCGGCATCACCACCAAGCGCAAGTACGACTACACCGACTACGCCGGCTACGAGGGCTACCACACCTCGCACCAGGGCAATGGCGAAGCCTCGACCATCGAAGGCGGCGGCTACACCCTGATCGGCAAGTACACCGGCTACCTGACCGATGCGCTGACCGTGTCGGCCCTGGTCGGCCGCGTCAAGGACAAGGTCGACACCACCTACGGCGCGCGCGTCTCGGCGCTGCAGTGCCCGACCGTGTACGACGCCAACGTGAACCTGCTGGGCTGCTGGAAAGAGCCGTTCAGCCAGGAAGCGTGGAAAGACCCGAACGCCGGTGAAGACCAGGACAACCGCAAGGCCTGGCGCCTGGACGTGGACTACGTGTGGAACAACCACACCTTCCGCGGCGGTGTCGACAACCAGCTGTTCACCTCGAAAGCCGCCGGCGGCACCTTCTCGGGTGACGTCTACTGGCGCTACGGCACCACCGGCGCCTCCGGCGTGATCAACGGCACCAACATCGGGCCGGGCGTGAACTATGTGCGCAAGCGTATCCGCCGCTCCACCTCGGGCGAGTTCGAAGTCGAGAACAACGCGCTGTACATCGAGGACAACTGGAAGATCACCAAGGACCTGCTGCTGTACGGCGGCCTGCGCTGGGAGTCGTTCGACAACCGCAACGGCGACGGCGACAGCTTCGTCAAGGCCGAGCGCCTGCGCGCCCCGCGCCTGGGCTTCTCCTGGGACGTCAATGGCGACGCCAGCCTGAAGGTCTACGGTAACGCCGGCCGCTACTACATCCCGGTGGCGTCGAACACCAACATCCGCGCGACCCGCGGCGAGTTCGGCACCGACGAATGGTTCACCTACACCGGCATGGATCCGGTCACCGCGGCCCCGACCGGCCTCGGTGCGCGGATCGGCCCGCTGGTGCAGGTGGATGACGGCAACCTGCCGGATCCGTCGACCATCGCCGACATGAACCTCAAGCCGATGTCGCAGGACGAATACATCCTGGGCTTCCAGAAGTCGATCACCAAGGGCTGGAGCTTCGGTGTGCGCGGCATCTCGCGCAAGGTGCAAAACGGCATGGACGACTACTGCCAGCACAGCGGCTTCGAAAAGTACATGATCGAGCAGGGCTACACTGACTTCGACGTCAGCACCATGGCCACCTGCATGATCATCAATCCGGGCAACGACGTGAAGCTGATGGTGGACGCCAAGGCCGACGGCAACCTGATCCCGGTGACCTTCCCGGCCTCATACACGGGCCTGGGCAAGTACACCCGGACCTACAAGGCGCTGGAATTCACCCTCGACCGTCCGTTCGACGGCAAGTGGGGCCTGAACCTGTCGTACGTGCTGTCGCAGTCGAAGGGCACCGCGGAAGGCTATGTGAACTCGACCATCAACCAGGAAGACGCCGGCGTGTCGCAAGACTTCGACTTCGCGTCCCTGGATGACGGCGCCGACGGCTACCTGGCCAACGACCGCCGCCACGTGTTCAAGGCCTACGGCTACTACATGCTGAACGACGAGATGCGCGTCGGCTTCAACGGCACGCTGGCCTCCGGCCGTCCGATCAGCTGCATCGGCTTCGTGCCGCCGACCGCCGCCGACTTCGACGACGCGGCCGGCTACTCGACCCCGTCCTCGTACTACTGCCTGAACGAGTCGACCAAGCTGGCCGAGCTGCACAACCGCGGGACCTTCGGCCGTACGCCGTGGACCTCGTCGGTGGACGTGTCGTTCGCGTACATGCCGAAGCTGTCCAAAGGCAAGCTGACCCTGCAACTGGACGTGTTCAACCTGTTCAACCAGCGCCAGACCACCGAGGTGTCGGAGACCCGCGACTGGAGCCGTGCGACGTCGAACTCGACCAACCCGGGGGAGAACCAGCTGGACCTGAACTGGAAACAGCCGACTTCGTTCCAGGAGCCGCGTTCGGTGCGCCTGACCGCGCGCTACGAGTTCTGATTTAGTCAGGCCTCAACGCAAAAACCGCCGGGTTCGCCCGGCGGTTTTTTTTTCCGTCCTGCGCTCCCTCAACCCCGGGGTCAGGCGTGCCTCTCATAGACGAGGCCTGACCCCGGATCTTGAACACTCCCCGGAATTCACATTTCGCGAGCGCACTCAGCGAGACGAAACCCGCATGATCGCTGGGCCCATGTCACAACCGAACAAAATTGGGGTCAGGCCCCGGTTTCCTCTGGGGGTCAGGCCCCGGCGGCGGGCGGCCAGGCCTGACCCCAGCTGAGGTAGCGCAAAGGACGTTCAGTCCTGGCGCAGGCGACGCTGCTGGACGGCACGGGAGAGGGTTTCCAGCACCAGCAGGCTCTGGTCCCAGTCGATGCAGCCGTCGGTGATCGACTGGCCGTAGACCAGCTCCTTGCCCGGCACCAGGTCCTGGCGCCCGGCCACCAGGTGCGACTCCACCATCACGCCGACGATGCGGGTGTCGCCGCCCGCCACCTGGGCCGCGATGTCGGCGCACACCGGCACCTGGTTCTCCGGCTTCTTGCTGCTGTTGGCGTGCGAGGCGTCGATCATCAAACGCGAGGCCAGGCCGTAGCCGGCGATCTGCTGGCAGGCCGCTTCCACGCTGTCGGCGTCGTAGTTCGGGGTCTTGCCGCCGCGCAGGATGATGTGGCAGTCCTCGTTGCCGTTGGTCGACACGATCGCCGAGTGCCCGCCCTTGGTCACCGACAGGAAATGGTGCGGCTGCGAGGACGCCTTGATCGCCTCCACCGCGATCTTGATGTTGCCGTCGGTGCCGTTCTTGAAGCCCACCGGGCACGACAGACCGGAGGCCAGCTCGCGGTGCACCTGCGACTCGGTGGTGCGGGCGCCGATCGCGCCCCAGCTGACCAGGTCGGCGATGTACTGGGGGCTGATCACGTCCAGGAACTCGGTCCCGCATGGCAGGCCCAGCTCGTTGATGTCGCGCAGCAGCTCGCGCGCCATGCGCAGGCCGTCGTTGATGCGGAAGCTGTTGTCCATATACGGGTCGTTGATCAGGCCCTTCCAGCCGACCGTGGTGCGCGGCTTCTCGAAGTACACCCGCATCACGATCTCCAGCTCGCCCTTGAAACGCACGCGCTGCTCGGCCAGCCGCTGCGCATACTCCAGCGCGGCCTTGGGGTCGTGGATCGAGCACGGCCCGATCACCACCATCAGGCGGTCGTCCTGCCCATGCAGGATGCGGTGCAGCGCGATGCGGGCACTGGCCGCGGTCTGCTCGGCCGCCTCGCTGCACGGGAACTCCCGGATCAGGTGGGCGGGCGGGGTCAGTTCCTTCATCTCGCGGATGCGCAAATCGTCGGTGCGGGGCATGTCGTTCTCCGTAGGGGTAAAAAAAAACCGCCATCGCTGGCGGTTTTCCTGGAATCTGTGCGTTTCGTTTCGTTGCTGCGTGAACCTTCCGCTACTCCACCGCCGTTGGGCTGGAATCGCTAAAGTAAAACCAAAAGTGGAAGGTCGCGGTACGCATGGTCTGAACGACTATAGCAATGTTCCGCAAGGCATGGCAAGCGATTTGTGCACTGCACGTTCCGTTACATGGGCGCGACGTTCAATTTCTTGATCTGGGATGCCTTGATGTGCGTCAGACGTTGAGCGCGCGCGGCACCCGAGACTCCAGAGCTGGATCAAGCCCTATCCCGGGCCCGTTGAACCAGATCACTGCTCATACGGAGAACCTCATGCGACCACTGCCTCCACCGCGTTTGCGGCCGCTCCCGGCCCTGCTGTCCGCGCTGCTGACCGTGTCTGCCCTGCCGGCGCAGGCGCAGGCCCCGACCACCCCGCCCCCGCCGCCGCCGGACCAGGCCGCGCCGATGGCGCGCGTGGAGATCACCGGCTCCAACATCCGCCGCGCCCAGGCCGAGACGGCCGAGCCGGTGCAAAGCCTCACCCGCGCCGACCTGGAAAAATCCGGACGCACCAATGTCGCCGAGCTGATGCAGACGCTGGCGGTCGACAACCAGGGCTCGGTGCCGATGGGCTTCGGCGCGGGCTTCGCGGCCGGCGCCTCGGCCATCTCGCTGCGCGGCCTGGGCGCGGCCTCCACGCTGGTGCTGCTCAATGGCCGCCGGGTCGCGTCCTATGGCTTCGCGGACGATGCGCAGAAGCTGTTCACCGACCTGAACATCATTCCGCTGGACGCCGTGGACCGGGTCGAGATCCTCAAGGGCGGCGCCTCCGCCATCTACGGGTCGGATGCGGTGGCGGGCGTGGTCAACATCATCCTGCGGCGCGACTACGTGGGCAACCTGGTGCGCTTCAGCCAGGGCCTGTCGGAACAGAAGGATGGCGGCGACACCCGCTTCGGCCTCACCCACGGGCACGGCAACCTGGACACGGACGGCTACAACTTCCTGATGACGGTCGAGTACGGCAAGCGGCGCGCGATCTGGAACCGCGACCGCGCCGACCGCGCGGCGGTCGGCCGCAGCGACCTGCGCCCATGGGGCTATTCGGCCCAGCAGACCCTGTCCGGCTTCGGCACCATCACCGGGCCCAACGCATCCGGCAGCTCGGTCAGCGGCAACGTGCGCAATCCGTCCACCGACGAGAACGCCGCGAATTTCCTCAACTACTACAACCGCGGCAGCCTCAGCCCTGACACCGGCTTCACCCGCACCTTTCCCGGCGCGGCGTGCAGCAACTTCACCAACCACCCGCAGGGCGACCCGGGCGGCGGCTGCCTGACCGACGCCACCCAGCAGTTCGGCCAGGTCCAGCCGTCCCAGGAGAACGGCAACCTGTACGCGCGCTATACCATGCAGCTGAACCCGGCATGGCAGGCGTATGCGGAAGTGAACGGTTATGTCACCTCGGTGCACACCCAGACCACCCCCTCGGGCGTGAGCGCCAGCGTGGGCTACCCAGGCGGTCCGGTCAGCAATGCCGACGTCCGGCTGGGCGCGGATCATCCCGACAACCCGTACTTCGGCAGCAGCGCCCGCATCCGCTACCTGGCGCAGGACGTCGGACCGCGCCACACCACGATCCGCTCCAACTTCGCGCGCGCCCTGCTGGGCCTGAAAGGGAGCTGGAACAACTGGGACATCGAGACCGGCTTGCTGTATTCCGAGAACAAGGGCCGCACCCACAACTTCGGCTTCCTGCAGCGCGACATCACCTTCGCCCTGCTCAATCCCTCGCCGGCCAACGTGGCCGCCGCCCAGCTCAATCCGCTGTATGCGGCGCTGCCGCCGGGCACCGTGTGGCGCATCGCCGAGAATGCCGCGCTCAACTCGCCCGCCGTGTACGCCGCGCTGTCGCCCGAGATCACGGCGGACGCCACCTCGCGCATGGCGCAGTTCGACGTCAAGGGGTCCAGCGAACTGACCCAATTGCCGGGCGGGCCGCTGGCGGTGGCGGTGGGCCTGGAAGCGCGGCGCGACCGGGTGGAGCTCACCCCCACCACGGGCACGGAGCGCGGCAACATCATCGGCCTGGGTTTCTCGGCCTATGAAGGCAAGCGCACCCAGCAGGCCGTGTACGGCGAGGTGGTGGCCCCGGTGGTCAAGCAGATCGAGCTGACCGCCGCGCTGCGCTACGACCACTACCAGAATACCGGCAATACCTGGAATCCGCAGGCCGGCATCAAATGGACGCCCGTGCGCAGCTTCGCGCTGCGGGCCGCGTTCGCGCGCGGCTTCCGCGCGCCGAGCCCGGCGGAGAACGGACGCGGCGGCCTGGCGGCCTTCTCCACCGCCGAGGACCCGCAGCGCTGCGCCTTGGGCGTGGAGGTGGCCTGCAGCCCGGCCGCCATTGCCTTGATCACCTCGCCGAATCCGGACCTGTCACCGGAGCGCTCGAAGAGCTATTCGCTGGGCGCGGTGTGGGATCCGGTGGCGCGCACCAATGTGTCGGTGGACTTCTGGCGCATCAAGCGCACCAACGAGATCAACCAGGAGCAGGTGACCGCGGCGATCGAGCGCGGCAACGTGGCGCGCGACCCGGCCGGGGCGGAGCCTGGCATTCCGGGCGACCCCGGCCCCATCGTCGCGGTGCTGACCCGCTACATCAACTCGAACCAGACCGACGTGCGCGGGGTGGACCTCGATGCCCGCACCAGCATCGGCCTGCCCGGCGGCTACGGGGCGCTGGCGGCCGACATCAAGTGGACCCGGCTGTTCCGCTGGCAGCGCACCGAGCCGGACGGCACGGTGTCCGACTTCGCGGGCACGCACGGCAACTGCGACGTCACCAACTGCATCGGCACGCCCAAGGACCGCGCCAATCTGAACCTCAGCTGGGACAGCGGGCCGGTGCGGCTGACCGCCACCGTCAACTACCGGGGCAAGCTGGACAACAGGCTGCGCAAGGAGGACGCCGAGTGCGCCGTCACCTTCGATGATGGCAGCGACGCGCCGCCGGGGTGCAAGATCGCCTCCTTCACCACGGTGGACCTGACCGGGCGCTGGAAGCTGCACAAGCAGGTGGAGCTGTTCGCCAGCATCCAGAACCTGTTCGACCGCGAGCCGCCGCTCGACCCGCTGACCTATGGCGCGGCCGGGTACAACCCGCTCGACCAGTCGGGCGCGATCGGGCGCTACTACGAGGCCGGGCTGCGCTGGACGTTCTAAAGGCGCCAACGACAACGGAGCCACGTGGGCTCCGTCGTTGACCAGCGCGGCCAGCCGCGCTTCGCGTGGGAGGCGGCGGGGCGCCGCGCGGCGGCGTGCTTAACCGCCGGTCCCGCCCACCGTGACACCTTCGATGCGCAGGGTCGGCTGGCCGACGCCCACCGGCACCGACTGGCCCTCCTTGCCGCATACGCCGACGCCCGCGTCCAGCCGCATGTCGTTGCCGATCATGGTGACGCGGTTCATCACGTCCGGCCCGTTGCCGATCAGGGTCGCACCCTTGACCGGGTAGGCCAGCTTGCCGTCTTCGATCATCCAGGCTTCGCTGGCCGAGAACACGAACTTGCCGTTGGTGATGTCGACCTGGCCGCCGCCGAAGTTGACCGCGTAGATCCCGCGCTTGACCGACTCCAGGATCTCGCGCGGATCCTTGTCGCCCGCCAACATGTAGGTGTTGGTCATGCGCGGCATCGGCAGGTGGGCGAACGACTCGCGCCGCGCGTTGCCGGTGACCGGCATCTTCATCAGGCGCGCGTTCATGGTGTCCTGGATATAGCCCTTCAGGATGCCATCCTCGATCAGCGTGGTGCACTGGGTCGGGTTGCCCTCGTCGTCGATGTTGAGCGAGCCGCGGCGGTCCTGCAGGGTGCCGTCGTCGACCACGGTGACGCCCTTGGCGGCCACGCGCTCGCCGATGCGGCCCGCGTACGAGGACGAGCCCTTGCGGTTGAAGTCGCCTTCGAGGCCATGGCCGACCGCCTCGTGCAGCAGCACGCCGGGCCAGCCCGGGCCGAGCACGATGGTCATCGGGCCGGCTGGCGCGGGGCGCGCGTCCAGGTTGACGATGGCCGAGCCGACCGCCTCGGTGGCGTACTTGTCGAGCACCTCGTCGGTGAAGTAGTCGTACGAGAAGCGCCCGCCGCCGCCGGAGGAGCCGACTTCGCGCCGCCCGTTCTGCTCGGCGATCACGGTGACCGAGACCCGCACCAGCGGGCGCACGTCGGCCGCCAGCACGCCGTCGCTGCGCACCACCAGCACCACGTCGTATTCGCCGGCCAGGCCCGCCATCACCTGCACCACGCGCGGGTCCTTGGCGCGCGCCATCTTCTCGACGCGCTCCAGCAGCTTGACCTTGGCGGTCGCGTCCAGCGAATCGAGCGGATCGTTGGGCAGGTACAGCGAGCGGCCGCCGGTCGGCGTCATGCTCTTCGGCACCTTGATGCGGCCGGAGCCGGCGCGGGCGATGGTGCGGGTCGCTTCGGCCGCGTCCGCGAGGGCGCGCTCGGAGATTTCATCGGAGTACGAGAACGCCGTGCGGTCGCCGGACACGGCGCGCACGCCCACGCCCTGGTCGATGGAAAAGCTGCCGGTCTTGACGATCCCTTCTTCCAGGCTCCAGCCTTCGCTCTTGGTGAACTGGAAGTACAGGTCCGCGTAGTCGACCTTGTGGGTGAACATGCTGCCGAGCGTGCGGATCAGCTTGGACTCGTCGAGGTCGAACGGGGTCAGCAGCACGTTGCGTGCAGTGGCCAGTGCGGAAAGATTGGGTTCGAATGGCTTCATGGGAGTTCCTTGATCAGTGCCGGTCATTGTGCCATATCAGGGGATATCGGGCCTTGCTAGAGTCTGCGGTGCTGCAGCGCAGGCAGGCTGGCGCGCACGCTGGCCATGCGCTCGGCATCGATGGCGCCGCTGACCACGCCCTCGCCTTCCGGCAACACGGCCAGCACCTCGCCCCAAGGGTCGATCAGCATGCTGTGGCCGAAGGTGCGGCGCCCGTTCTGGTGGGTGCCGCCCTGGGCCGCGGCCAGCACGTAGCACTGGTTCTCGATGGCCCGCGCGCGCAGCAGGATTTCCCAGTGCGCCAGCCCGGTGGTGTGGGTGAAGGCGGCCGGGACCACGATCAGCGTGCACTCGCCCATCGCGCGGTACAGCTCGGGAAAGCGCAGGTCATAGCACACCGACAGGCCCACCTTGCCGAACGGCGCCTCGAAGGTGCCGACCGCGGCGCCCGGCACGATGGTGCGCGACTCGTTGTACGACTCGGCGCCCTTGGTGAAGCCGAACAGGTGGATCTTGTCGTAGCGGCTGACCGGCGCGCCGTCCGGGCCGTACACCAGCACGGTGTTCATGACCTTGTCCGATTCCGGCGACACCAGCGGCAGGGTGCCGCCGATCAGCCACAGGCCATGCTCGCGCGCCACCGCCGCCATCGCATCCTGGATGCGCCCGTGCCCGGGCTGCTCGGCGTGGCCGACCTTGTCGCTGTCGGTCATGCCCATGATGGGCCAGTACTCGGGCAGCGTAACCAGCCGGGCGCCCGCAGCGGCGGCCTCGGCCACCAGACGGCGCATGGTGGCGAGGTTCTGGTCCACGTCGGGCGTGGACACCATTTGCACTGCGGCGACGGTCGTCTTCATCATGCTCTCCATGTCATTTCGCGGCCGGGGCGGCAGCGGCGGGTGCCCCGGGCGGCGCCTGCGCGGACGGCGTCTCCACCGGCACCTCGCGCTGCTGGGTCGACAGCTTGGTCACCACCGGGTCCTTCCACGGCCCGGTCACCTGCATCTGGTAGGTGAACGCCTTCATCATCGGCTGCCGCAGGAACAGCTGCGCCAGGAAGGAGCCGATGCCCACCACCGGATTGACCGCCAGCGCATACACCAGCGGTCCCGTGCCGAAGTTCAGCTCCGGAATCACCACCACGTGCAGGTTGGTGGTCTCGTTGGCGATATCGGCGGTGCCATCCATGAGCACCGTGGCGGCCACGCCATGCATCTTCAAATTGTCCGTACGCAGCACGCCACGCGAGATCACCGCCGTGGCCATGATGCCATCGAAGGCCAGGCCTTCCGAGAACACGTCGTGGAAATCGAGCTTGAGCAGGCGCGGCAGCATCTGCAGGCTCAGCACGCCGAGCAGCTTGGCCGCGCCCGGATCCTTCTTGAGGAACTGGCCCGCGCCCACGTCCAGGTAGACGCGGCCGGACAGCGAGGGCGTGTCGAGCGCATACGGGACGCCGTTCCACGAGACCTCGCCTTCCATCTTGCCCTTGCCCCGGCGCAGCGTGTCCGGGAAGCCGAGCCGGTCCAGCAGCTTGCCCGCGTCCGTGATGCCGAGCTTGAAGTTCAGCGAGGTCGTGCTCTTGCCGTCGCGCGCCACCCAGCGGCCGGTCGCGTCCAGCTGCCCGTCCGGATTGTCCAGCGCCAGTTTGGTGATGCGCCACTCGCGGCCGGGCTGCACCAGCGCGTTGTGCGCCACCAGTTCCAGCCGGCCGAATGGTTTGTTGAACAGTTCGAAGCGCTCGGCCACCACGTCCAGCGCCGGAATCTGCGAGGCGGCGCCGCTCTTGCCCGCATCGCCTTCGAACAGATCCTTGACGTCGCCCGCGGCCGACTCGGGGATCACCAGCTTGGCCAGCCGCGCCGTCACCTTGCCCAGCGCCGCGCTGCCGGCCGCCTCGTTCCAGGTCAGGTAGCCCTCGATCTGCTTCGAGTCGATGCTGGCCTGCCAGACGTTGCGGCCGTGCGAGGCGCCCACCACCACGTCGTCGAGCTTGCGCTCGCCGATGATCAGCTCGGACGCGCGCGCCGCCGTCACGTCCGGCACCACGTACTGCGCCAGGCTGGCGCCGCTGCCTTCCTGCGCCGCGGCGCGTTCGCGGTCCGGCCCGGCGATCGCCTTGCCCAGCTCCAGCCACTGGTCCACGTTCAGCGAGCGCAGGTTCACGTTCAGGTGCAGGCCGCTGTCCGGCTCCGGCGCCGGATTGTTCACGCCGATGCCGCCGCGCACCAGGGTCCACGGGGTCTTCGCCGTGCGCGAGCGGATCCAGCGGCCCGCGATGGTCTGGCCGACCGCGATCTTCATCTCGTCCAGGGACACGTCCGGCGTGCTGGACGGCAGGTCCGCCAGCGTGAAGCGCACCGGCAGGTTCTCGCCCGCGCTCTTGCGCAGCGGGGCCGGCAGGTCGATGCCGGCGCCGTTCAGGTTCGAGTCCACCGTCACTGTGGCATGGTGGTCGCGCACCGTCACCAAACCGGTGAAACGGGTGCCGCCGCTGAAGTGGCTGGCCAGGCGCTGCATCGCAGGCGCCGGGTAGGCGCGGCGCAGGCCCTCGGCGGTGGCCAAGCCGCCCAGGCGCACCACGATGGCGCCATCGCGCTGGGTGCCGCCGCCCACGCTCAGCGGCCCGCCGAGGAAGGTGCCCGCCACGTTCGGCAGGTTCACGCCATGCTCGGAGAATTCGATGCGCCCGGTGGCGGACTGCACGGCGGGCAGGTCCGGGAACAGCGTGATCTCGTTCTGCAGCAGCTGCAGCGCGCCCGTCACCCTCGTGTCGTGCGGGTGGTGCAGTGGGATGTGCAGCTTCAGGCCCAGCTTGGCCGGACCGGCGGCGCGCGTGTCCTCGGTGAAGTGGCCGATCCATTCCAGCACCGGGCTGGCCGCCACGTACTTGAGGAACTCGGGCAGCGGACCGGCCGCGGTGCCGTCGATGTCCAGCAGCAAGTCGTCACCCAGCAGGTCGGGGATCACCGCCTTCACGTCTGCCAGTCCCACGCCCAGCGTACGCGCGGTGTCGCCGCGGATTTCCATGCGGGCGCGGTCGAACACGATGCTGCCGTTGATCTTCTCGGCCAGGGGCCAGAGCGGCGCCTTGCCGTCCTTGCCGAATTCGGCGGGCTCGTAATTCAGCTTGCCGTCCACGATCCGGCCCTCGGCGCGGAACTCGCCCTTGCCACGGTCGGCGTCGCGGAACGGGAAATGCGCGAGGTCGCCCTTGAGCGTGATGCGGCCATCGTTGAGGGTGCCGTCCTGCAGCGCGGTGGCCAGCCATTCGCGCAGGTGCGGCGGGGTCTGCACGGGCAGGTAGCGGCCCACGCGGCCGATCGGGAAGCCGGTCACGGTGGCTTGCAGGTCGGCCGTGCCCGCGTGGCCGCCGGCCAGCGGCATCGTGTGGCGGCCCTGCAGCGTGGCCTTGAAGGCGCCCTGCGCAAAGGCCAGCTGGCCGATGTCCACGTCCAGCTGATCATTCCTGGCAAAGGTCCAGCGCGCGTCGAGCTTGAAGGCGTCGAACGGCATGGCCGGGTCGGCAAAGTAGCCGGGCAGCTGCAGCACCAGGCCGGGCGCGTCCAGGTCCACGTGGCCGCCCTTGTGAGTCGCGTCCACGCTGCCGGTGAGATTGTCGAAGCCGGGGATCGCCGGTGCCGCCGCCACCGCGGGCGCGCCGTTGCGCGCGGGCTGGGCC
>NZ_SPVF01000197.1 GCF_004614185.1 Zemynaea arenosa | reverse complement strand
GTGCCGAGCACACTGGCCGGGGCCACGTCGCGGCGGACTGCGGCGACGCCGGAGCGGTCGTTGCCGGCGCTGCGGCGGCGGATGGTTTCCAGCACGTCGAGCCCCGGACCCTCGTACGGGACGGGCCTCTGGGCCGGGGCGAAAGGCGCTCCGCCCTGGTCGAACAGGTCGTTGATCGGTGCGAGCCGCGGGAACAGTTCCGCCAGCCCCGGATTGGGCTCGAAGGAGGACAGGCGTGCCTCTGCGGACGCCAGCTCCGCTTCCAGCTCCCATGGGCCGAGCGCCAGGCAGGCGGCATACAGCGGCAGCTCGAAGGCGTTGCGGCACAGCGGCCGGCCGAATTCGCGCGCGATCGGCGCGCCGCAGTTCAGTCCCAGCATGCGGCCGAGGTGGCCGAACTGTGAGAAGGCGTGCCCCGCTTCGAGAACGCAGGGGAAGTTGGCGAATTCACCGTACTTCTCGGCGATGCGCCAGGCGCGGGCCACGCACACCAGCGCAGCATCGGCCTGTGGCGGCAAGTCGGCGCCCTCGAACGGAACGGGACGCAACGCGTGATGTTCGGGCACGTACTCGTAGGCGCGCAGCACACCGCCGGTTCTGCGGACGATGTAGAACGCCAGCGGATACAGGCAGCGCGCGGAGGGCACGCCCTTGTGGACCGCGCTCTCGGCATACGGCTCGTAGCGCAGCGGCGAGGCGAGGTAGCGCATCAGCAGCGACAGCGCGCGGCCGGGCCCCAGCGCGGGCTGCACCGGCGCGGCACGCTGGGCGAGCCAGTCGCCGAGCGGGAACAGCGCAGTGGGCAGATCGGTCGGCAGCTGGTACAGCGTGGCCGGGCCGACGCGGCGCGCCAGCTTGCGCGCCGTGGCCGAACGCGCGGCATCGAAGACCGGCACGTCCAGCCGCTCCAGGCGCTGGTAGGTGGACAGCACCCACGCCTGCAGCTGGTCCAACGGGAGATTGGTGCGCGCGTTCATGGGAAGTTGTGCGGGTCGGGGTTGATCGTGGCCGCGTCGAATGCGGGTCCGGTATGGCCCCACAGCGTCGCGAGGCGGTTGAGGCGCTCGTAGCCGATGCGGCGGTACTGGTGGCCGAAGGTCACCGGCAGCAGGCCAGGTGCCAACACCTTGACGCAGGTGAGGCCCAGCTTTTCCAGGTTGGCGAAGGTCTGGTCCACGACCAGGATGTCCTTAGCGGCACCGAGCACCCTGGCGCTCTGGATGCGCAGTTCTTCGGTCAGGTCCAGCGTGGCCAGCGACGGCAGGTCCGCTTCCAGCGCCTGCAATGTGGTATTGCCGCCCTGGTGCAGGAACTCCAGGCGCTCATACGCTTCCGGGAGGCTGTAGAGCAGCACGTGGTCGGGCATCTGCGTGACCTTGCTACCGTCATGCAGCAGTTCGAGGGCGCGTTCGCGGGTGCCCTGCATCGAGCGGCGGTACACGCCGATCGAGGTGGTCACTTCCACCAGGGCCGCGAACACGGCCTCGCCCCAGCGTGCGTGGCAGGCGGACGCGCAGTAGGACTTGACCACTGCGTCCCGCGCCGGGTCCACGATCATGCCCCACACGGTCGGGATGCGGATGTCGCTCGTGATGTTGAAGAGGTGAACTTCGAAGCCATCCGCTTGGGCGCGCGCGATCAGGGCGCGGGCGCGCGGGTCGTCGATGCTGTCCGTGGCGATGCGCTGCGGCGGGATGCGGGTGTACCAGCGGGCGAAGTAGGCGTCGCGCTCCACCACTTCATACAGGCCGCCGAGGATGGCTTCTTCGATGCAGCCTCCGAGCGAGCAGCCGTTCGAAGAATCGAAGGCGAAGCGGTTACTCGGCGCGGTGGCGCGTTCGGTCAGGTGGTAGTACGCGAACTGCTCCGGCACCAGGACGCTGGCATCGCGGCGGAGCGAGTGCGCGCGGGACCAGTTGAACGGCAGGTCGGGCGTGTAGGGCTGCAGCTTGAAGGCCGGGTGCTGCAGCTGGTCTTCCGTGTGCAGGATGAAATCGTGCGGGTCGACGACGGTGTCGCCGTGGGAGGCGCGCAGCTCGGCGAAGCTGCCGCGCAGGGATTCCTGGCCGCCCTTCGGCTCATGGCCGGCGTAGCGCTCGACGGCTTCCAGGATCGCCACCAGCTCGGACTTCTGCGCGCTTTCGGCGCGGCCGTAGCCGGATTCCACGGTGTCGATGCCGAGCAGCTGCATTTCGGCGGAGAACAGGGGCATCAGGTTCGAGGTCTGGTCCTGGAACACGTGCTTGACCAGGCCACTGTAGCGGTCCACGAAGGTGTCGCGGGCGGCGGCCAGCGTCAGCTTCGGGTTCGGGACGCGCTTGTCGGTGGCGTGCTCCTTGAGACGTGGACGGAACTGCAGGCGGCCGCCGTGGCGCGGGCCGGTGTGGTGCTTGCTGCACTGGTGGCAGTGGGTCACCGGTTGGAAGCGGTGGTGTGTGATGGTCAGGTCGTCTGTGCGCAGGCGGGCATAGGTGCTGTTAAAGAGCGTGTCATCGCTGCCGGTGCGCGCCTGCGCGATGTAATGGGCGAGCAGTTCGCGCGCGGCTTGCGCGGCGGCAGCGGTCAGCGGTTTTTGCGGGGCCGGGATACGGGCGCCTTCGTGCGGCGGCTGGTGCTGCGGGGTGCGCAGGTTGTTCTGGGTGCGCAGCTTCCAGCAGTGCAGGCAACCGGTGGACTCCGACCGGGCGATGGGACCGAACTGGATGATGCCTGGGGCGAAGCCGATGAAGAAGACGGCGGCGCCGGCGGCGAAGGCGCGGATTTGCTCGGCGAGAGCAAGCTGCCAGTCCGAACGCAGATCGAACACCACGGTCCGCAGCTCGCCCGGCACCGGTGCGGCCGGCGCGTCGAGCGTCGCGGCTGCGGCGCCCGGCGCCCCGGCGTAGGCGCCAAGCGGCGCGGCGGTGAGGCCCAGCTGCGCGGCGATGGTATCCGGGTCGGCCAGCAGGTGAAGGCAGGCCGGGTTATGGGCCAGGGTCTTCGTCAGCTCGGGCGCGAGGTTCGGTGATGCGAGGTGCATTGTGAGGCTCCGCGTTTCGGTTCGGTCGAACTTCGGTTCAGTCGTTCAAGGTGGCGTAACCGCAGTGCACATTGGGCGGCAGGCCAAGGACCTCTATCCGGTGCCACGTGGCCGCCGCACTGGGCGCGACACCCTCCAGTGCCAGAGCGGCGCGCCAGTGGTCATCCGGTTCGCCCTGCGCCGTGGCTGCAGGCAGCGGGTCGAGGCGACGGGTCCAGTAGCCGTCACCGAATGCGGCGCTTAGCTGGAAATTGCTGCAGGCGCGCCCCAGGGCCTCGGTCACCACGCCGGCGACCGTGTCGCCGACCGCCGTGCTGACCAGCTGCCCGCCCAGCCACGCCTCGGCCCCGAACACCGCACCCACGTCCGACCAGTGCAAGCGCACTTTCGCCTGTTCGCGGCTGTGGTAGCGCAGCAGCCGGCGCAGCACGCCCGCGGAAGGCTCGGTCAGCGCATCCAGCTCCACCCAACCGCTGGCATGCGACGCCAGGAATGCAGCGCTGCGTACCACCGCATCGGCCAACGCGCGCCGCCGCCAGGTGTCTTCATCGGCTGCCACCACGGCCCGCGCCCCTACGGGCGTGTGCGCTGCGGCCAGCAGCGCCACGGCGTCGCACAGCCCACGAATCCCGGCCTGGCCTAGATCCAGGCCCCAGCCAACGACCGTCTCCAGCTCCTGCCCGGGGCGGCGCACCTGCACCGGGTACTGCAGCAACGGCATCTGCTGGATGCCATCGTCGGCGCCCACCAGCAAGGCCCCCAGCAAACCGTCGAACCAGGGCGCCAGCGCCAGCTTCAGTAGCTCGAAGGTCTCCAGCGAACGCGCCTCCGGCATCTGATATTGCGGCGCATGCTCGAACGGCAGCAGCGGCCGCGCACCCGTCGGCACCAGCGCATGCGGCACCACGTGCAGCTCCGGCGTCACCACCGGCACCACGCCGCGCCGCTTGTCCGCATCGAAGCCAAAGAACTGGAACAGCGCGGTCTGGGCCGCCACACAGCCCAGGATCGCCAGCGATGCCGGCGAATGGCTGGCCGCAGCTGGATCGGACGAAGGCAGCCACTCCAGCAGCTCGTCCAGCCCCACACGCCCGGCTTCTACCGGCGGAAGCACGCACGCATGCCCGCGGAAGCCGCCCGCGATGGCGCCCGGCCTGCCGTTCTGGCGCAGCACGTCGTCACAGGCCCGCGCCAGCGACACGTCCGCCACGTCGCTGGCGTAGACGATCAGGTCCGCATCGCCGAGCAGGCTCGCATCCGGCACGCCCACCTGGAAGCACAGCACCGCACCCGGCGCCGCAGCGGCCTGCACGGCCGCTTCCACTTCCGCAAATGTCGCGCGCCCTGCTCCGCCCTGCCATTGCACGCGCAAGGCCTGGCAGCCTGCCGCCGCCAAGGCGGTAGCCGCGGCCTTCAGCGCATAGCCACTGCCAACGGCCACCACGTGCGCGTCCTGCCAGCGCCGGACCGCGGCGCTGAGGGCCGTGCCATGCAGGCGGTCCTCCAGCACCTTGAACAGCTCCGCCGTCCCGGTGTGCTCCGTCAGCGCGGCCGGATGCGGGTATTCGTCATCGACGGCCAGCACCATGTCGTGCCGCAGCAGCGACTCGAACAGCTTGGGGAAGAAACCCTGCAGCTTGGCCGGCGCCCTCGCCGCGATCTCCTCGACCGGCGTGCCGCTGTCGATCAGGTCCACGAAGCGCTCCACCAGCGGGTACAGCTTGCGGTCCTTGAGCACGAAGGACTTGTCCCCCGCCTCGAACCACACGCCGTCCTCGGTCTCGCCGAAGTAGACGTAGCTCTTGAGCTTATAGCGGCCGGTGGCCCCGGCCTGCAGGGCCAGGTCAGTCATGGCTGGTCTCCACCTCGACCGCGGTCCCGGTGGCGGCCACGCGGGTGCGCCAGTCTTCGCCGAACACGCGCTCGACGGAGTTGGAGACCAGGTGGCACAGCAGGAACTTCTGCACCGGCGTCACCTGGAGGATCGGCAGGATGGCGTAGAAGAAGTTGACCGTGGTGCGGTACGCCAGGAAGTTCGGGTTGCGCTGCGCCGCCTTGCCCTTCTCGCTGTTGAGGAAGGCCTCGCCGATCTTGGAGATGCTGCGCGAGGTGAAGCGCTCGCGGAATTCGGCCGGTGCGTCCGGCGCGATCTTCTGCGCCAGTTCCATGTGCCGGTTCTGCGCCACCAGCTCCGCATAGTGCTCGGCCACGATGTTCCGGTTGCGCTCCGCGGTCCGCTCGGCGACCTCCTTCCAGCGTGCCACCAGTCCGGCCAGCGGCAGCGTGGCGGTATCTCCGGCATGCACGGCGCGCGTGACGGCATCCAGTTCCTCGCGGCGCTTGGCGTCGATGGCGTCAAAGCGCTCGCGCAGGGCCGCGTTGCCGTGCGCCGCGAAGAAGTAGTCGGCGTGGGAGCGCAGCGACATGTACCCTTCCCGCATCCCGTCCGGATAGGTCTGGGCCACGATGCACAGCATCGCGTGCAGGGCCGGGAAGAAGCCAGGATCGGCCTTCAGTGCGTTCAGTTCCAGCAGCAGGTCCAGGCTGTCGCTGAGCATCTGCTCCTTGGACTCGGCGAAGGCATCCAGCACGAGGCTGGGCGGCCGCTCGTAGGGCACCAGGGTGATCGAGTTATTGCGCAGCAGCGGCAGGTAGGGCCCTGCATCCAGCTCGAACATGCCGACCTTGCGCGAGGTGTCCAGGTACTGTTCCTTGTCCAGCACCACAGTGCTCGGGTGGCCTGAGAGCCAGTCCGCGATCACCTGGCGCACCGCCGGGAACACCTCCAGGTGGAAGCGCTCCGCGTCGGCGTGGAACACGATGTCCACGTGCGGGCCGAACTTCCAGTGCGGCGCCACGAAGATCCGCTCGATGCCGAACTTGTCGCGCGCCAGCTTGACCGCGGTGCGCACTGGCCCGTCCAGCAGCGCGGTGCGGTCGTCGTCGAAGTAGGCCACGCGGACCGCGAACCAGTCCGTGATGTGGCGCGGTTCCTGGGCGAAGCGGGTCAGCTCGAAGTGCAGCTCGGAGACGTGCACGTCGCCCTCCACCTGGGACGGGTGGCTGTCGAAGCCCGGCAGCAGCTCGCTGATGCAGAGGGTGAGCGAATTCCGCTTCATCATGTTCTGCATGAGCCGCACAAAGCGCGGGCTGCGCAGGTCCACGTAAAAGGGCTTCATGTCCTTGAAGTTCACGTCCTTCCACGAGATGGCACCGGGAGCGCCGTCGTCGCCCGCATCGGCCAGGGGCACGGCGCGGATGAAGAACTGCTCCGGCAGGCCAAGGCGCTGCTGCCACTCGCGCACGGCGACGTAGAAGTCGCGCGCCGTGCCTTCGGCGCTGGGGGCAGCCGCATGGGCCACCAGCCAGGTGCGCCGGAACAGCACCACTTTGCCGAGCGAGATGCGCGGCACCCGCGTCACCTGCTGCCCACGCACCTTGGCCAGCTTGACCAGGGATTTGACGATGGCGAAGCTCGGCCCCTCGGTGAAGCCCAGCGCCAGCACGCGCTGGAGCTGCGGCAGCAGGGACGGAATCAACAGGCCGTGGTACCAGACGTCCACCACCTTGCCGTCCTTGTCGCGGAACTTGAGCTTGTGGTCGCGCTCCGAGTACTCCAGCCGAAGGTCGTTCAGCGCCACCTTGTCCAGCGTGTCGAAGGCTGCGGGGAATGGCGCGATATCGAGCTCGCCGCCGGACATGGCCGGGTGGCGGTTGGCGTTGAAGCCAAATACTCCGCCCATCTCCACGCTGCGGCCCTCGGCGGTGCCGGCCTTGACGTAGTCGCGGATGCCATTCAGCGCCTGCTCATCCAGTGTCTCGAAGAAGCGCGAGAGGATGGAGCTGCGGCCGCCGAAGACCTGGTTCAGCACCAGGCGCTCGTCTTCGCCCTGCCCCGCCGTCTGCACCACGTAGCTGTAGGAGGAGCCGCGCGCCCGCATGCTGGGCGGGACCAGGCCGAGGATGCGGCGCATGGCGGCGGGCTGCAGCTCGATATCCTTGTCCTGGTGCAGCCACGGGTCGAGGTGGGCATCGAAAGCCCGCACGGCGCGCAGCCAGGCATCAGTGCGCGGCGAATTCGGTGCCGCGTGCTCGTAGTCGACCGAGGACTCCAGCACGCCGGGCGCGTAGATGGTGTCAAAGGCTTCCAGGAAGGCCGAGATGTCGTCCGACTCGCCGCCGGCGCCGTGGCGGGCGACGAAGAAGTCGCACATGCGGGCGTGCAGCTGCTGGTTCGGGTCGAGCAGGAAGGACAGCTCCTGCAGCAGTTCCAGCTCTTCGCCGTAGCGCTGCAGGTGGGCACCGTGGAACTCGCCGTCGCACTGGGCCAGGTAGCAGTTCTCGTAAAACGGGGTCTTGAAGAGCGCATTGCCCTGGTCCGCGCCGGTGATGGTCGCCAGATCCTTCACCAGCTGGCGCACGGCGATAACGGCGGCGGCGCGGGCGTCGTGGTCCTCGCCGCGCATGGTGTCCAGGTGGGCTTCAGCGGCATCCAGCAGCGCCAGCAGCTCGGAGCCCTGGGCGATGGCCGGATTGGCGGCGATGGCGCGCGCCCAGCCGAGGATGTCGCGCTGCTCCACCAGGCCGGTGTCGGCATGCAGATAGCCCAGCGTGTACAGCTTGCGCACGAAGCCATGCACGGCCTCCGGCGCGAGCTTGGGTGCCAGCGTGCACACGGCATCGACCAGCGCCTCCAGTTTGATGGCCTTGTCGCCGCGCTGGGCGTAGACGTGGGCCACCAGCTGCAGGACTGGATTGGCGTCCAGCTGGGCGACCGTCAGGCCGGTGCCCCAGGTGCGGCCCGAGACTTCCTGCCCCGGCGCCACGGTGTGGAAGCGCACCCGGAGGCCGTCGCTGCGGATCGAGCGGTTCAGCGCCAGCGGGAAGGCGGCGGCAGCCACGTCGAAGTCCGCGAACAGCGGCGACATGATATGGCGGATCAACCCTGCCTTGAATTCGACGCGGCGCTCCAGCGTGCGGCCATACTGGCTGGACCAGGCGCGCGGCAGGCCGTCGTGCTTCCACTGGCCCACATGGATCACGGTGAACGAGGACAGGGGGCTGGTCTTGGTCGAGGAGCGCGCGTAGTACTGCAGCAGCGAGTCCTCGATGTTACGGGTGGACTTGGCGTCCGCGCTGGCGGCGCCGCCTTCATGGAAATGTCGGGTCAGTTTGCGGTACAGCTCAGGATTCGTGTAGCTGATCGCGGAGAGCATGTTGCGGCCTTCCAGCAGGCCACCAATGGCAGCACTGCCGTGGGCCAGCTCGCGGTCGTGGGCCAGCAGGATCTCCGCTTCCACCTTGGCCAGTTCGGCGATGCGCTCGTCCAGGAGGCGCAGCTGGTCGCGCTGTTCCGCCGGCAGCGAGCCATCGAGCGCATCGAGCAGCGCGGTGTCGAAGGTCTTGGCCTTGAAGATGGCGCGCTTGATGGTCAGGGCGGCGCGGCTGGCGGCCTTGTCGTCGAGGCCGGGGATGATGCTCTCCAGCTCAGCGCAGCGGGCGATAGCCTCGGTGCCGATTTCCTGGCGCAGGGCGATGGCGCGCTTCCACAGGGCGTCGGTTTCGCCGGTGTCCAGCAGGGCCAGGGCGGAGACGGGTTCTCCGGCGACACGGACGACGTAGCGCGGGTGGATGGCGCAGCCGGCGAATTGGTGCAGGTTCTGGGTCATGATCATCAGTCCTTAGTTCAGGTCCTGGCGGAAGATGCGGGTGGCGAGCAGCGCGCAGGCGGCGCCGGTGGCCAGCAAAATCAGGGTCGGGGTCACGGCGGCGGCGCTGAAGTAGTGGTCCTCCCAGCCGAGGCGCATGATGCGCACCACGTGGGTGAAGGGCAGTGCTTCGGACAGCGCGACCGCCCAGCGCGGGAAGGTGTCGGCCGGCAGGCCGGCGCCGGACAGCAAGAGCATCGGCTGGATCAGCACCATGCCGGCGTTGAAGGCCGCCATCGGCTTGCGGAAAATGGCGCCGAGCAGGAAGCCGAGCGACAGCATGGTGAAGGCCGAGACCAGGGCGGGCACCAGCAGCTGCGGCACGGAGGCCTGCGGGAGGTGTCCGAGCAGCAGCCAGCCGGAAAACAGCAGGCTCGCATAGCCGAGCGCGAAGATCGCCAGGGTGCGCAGCACGGTGGACAGCCACATCTCGACAAGGGTCAGCGGCGTGACGAACAGGCGCCGCAGAAAGCCCATGTCCTTGGCCAGCACGATGGTCGGGCCGACGTTGAGGAAGGCGATGTTCAGCAGGATCGCCGAGGCGAAGTTGATGGTGTACTGCGAGTAGTAGCGGTTCGCGCTTTCGGCAGTGGCGTTGGCGCCGAAGAAGGTGCCGAAGAAGCAGTACAGGCCCACGGGGAACACCAGCAGGAAGCCGACCGCCATCTTGTCGCGGAAGGTGTTCTTCAGGTCCAGCACCAGCAGGGCGCGCAGGGATTGGGCTCTCATTTCGGCGCTCCTTTGCGCTGGGCCAGCAGGATGTTGTAGGCGTCGTCCAGGTTGCGGGCCTCGGGGCCGGCGGCGGCGATCACGTCGTCCACGGTGCCGGAGGCGATCACGCGGCCCTTGGCCATCATGACCACGCGGTCGGCCAGGGCCTGGACTTCTTCCATGTAGTGGGTGGAGAACAGCAGGGTGCGCGTGCCGCCGTGCAGCTGGCGCAGGATGTCCCAGAACTCGCGGCGGGCGATCGGGTCCAGCCCGACGGTCGGCTCGTCCAGGATGATGAAATCGGGGTCGTTCACGATGGCGAGGGCCAGCGCGATGCGCTGCCGCTGCCCGCCGGACATGCCGCGCATGGTCTTGTCGACGAAGGCGGAGAGATCCAGCAGCTCGATCACGCGGTCGAGCGGGAGGGTGTGCGGATACACGCCCTGGAAGAACTTGAGATAGTCGCGGCCCGACAGGCTGGGGAAGAAGCCGGTGGTCTGCAGCTGCACGCCGATGCGGGACAGGTAGCCGCGCTGGCCGCCGCGTACGTCGTCGCCGAAAATGTTCACGCTGCCGCTGTCGGCCTGGCGCAGGCCCATGATGATCTCGACCAGCGTGGACTTGCCGGCGCCGTTGGGGCCGAGCAGCGCGACCACCTGGCCCTGGCCGATGTCCAGGCTCACGTTGTCGAGCGCCTGCACCGACTCGTACCGCTTGCTCACGCCGGACAGGTGCACGACCGGCCCCGTGTCCACGCGGGTGGCGCGCCGGGCGGCGGCTTCCTGCAGGGCGGGCAATGCTGCGTCGAAGGGATTCATACTGACCTCGGATATCAACTGCTTGTGTTGGGGATGAGAGGGACCAGGCAATACACCGCCGGTGGCCTTCCGGCGATGTATCGCTTGGCCGACCCTGGATTACTCGGCGACTTGGGCGCTGTCCATGGCCACGCACGAGCTGGAGCCGCAGCTCGAGCACGAGTTACAGGACGAGATGCCGCTCGAAGCGCCGGTCTCCGGCAGGGCCATGGCGTCTTTCAGGGTCACGACTTCGAGGCCTTCGATGTCCAGGGATGCGACGTCGATGTTGTCGAAATCAACGGCTTTGGTTTTGTCGGTCATGGTTGTCTCACTCTTTTGAAAAGCCACCCAGGGATGAAGTATTAGGCGGGGTGGTTGCACCTAATTCGAGGTTCGGTCGCGATCCGGTCGCGTTGCTAGTTGAAGTACTTGAGCGTCAGGCGCACGGTGGTCTTGCCGCTGACGGCGAAGGCCGAGGGCTCGAACTGCGGCGCGGAGAACGCGAGGTTGGCGTTGTTGGAGAAGCCGATACCCTCCTTCAGGAAGGTCAGCTTGCCGTCGCCATCGGCGTCGTGAAAGACGGCTGCGGCATACTTGCCGGGGGCGAGATCGTCGAAGGTCACGCGCACAGTGCCCTGCTCCGCCTTGGCTTTCAATTTTTTGGTGCAGCGGCCGGGGAAAGACTCGCCTTCGTGGCACAGGCTCACCACCACCTGGCCATCGGCGCTGCGCACGCCGTTCACTTCCACGACCAGCGGCGCGCCGGCGCTAGCCAGCAGCGGCTGGGCGAATACGGCCAGCAATGCGGCGCGTGCAAACAGGGACTTGATCATTTCGGCTCTCCATCCAAAAGTGGTTTCGCGATGGAGTCAGTGTGCCGATTCGGCTTCTAGCACATAACTAGCAGCCCTAGGGGTTGACACGGCCTGCAGGAATGTGCTTGGACTTGTACAATCGATCGGATGGATATTCTTGAATTGAAGTGCTTCGGCCTCGGGCCGGGCCAGGGGAACAGTGCGCTGGTGGTGACGGGCGATTCGTCGTCAGTGGACGAGCGGTTGCGCTTCGCGCGCGAGCAAGCCAAGCCAGCATGCGTGTTCATCGACCGTGGCGATGATGGGGTGCCGGTGCTGGACTTCTACTATCCGCACAAGCGGAGTCCCTTGTGCGGGCACGCGACGCTGGCGGCGGCGTATCACTTGGTGGCCGCGGGTGCGGGCCCGGTGGAGGTGCGGACGGCGATGCAGGGGCAACGCATTTGTCTCGTGCGCGAGGGCGATATCGTTTATCTCGAACTGCACAGGCAGGAGGCACCTGCGGCGGACATCGGCACCGATGCGCTGCGTGCGCTGCTGCGGGCACCGGAGCTGGTGCCCGTGACGGCGCCGGTGGTGGCATCGGTCGGCAGCCCGAAGCTGCTGGTGCAGGTGCACGATGTGGCGGAGCTGCGCGCGCTGGCGCCGGACCTCGCGGCCATCGATGCGTGGTCGCGGGCGCTCGGCGTGAACGGCATCTACGCGTGGTGCCTGCGGGGCGAGGCACAGGATGCGGGCGGCGGCACGGACCCGCATGCGACCGAAGCGCAGCACGCGGGCGTGGACGATCCACAGCACACGGGCGTCGGAGATCTGCAGCGGGCGCACACCGGCGAGGCACGCCCTGCTGGCGGCATGCCTCTCACCGTCGAAGGCCGCAACTTCAATCACCTCGATGCGGCGCTGGAGGACAGCGCCACCGGCGTGGGCGCAGGTGCGCTCACGGTGCTGCTGGGCCGCGCGCTGCGTCTGCACCAGGGCGCGGTGGTGGGCAATCCCTGCCTGGTCCACACGCAGATCGACGGCCCCACCATCCGGGTGGGCGGCCTCGTGACAACGTTGTCATAACGCCACGCGACCTATAAGCAAAGCGGCAACATGTGTATACAATGATTTTTTTCATTGATGGAGCTGCCGCGTGACGAAACTGACCCCCGCTACCACCGCCGTCCTGCTTGCGCTGTACGGTGCCGCCGCCCTGCCCGCCGTGGCGCAAACGACCACCGCGCCTGCCGCGCAAACGGATAACCAGATCCAGTCGGTCAACGTGGTCGGCTCGCGCCGTGTGGGCACCGTCTCCTCCGCCACCGAAACCCCGGTCCCGGTCGACGTCATCCCGATGACCCGCGTCGCCGAGCAAGGCGGCCAGTTCGACCTGGCCCAGTCGCTCACCTACATCTCCCCGTCCTTCAACTCGACCCGCCAGACCGGCGCGGACGGCGCGGACCTGATCGACTCCGCCGCCCTGCGCGGCCTCGGCTCCGACCAGACCCTGGTCCTCGTCAACGGCAAGCGCCGCCACACCACCGCGCTGGTGAACCTGTTCGGCGCGCGCAACCGCGGCAACACCGGCACCGACATGAACGCGATTCCGCTCATGGCGATCAAGAACGTGCAGGTTCTGCGCGACGGCGCCGCCGCCCAATACGGCTCGGACGCGATTGCGGGCGTGATCAACATCGAGATGAAACGCAGCCTCGGTTGCGAGGGCGTGCTGGGCGCGGGCGAATACTCCAAGCGCGATGGCAAGAACTACCTGGCTTCGGCCTACTGCGGCGTGGCCCTCGGCGGCGGCGTGCTGGGGATCACCGGCGAATGGCTGGACCGCGGCCGCTCGAATCGCGCCGAAGAAGGCAATCCGCGCATCATCGGCGACACCCAGGTCAAGAACAAGACCCTGTACGCGAACGGAGACTTCCCGGTCAGCGGCGAAACCCGCGTGTACCTGACCGCAGGTGCACAAAAACGCGACGCCTCCTCGGCCGCCTGGGCGCGCGGCGGCGTGGGCTCGGACGATATCCCGTCCCGAAACTCGGCGGCGATGTACCCGGACGGCTTCGTCCCCTTCATCAACGGCGACATCGACGACCAGTACGGCACTATCGGTGTGCGCACCAAGTTCGATGAATGGAATGCGGACTTCTCGCAGACCTACGGCTACAACAAGATGAAGTACGACATCAGCCACACGCTGAATGCGTCCATCGCCAACAAGGACCTGCTGGCCGGCGGCAAAGGCATCAGCGCGGACAACTTCGACGCGGGCGGCTTCTCGTTCCAGCAGTTGACCACCAACGCCGACTTCTCGCGCTTCTACCCGGGCATCGCCCAGGGCATGAACGTGGCCTTCGGTGCCGAGTACCGCAAGGAGACCTACAAGATTTTCGCGGGCGAACCGGGTTCCTACATCGACGCGGACGGCGTGGGCAATGGCGGCAACGCGGGCTCGCAGGGCTTCCCAGGCTTCCAGCCGGGCGACGCGACCGACAAGGACCGCCACTCCACCGCGGCCTACATCGACCTGGAGACCGACCTCACCGACCGCTTCAAGCTGCAAAGCGCGGTGCGCCATGAGCGCTACAGCGACTTCGGCTCGACCACCAACTGGAAGCTGGCCGGCGCCTTCAAGGTGAACAACGACGTGCTGCTGCGCGGTTCGGCCAGCACCGGCTTCCGCGCGCCGTCGCTGCAGCAGGTGTACTTCTCGTCGACCTTCACCGACTTCGTGTCCGGCGTGCCGCTGGACGTGGTGCTGGCGCCAAACGGCGGCAAGGTCGCCAACGCGGCCGGCATCCCCAAGCTGCATGAAGAGAAGTCGAAGAGCGGCACCCTGGGCCTGACCTGGTCCCCGACCTCCAACATGTCGGTGACGGCGGACCTGTACCGCATCAAGATCGACGACCGCATCGTGCTGTCGGGCCGCTTCGACGCGGACAACTACCCGGCGCTGGGAGCGACCCTGCAGGCGCTGGGCGTGGGCCAGGCGCAGTTCTTCGTGAACTCGGTGAACACCAAGACCTCTGGCCTGGACCTGACCGTGTCGAACAAGTGGACCGTGGGCGGCAACAAGCTGAATACCTACCTGGCCTACAACTACAGCAAGACCGAAGTGACCGACGTGCACGCGCCGTCTTCGCTGAATGGCTTCGAGGACGTGCTGCTGTCCGAGCGCGAGCGCCTGTTCATCGAGCAGGGCGGCCCGCGCTCCAAGGCGACGCTGGACTTCGACTACACGGTGGGTCAGCTGAACACGGACTTCCGCGTGGTGTACTTTGGCCCGCAGACGCTGGGGACCTTCTCGGGCACCGCGGCCGGTGTACCGAACCAGCACTACGACGCCAAGACCTCGGCCGACCTGACCTTCTCGTGGGCTTTCAGCGAGAAGACCAAGCTGACCTTCGGCGGCACCAACATCTTCAACGTGCACCCGACCGCGCAGGATCCGAACGAAACCGACAACGGCTTCAAGTACGAATCGGTGCAGTTTGGCCTGAACGGGGCAGCGTACTTCATGCGCCTGTGGCACCGCTTCTGAGCGTCACCGCTCTCCTGGAAACCGCGCTTCGGCGCGGTTTTTTATGTCTGTACGCGTCACAGATTCCGTCTCATTTGAGACACCGCGACACAATCACGTCCCATCCTCGACATTTTCGGCAGATACGCCACAGCGCTGACGAGCAGTGCTCGCGCAGCACGCATATTTCTGTGACCCTTGCTCCGCTTTTATAACGATGTGAAAAACCATAACGGAGACACGGAAAATCATGCAAGCACTCTGCACCCCTCGCACTCGCCGCACGCTCGTCTGCCTCGCCATCCTCACCGCCTTCGCCTCGGCCCCGGCCCGCGCCGCCGAAACCGATCACCGCGAATTCGAAGCCACGCTGCACGCCCCCTACAAAGGCGATGCGAGCCAGCAGGAGGCGCGCACCTTCACCCTGCGCTTCGCCTATCCGCACCTGGCGCAGCCGCAGAGCATCGCATGGACCCTCGAAGTGGTGGCGCCGAATGGCGCGGTGGTCAAGAGCTGGGACGGCAAGCGTCTGCTCTCGGGTAAGGCGGTGGAGGTGAGCGTACGCTGGAACGGCCGCGATGGCGACCGGCCGCTCGACGACGGCATCTACAAGGTGCGCATGAGCGCCACCGCGCACGAACTGGTGCCGATTCGCGCAGGTGGCATCGACGAGGAACCGGTGACCGAGACGCAGGAGTGGGACATCCAGGTCGGCCAGGTCGCAGCGCCGGACATGCCGGCGTTTGCTCCGCTGGCCGTCGCCGGCGAGGCGCTGCCACCTTGGCCGCCGCACGGCACGGCGGGCACGCCGGTCAGCACGGCAGGCGTACAGGCCTCCTCCGCACCGCAAGGGCAAGTGCAGATGAGCGGCGTCGCGCGCTCAGTCGCGGCCACGGCCTCCCTGCCCTACACCGTCTATTACGGCAACCTGCACAGCCAGACCAACCACAGCGACGGCGGCGGCGCCCTGTCCTCCTGTACCGGCGCGCAGAATCCGCAAAGCGCGGCACTGGGCCCGACGGACGCCTTCACTTACGCGCGCGGCAAGGGGCTGGACTTCCTGATGGCGTCCGAGCATAACCACATGTACGACGGTTCGGACAGCACCAACACTTCCGCCAGCCCGGCCACCGCCAAGTCGCTGTACCAGTCCGGCCTCTCGGCTGCCAGCACCTTCAACGCCGGGCACCCGGACTTCCTCGGCATCTACGGCCTCGAATGGGGCGTGATCTCCAATGGCGGCCATATGAACATCTTCAATTCCAGCGAGCTGCTGGGATGGGAGTACAACAGCAGCAACCAGCTGCTGGCCGATACCTTCACCGCCAAAAGCGACTACGCCGCCCTCTACACGCTGATGCGCCAGCGCGGCTGGATCGGCCAGTTCAACCATCCGTCCACCAGCGGCCAGTTCCTGGTCAACGGCGTGCCGCTCGGGTACACCGCGGACGGCGACCAGGCCATGGTGATGTGCGAAGTGCTGAACACCTCCGCCTTCTCGACCAACACCACCGAGACGGAGACGAGCCGCAGCAGCTATGAAGGTGCGTGCAGGAAGGCGCTGGAAGCGGGCTACCACATCGCCTTCTCGACGGACCAGGACAACCACTGCGCCAACTGGGGCGCGTCCTACACCAACCGCACCGCCGTGCTGATTCCGACCGGACAGGCGCTGACCACCGCGAACTTCATGGACGCATTGAAGGCCCGCCGCGTGTTCGCGACCATGGACAAGACCTCGCAGCTGATCTTTACCGCCAACGGTCACGTGATGGGCGAGCGCTTCGCCAACAGCGGCTCACTGAGCCTGGCCGCGAACTTTGCCAGCACCAGCGGCAAGACCGCATCCACGGTGGAGATCTACGAGGGTGTCCCGGGCCGCAACGGCACTGTGACGCTGCTCGCCTCCACCGCCACGGCCACGGTCACTCCGGCCAACGGAGAGCACTTCTACTACGCCAAAATCACCCAGAACGACGGGAACATCCTGTGGTCGGCGCCGGTGTGGGTGAGCCAGGGCGCGGGCAGCGGCGACACGTCCGCGCCCACCGTGTCGGCAAGCGTGAGCGGCACCAGCACCCTCACCTTCGCGGCCAATGCCAGCGACAACGTGGGCGTGACCAAGGTGGAGTTCTATGTGGACGGTGCGCTCAAGGGCACGGACACCTCTGCGCCGTATTCGATGACCCTCGCCTCGACCGCGCTGGCCAACGGCACGCACTCGCTGACCGCCAAGGCCTACGACGCGGCAGGGAACAACGCCACCTCGGCGCCTGCGAGCTTCAGCGTCAATAACACCACTGGCGCGACGCAGCTGATCGTGAATGGCGGGTTCGAGTCGGGCACTTCGTCATGGACAGCCACGTCCGGCGTGATCACGAACGACACCTCGAACGCGCCCCACGGCGGCAGCTACTACGCCTGGCTGGATGGCTACGGCGCGGCGCACACGGATTCGGTCTACCAGCAGATGACCATCCCCTCCACTGCCACCACGGCCACGCTGGGCTTCTGGCTCAAGGTCATCTCGGACGAGACCACGACCACCACGGTCTACGACACACTCAAGGTCCAGGTGCGCAACAGCTCCAACACCGTGCTGGCCACGCTGGCGACCTACTCGAACCTCAACAAGGGCTCGACCTGGGCGCAGAAGACCTTCGACCTGTCGGCCTACAAGGGCCAGACGATCCGCGTATACTTCCTGGGTGTGGAGGGATCGAGCGTGGCAACCTCGTTCCTGCTGGACGACATCAGCGTGACGGCGCAGTAAAGAAGCAGCGAGGGGCGGCGCGCGCCGCCCCAGAAGTCAGCGCGACGGTAGGCGCACCGTGACGCGCAGCCCGCCCAGGCGCTCGGACTGGCCGAGCGTCAGGTCGGCGCGGTGGCGCTGGGCGATCGAGCGGATGATTGCGAGGCCCAGCCCACTGCCGCCCGCCGCGCTGCCGGGCACGCGGTAGAAGCGGTCGAACACCCGCTCGCGTTCTTCCGGCGGGATGCCCGGCCCGCTGTCCTCCACGACCAGCTCCGCACCGTTCTGCAGGGCGCGGACTTCGAGGTCCACGGTGCCGCCGTCCGGCGTGTACTTGATGGCGTTGTCGACCAGGTTGCGAACCAGGATCGTGAGCGCATCCGCATGGCCGGCGACGGTCACGTCGTCCGCCTTCGCGAGACCCAAGTCAATGTGCTTGGCCGCAGCCACTCCGGCGAGATCGCCGATCGTGCGGCGGGCCAGTTCGGCCACGTTCACGGGTGTACTCGCGCTGGCGTCCGCCGACTCCTGCCGCGCCAGCACCAGCAGCTGCTCCACCAGCCGGGTGGCGCGCTCGATACCGGAGGTGAGACGTTCCACTGCCAACTGGCGCGCCTCCGGCGTCTCGGCGCGTTCCAGGCTTTGCGCCTGGAGCTTGAGCGCGGCCAGCGGCGTGCGCAGCTCGTGCGCCGCATCGGCGACGAAGTGCTGCTGCGTGTCGAAGGCCGACTTCACGCGGCCGAACAGCAGATTCAACTCCTGCACCAGCGGCCGCACTTCATCGGGCAGGCCGCCCTCGGATACCGGCGAGAGATCATCCGCCTGGCGCGCCGCGAGCTGCGACTGCACCCGCGACACCGGCTTCAAGGAACCGCTGATCACCCACCACACGGCCAGCATCAGCACCGGCACCAGCGCCAGGATCGGGCCTGCGGTGCGCAGCGCGAGGTTGCCCGCCATGTTGCGCCGGACCGCCAGGTCCTGCGCCACCTGCACCGTCTGGGCGCTGGTCTGCACCGAGAACACGCGGTAGGTGGTGCCGTTGGCCTCCACGTTGGAGAAGCCCAGCACCGCGCGCTGCGGCAGGTGGGCGCGCGAGACGGTGCGGAACACCTGCACCCCGTCCGGCGTCCACACCTGCACCACCAGGTCGTCGTTGCCCGCATCGGGGTCGATGCCGTAGCCCTGCAGGTTGGTCAACGGCGCGCCGGAGCGCAGCGCCATCGCCATCTGCTGCATGTGGTAGTCGAAGATGTCGTTGGCATCGCGCAGCGCGGTGCGGTAGGCGATGGTGGCCTGCGCGATGGCTGCAATGGAAATGGCCGCCAGCAGGAACCACAGCAGGCGGCCACGAAGGGAGTGCGTCATGTTCATGGCGTGAGCATCGATTTCGCCATCATAGCTTGGGCACCATGTACCCCACTCCGCGCACGTTCTGGATCAAGTCACTGCCCAGCTTTTTGCGCAGGCCGTGGATGTAGACCTCGACCGCGTTGCTGGAGACTTCGTCGCGCCAGCTGTACAGCTTTTCCTCCAGCTGCGCGCGCGACAGCACCACGCCGGGGCGCGCGATCAGCGCCTCCAGCACCGCCCACTCGCGCGCCGACAGCGTCACGGGCGTGCCCTCCACCGCGACTTCGCGCGTGGCCGGATTGATGGTGATGTTCTTGTACTCGAACTGCGGCTCGGCGCGGCCCGCGGCGCGGCGCAGCAACGCGCGGATGCGGGCCAGCAGTTCGTCCATCTCGTAAGGCTTGAGCACATAGTCGTCGGCGCCCGCATCGAGGCCGGCGACGCGCTGCTGCACGGCGTCACGCGCCGTCGCGACCAGCACCGGAGTGCGGTCCTTGCGGGCGCGCATGCCGCGCAGGACCTCCAGCCCGTCCTTCTTGGGCAGGCCTAGGTCCAGGATGACCAGGTCGTAGGTCTGGGTCTGCAGGGCCGTTTCGGCCATGGTGCCGTCCTTGACCCAGTCGACCGCGTAGTGCTCGGCCCTCAGCAGGTCGAGCACCACCTCGCCGATCATCGTGTCGTCTTCCACCAGCAGCAGGCGCATGCCTTACCTTTCGTTGTTGGCCGGACCTTAGCCGATCCGCACCGGGATGAAGATTTTGTCATTCCCGCGCTGGATCAGCAAGGCGACCGACTTGCTCGACTTGCCGACGATGTCGCGCACCTGGTCCACGCTGGTGACCGGACGGCCGTTCACGGACAGCAGCACGTCGCCGGGCTGCACGCCCGCGGTGGCGGCGGCACCGCCCGCGTCCTCGATCACCAGTCCGGATCCGATGCCGGACTGGCGCTTTTCGATCGGCTCGAGAGGACGCAGTGCCAAGCCCAGCTTCGCACTGCTGTCCGCCCCAGCCGAATCCTGGTCGTCATCGTTGGCCGCGACCTTGTCGCTGGCGCTGCCGAGTTTCGCGGTCACCTGCATGATCTTGCCGTCGCGCCAGACGTCGAGCACCACCTTGTCGCCCGGCTTGGACACCGCCAGCGCAGCCGGCAGGTCGCCCGAGGCCACGATGGTCTGGCCGTTGATCTTGCGGACCACGTCGCCGGACTTGAGGCCGGCCTTGTCGGCGGGGCCATTGCGCTCCACGCTCGACACCAGCGCGCCTTCCGGGGTCTCCAGCTTGAAGGAGTCGGCAAAGGCCTGGTTCACTTCCTGGATGGTCAGGCCCAGCTTGGCGTGCTGCACCTTGCCGGTGGCGACGATCTGGTCCTTGATGCGGAAGGCGACGTCGATCGGGATGGCGAACGACAGGCCCTGGTAGCCGCCGGTCTGGCTGTAGATCTGCGAGTTGATGCCGACCACTTCGCCGCGGGTGTTGAACAGCGGGCCGCCGGAGTTGCCGGGGTTGACGGCGACGTCGGTCTGGATGAAGGAGCCGTCCGGCAGCGAGCGCCCTTTGGCGCTGACCACGCCGGCGGTCACCGAGCTTTCCAGGCCGAAGGGCGAGCCGATCGCCAGCACCCATTCGCCGACCTTGAGGTCCGACGAGCGGCCGATCGGCACGACCGGCAGGTTTTTCGCCTCGATCTTCAGCACCGCGACGTCGGTCTTGGGATCGGAGCCGAGCACCTTGGCGCGGTATTCGCGGCGGTCCTGCAGCTTGACGGTCACTTCGGACGCGTCGCGCACCACGTGGGCGTTGGTCAGGATCAGGCCATTGGCATCGATGATGAAGCCGGAGCCCAGGCCGTGCATCGGCACCTCGCGCTGGCGGCGCATGCCTTGCTGGCCCTGGAAGCGGCGGAAGAATTCAAAGAACGGGTCGTCCGCGTCGAATCCGTCCATCTGCTGGCCGCGCGTCTTGACCGTGCCGGTGACGCTGATGTTCACCACAGCCGGGCCCATGCGGGCGGCGATGCTGGTGAAGTCCGGCAGCGCGACGCCGGCCGGGGTCGGGGCCAGCTGGCCGGACACGGTGGGAGCGGCAGCGGCGGCCGCGGTGGCCGGCGCCGGGGTGGCGACTGCATTTTCGTGATTGACTGCGATCGCACCAACCGCTCCGCCGATCACACCTGCCGCAGCAAGTGCGAGCGTGAGACGTTTGGCAGTGATGGCCATGTATACACCTTGGGGTTGCATACGTTCTCCATTGATTGGTGGGTGGGGATTTGGTCGTACTGGATACTGCTTTTCCATGCCTCGTATGGTGGGGCAAAAACCTTAGAGGTCTCTTAACCGCAGGGCTTGCCGCAACACCCGCAGGCCGCGGCGCGGACGGACAGAAGCAAAAAAGGCCGATGCTTGCGCACCGGCCCCTCATCATTTCATTACAGCTGCCGAGCGCTTTCGTAGCCCGTTCAGGCGGCTTCGCGGTTCTGCTCGATCACATGCACGTTGCTGCCGTCGATGGCGATCTTGCGCGGCTTGAGTGCCTCGGGCACTTCGCGCACCAGCTCGATGGTCAGCATGCCGTTGTCGAACGACGCGGTGGTCACCTTGACGTGATTGGCGAGCTGGAAGCGCTGCTCGAAGTCGCGCGCCGCGATGCCGCGGTGCAGATAGGTCTTCTGCGCGTCTTCCTTCTGCTTGCGGCCGGTCACGACCAGGCTGTCGCGCTCGGTGGTGATGTCCAGCTCGGAACGGTCGAAACCGGCCAGGGCCATCACGATGCGGTACTGGTCTTCCGAGACCAGTTCGATGTTGTACGGGGGGTAGCTCGGGGCCGATTCGGCGCGCGACTCCAGCAGGCTGGCGAGGCGGTCAAAGCCGATGGCGGAGCGGTACAGGGGGGTCAGGTCAAAAGTACGCATGATGGATATCCTTTCAAAGTTAAGCGATATGTTTCCAGGGTTCGGACCTCAGGCTGCAAGCATCCGATGTACCCGATTTATGGATGGGTGCGAACCTTTTCAAGACCCGTCAAGACAGATTTTTTTTGCATGCGTGCTACACTCGCCGCGCCGTCTTTTTCCCTCTGTGAAAACATACATATGACCGTCACCCGCAAGCTCACCGCCCTCGCCGCCGGCCTGACCCTGGCCTATGCCGCGCACGCCTTCGCCGCCGATATCCCGGCGCCGGCCAACAAGCCCTACCCCGGCACCATCGTCCTGAACGTGGACGCGACCGACGTCGGCCAGGCGATCTTCCGCGTCCGCTCCACGATTCCGGCCAAGCCGGGCGCGATGACCTTGCTGTACCCGCAGTGGGTGCCGGGCCAGCACGGCCCGACGGGGCCGCTGCTGCAGCTGGCGGGCTTGCGCATCACCGCCAATGGCCAGCCGGTCGAGTGGACCCGCGATCCGGTGAACGTGTACGCTTTCCACATCACGGTGCCGAAGGGCGCGGCGCAGATCGAAGCACAGTACGAATACCTGTCGCCGGTGACGGGCGCACAGGGCCGCATCACGATGACGCCGGACATCCTGGGCGTGCAGTGGCTGGCGATGTCGCTGTACCCGGCCGGCTACTACACCCGCCAGATCCCGGTGCAGGCCAACCTGACCCTGCCGCAGGGCTGGCAGTACGGTACCGCGCTGGAGACCGCCAGCCGCGAGGGCGACGTGGTGCACTTCAAGCCGACAGACCTGGAAACCCTGGTCGATTCGCCGCTGTTCGCGGGACGTTACTTCAAGCAGTACGACCTGGACCCGGGCGGCAAGGTGCCGGTGCGCCTGAACGTGGTGGGCGACACCGCGGAAGCCATCGAAGCCAAGCCGGAACAGCTCAAGCTGCACCAGGCGCTGGTGACGCAGGCGTACAAGCTGTTCGACTCCTACCACTACAAGCACTACGACTTCCTGTTCGCGCTGTCGGAGGACTTCGGCGGCATCGGGCGCGAGCACCACCAGTCGAGCGAGAACGGCGTCATGCCGGGCTATTTCACGGAATGGGCGAAAGGCGAATCCGGCCGCGACCTGCTGCCGCACGAATACACGCACTCGTGGAACGGCAAGTTCCGCCGCCCGGCGGGCCAGAACGTGCCGACCTTCAACCAGCCGCTGCAGAACGAGCTGCTGTGGGTGTATGAGGGCCAGACCCAGTACTGGGGCGAGGTGCTGTCGGCCCGCTCGGGCCTGATCTCCGCCGCCGCCTCGCGCGACGCACTGGCCGCGGCTGCCGCCCGCTACGACAACCTGCCGGGCCGCCGCTGGCGCGCCATGCAGGACACGGTCAACGACCCGATCATCGTGCAGCGCCGCGCGATCGGCTGGGGCGACTGGCAGCGCAGCGAAGACTATTACGTCGAAGGCCAGCTGATCTGGCTGGACGTGGACACCAAGATCCGCGAACTGTCCGGCGGCAAGCGCTCGCTGGACGATTTCGCCAAGGCCTTCTACTCGGTCGAGAACGGCCAGATCGGCCCGGCCTACTACACCTTTGACGACGTGGTGAAGTACCTGCGCCAGGTGCAGGAGTTCGACTGGGCCAGCTTCCTGCGCACCCGCGTGACCGGCCACGGCCCGGGCGCGCCGCTGGACGGCCTGGCGCGCGCCGGCTACAAGCTGGTCTACACCGAAACGCCGACCGACTACCTGAAGGGCGCGGAGGAGCGCAACAAGTACGCGGACTTCACGTACTCGCTGGGCTTCTCGGTGCGCGCGGACGGCACCATCGGCGGCATCGCCTGGGACGGGTTGGGCTTCAAGGCCGGGCTGGCGGCCACCTCCACGCTGGTGGCGGTCAATAACAAGGCCTACAAGCCGGACGTGCTGAAGAGCGCGATCAAGGCGGCCAAGACCGGCAAGGATCCGATCGAGCTGCTGGTCAAGACCGGCTCGACCTACCGCACCATCAAGCTCGACTACCATGACGGCCTGCGCTATCCGCGCCTGGAGCGCATCGCCGACAAGCCGGACCTGCTCGAGAAGATCTTCGCGCCGAAGTAAGCCGGACAGGCACTGTCGCTGCGGGCGTTGCCCCCGCGGCGGCGCCACTCCCGCGCCCTGGCCACTCGGCCGGGGTGCATCTTCGCCCGTTGGCGGCCCCGCGGCGCGCTTAGGGTGTCCCCTCAGGCGAACAGGCCCTGCACGTACCAGCGCGGCTCGGCGTCCTCGTCGCCGCCGACGATGCGCTCGCGGTATACCCAGTAGTGCGCATGGTCTTCCCCTTCCGCGATGAAGTAGTCGCGCGTCTGCGGCTGGCTCCACCAGCCCGCCTCGATCCGCTCCGGGGCCGACACCATCTTCAACGGCGAGCCGTAGAACGGCCGGTGGTTGCGCATGATGAGCGCGATCGGCTTGGCCAGCAGCCACCCGGGCCGCGGCAGGCTGCCCACGTCCGGCGGCAACTGGGCCTGCACCGCAGCCGGGCGCACCCTGGCCTGCACCGGCACCCACGTGTTGGCCAGCTCCGGCCGGTAGTCCGCCTGCGGCAGCGGCTGCAGGACGTTGTCCGCGCCCAGGCGCGCGGCCAGCAGCTCGAACAGGCGCTGCTGGTCTTCCTCGCTGCCGCCCGGCTCGGGGAACAGCGACTCGCTGGGCGGCTCCATCGGCTTGACCTGCAAGGCCTCCAGCTCCAGCCCGATCACCGGGGCCTCCAGCACCTGCCGCCCCAGCTTTTCCTTCAGCAGCCGCACCAGGTGTTCGTCGCGCCAGGTGGGCTCGGCCAGCACGATCTCGAGCGGCGTGGGCGGGCGCG
>NZ_SPVF01000096.1 GCF_004614185.1 Zemynaea arenosa | reverse complement strand
GATGACGGGCGCGGCCGGCACCGCCGCCGCCCGGGCGCTCGGCGCGTTGTTGCTGGGCTGGCTGCTGCCCCCCTATCGCCGGGTCCTCGCGGCACCGATCCGGCGCGGCTGGATCAGGCCCTGACGCCGGCTGCGCCGCATCCCTCCCACGGTGGGGGAAGTCCCGTCCAGCCGTGTCAGTGCGAAAAGTTGCCGTGCTAACATCGCCGACTTTGTCATTCCAGACCGAGTCACCAGCGATGAATATGAAGCGATTTTTTATGACCGCCCTGCTGGGCGCAGCCTGTGCGTGCGCGAGCGCGACCCCGATCGTCGGCGTGTTCACGGGCGCCGATGCCGGCGAGGGCCTCGACCTGAGCGGCACCTTCACGCACGCGCTCACGATGTATTCTCCGGCCAACAACACCAAGGTCGGTGACGCCACTTTCCAGTACTACGGCAGCGCTCCCGGCGTGACCACCGCCGCCGGTAACCTGAACGTGAGCTGGTACACGCCGGACTACGGCACCAGCGCCGCCGACAATGGCCTGGAACTGGTGATGCACTCCCTCATCTGGAGCAATGCCGCCAACTCGGCCACCGGCCAGGTGCTCACCCTGACCATGAACGACCTGGTCGTCGGCCAGACTTACAAGTTCCAGCTGATGTTTGCCGAGCAGGGCTTCAACCGCGGCTTTGACGTGTTCCAGGACAACGTGAAGATCGTCGACGACTTCTCGCCCTGGAAAGTGGCCGGCATGTACAACGGCCGGCAGAGCGCCCTGATCACCAACGAATTCGTGGCGACCTCCAGCACGCTGAGCATCGGTTTCGGAGGGACGGCGGCGGGCTTCAGCGACAACAACCCGATCCTGAGCGCCTTCACGCTGGAAAACGTGGGCGGTGCGGTTAACGTGCCGGAGCCGGGCAGCCTGGCGTTGCTGCTGGCCGGTGCAGGCCTGCTGGGCTTCGCCCGCCGGGCGCGTCGGATCTGACCGGCGCCACGGTTGCGCCTCCGCCGCCCGGAGGGAGTATTCAGGGGGCCGGAGCGGGTACAGGCGCGGCCGGCGTTTTCACTTCTTCGAACGCCAACTTGCCGTCATTGAGCACGAATTTGCCGACAAGTTGAGCCGGCGCCGTGCTGACCGAGTCCAGCTGGGTGCACCCCTGGGTCTCGAAGGAATATGCGTCCTCGCCCGCCTTCAGCGTCCAGACATTGTCGCCGTTGCTGTACAGCTCGTAGTCGAGGGGCCCCGCCGGCGCGGGCGGCAGCGGAAAGCGGCGCTGGCAGTCCGGCAGGCGCGACGCGGTGAGGTACAGCGTCAGCTCCGGCTGCCAGAAGTAATCCTGCGTGGCCCGCACCGTCAGCGTGTGGTCGTTGCCGTCGATGTAGTAGGTGGCGGAGTCGTCGACGCAGCCGGCAAGCAGCAGCGGAAGAAGAAGCAGGGCCTTGCGCATGGATGGGCTCGATGAGGGAACCCGCGCAGTATAACCTGCCAGGACGCCCGCGACTTACCAGTCCCGCCCGATCGTCAGCGCGCCGAAGGCCTGCGCGGACACCGGCCCGCCCGAGCGAAATTCCTTCGACCGGCGCGTGGCCTTGAACTGGATATACCACGGCCCGTGCTGCGCCGTGCCCGTGTGGATGAAGTCGATGCGCACCCCGGTCATGAGGTCGCCCACCCAGCGGCGCGGCTCGACCTGCGGATCAGTCTGGAACGGGCGGCCCTGCAGGAAGATGTTGTAGGCCATGTAGCGCCCTTCGATGCCCGCAAAAACCGTGCAGCGGACCGAGCTGAGCAGGCAGGCGAGGTCGGTGGGCGCGACCGAAACCTTGTTCAGGATGCCGACTGGCACCGGCGACAGCTCCGGCAAGTCCTTCCCGATCGTGACCAGCGCGCCGACTGCGCCATAGCTCATGATGCTGCCCACGCCCACGCGCCAGTAAGCCGCCGTGCGGATCTGGATGCCGTTGCCGAAATCCGCACGCAAGGCGGGCACGGCCTGCCGCCGCTCCAGTGTACCCAGCACGGCCAGCGTGTTGCCGACCTGGTTATGCCAGCCCTGCGGCTCCTCGACATTCAGAATCCGGTGCACCAGCTTCTGGGACTTTTCCGCCAGCGACATCGAGCCGGTCAGTCCCGCCTGCAGAGTGATCGTGGTCAGGCGGTCGTGATCCGCAGTTTCCAGCGTGTAGGCGCGCTCGGAGTAGAGCAGGCCCGCCCACGGCCGATCCAGCGGCTGCGCCGCCGCCACATTGATGTGCGTGGGCGTGTACATCAGCTGGCCGAAGTTCTGCTGGACCGACACCAGCGCTTCTTCCGCGCAGCCGCCGTAGCGGCATACGCGGTCGAGCCAGGCCGGACTGGCGGCGGCCGTGCGCCGGGTCGAGTATTGAATGCCGTTGGTGTAGTAATGGTCGGTGTGGAAGTAGCGGTCGTTCTCGAAGGTGAGGAAGCGCGCGACGCTGTCCTCGGCCTGCGCGGTGGGCATCGCGAACGCGGCGGCCAGCAGCAGGAGCAAGGCGGGGGGCGGCATGGGATCTCCCTTCTTCTTGTGCAAGTCAATCCGATGCTAGGCCTCAAGCGAGCTCTGCGTTTGAGCGCGATCAAGATTTGGAACATGATCTGGCGCAACCATTGAGTCTTGTCTGTGCAAACGCAAGAGGCTTCGATGGAGCGGTTACTGCCGTACTACGAGCGCGAACTGGCCAGCCTGCGCGAATCCTGCCGCGAGCTCAGCCAGCGCTACCCGAGCCTGGCCGGACTGCTGGCGGGCGTGGGCGAGAGCACGGGCGATCCCTCGGTCGACACCATGATCCAGGCCACCGCCTTGCTGACCGCGCGGGTCGCCAAGCGGCTGGACGACGACTACCCCCAGTTCACCGAAGCCCTGCTCACCATGATCGAGCCGGACCTGCTGCGGCCCACCGTGCCCGCCAGCATCGTCGAAATCCGCCAGGACGCGGGCGATGCCAGCGCCAAGGTTCTGCCGCGTGGGACGTCGTTTCACAGTCCGGTGATCGACGGCGTGCGGCTCGACTTTTCGACGGTCTACGACATCCACCCGGCCGTGCCGCCGCTGGCGGCGGCCACCTTTGCCACCGACTTCGACGTCCCGCCCAGTGTGCGCCTGCCGCGCGACGCCAGCGCCCGCATCAGCCTGCGCTGGCCGGCCATGCCGCCGGATCTCGCCGGCAGCCGCCTGCGCCTGTTCGTGGATGGGGAGCGCTCCTTCGTCGCCGCGCTGATCGACGCGCTGTTCCTGCACACGGTGGCCGCCTACGTGCAGCCCGACGGCAGCGGGACCTGGCTGCCCCTCGACCGCCCCCCGCTGGCGCTGGCGGGCTGGGACGACGAGGATGCGCTGATGGCGCCCTCCGCCCAGTCCACCCCGGCCTGCCGGTTGATTAAGGAATTCTTCGCGTTTCCGGAAAAGTTTAATTTCGTTGAACTGGATCTCGCCCCCTTCTGCGCCCGCACGGGTGATGCAGGCGGCATGCTGCACCTGGTCCTGGGGCGTTTGCCCGGCGAAGCCCAGACCATCCGCACGCTCGCGGCGCTCGGCCCGCAGCATCTGCGCCCCAGCTGCGCGCCCGCGGTCAACCTGAGCGCCCACGCCGCGGTGCCGATCCAGCTCGACCACCACACGCCAGACTACCCGCTGAAGGTAAGCCACAAGCGCAGCGACGCCTTCGACATCGTCGGCGTGCGCGAGGTGCGGCTGGTGGACTCCGGGACCGGCGGCGCGCCCGAAGTGCTGGAACCGCTGTACACGCTGCGCCATGCGATGGCCCCCGACAGCACGCGCTACTGGAGCATGCGCACCGTCACCGAGCCGGAGCGGCGCCACCACATCGCCATTGTCGACGGCGCGCTGCATCCCGTCGGCGCGGGCAAGCAGACCGTGTCCGCGGACCTGCTGTGCTCCAACGGCGCCATGGCGGCGCAGACCATCGACACCCGCAGCCTCTGCGAGCTGCACGATTCCAACGGCAATGCCGAAGTGCGCTTCCTGCGCCGGCCCACGCGGCCCTATTACTTCAGCAGCGACGAAGGTGTGCACTGGCGCCTGGTCGCGCAGCTGGCGCTGGGCAGCCGCGCCATCACCTCGCTCGGCGTGGACGAACTGCGCGCGCTGCTCTCGCTGTACGACGTCGCGCGCTTGCCCTCGACCGCGCGCCTGATCGCGGGCATCCAGGACGTGGCCTTTACCACGGTGATGACGTGGGTCGGCAGTGGTGCCCATACCTGTCTCATGCCCGGCATCGATATCCGCCTCACGCTGGATACCTCCGCCTGCGCGGGAACGGGCGTCTACGTTTTCGCCTGTCTCCTGGACCGCTTCTTTGGCCTCTACACGCAAATCAATGTGTTCACCCGGCTGACCGTCTGGTCCAGCCAAGACGAGGAGCTGCTGACGTGCCCACCGCGCACCGCCAGGTTCACCCTGGCCTGATCCAGGAGCTGTTCGACGCGCCGCACCGCTTCAGCTTTTTCCAGGCGGTGCGGCTGCTCGAGCTTTGGCTCGGGCAGCACGGCATCGATGCGGCCCAGGCGCAGACGCGCTGGCTCTTCTTCAGGAACAGCCTCTCGCTGGCGTATGCGCCGAGCGACATCCAGGCGCTGGGCACGGACCAGGAGGGTGGCATCGCCGTGCTGGACGCCGCGCTGGATGCGGGCCACGCCTTCCGCATCGAACTGACACCCGCCTTCATGGGCTATCTCGGCGCGCACGGGACGCTGCCCAGCCACTGCACCGAACGGCTCGCGCTGCGCGTGGACCCTGCCCGCCAGGCTGCGGCGCGCGCGTTCTTCGATACCTTTTCGACGCGCGTCCTGGGCCTGTTCTACGAGGCCTGGCGCAAGCGTCACATGGCGACCACCTCACGCAATGGCCGGGCGGCGCTGGCGCACCGCTTGCTGGCGCTGGCCGGCCGGGTGCACGCGCGTCCCGGCCCCGAAACCGACGTCCTCACCTCCTTTTCCGGGCCGATGCGCCAGCGTTCCGTGTCCGCCGCCGCGATCGAGCGGGTGCTGGTCCACTACTTCGGCTTCGCCATCGACCTCACACCGAACCAGGGTGGCTGGGAGCCTTTGCCACGGCAGCTGCAGGCCTGCCTGGGCGTGAGCGCCTGCATGCTGGGACGCGGCGCCCTGCTCGGAGAACGCGTATGGCGGCGCGACCTGCGGGTCGGCCTCACGCTGCATCCGCGCGACCGGGGCCAGTTCCTGGAGTTCGTCCCCGGCGCGCCTGGGGCCACCGCACTGCGCGACCTGCTCAAGCAGTTTGCCGTCGCCACGCTGCGCTTCGACGTCTGCGTTGCGATGCCGCTGGGTGCGCTGGACGGCATGCGCCTTGGCGGTGATGCGCAGCTGGGACGCGACAGCTTCCTGCTGGAGCGGCCGAACGCGTGGGAACGGCGGGACCTCACCTACACCATACAGCTCATGTGAAAGGCCTAGCGATGGACATGGCACAGGGAGCGGCCCTCTTGGCCGCGTTTGCGGGAGAGCGGCAGCATAACCGGCTGCTGCGCCTGAGTTTCCCGCGCGAGGACGGCCCGGCGGCCGTAATGCTGGTCAATGCGCTGCGCGCCAGCGAAGGCCTGTCGCGCGACTTCGTCTTCGACGTGGAGGTTCTGGCGGATGACGCCTCCATTCCACTGAACGATGTGATGGGGCGCATGGTCACCATCGCCATGGTGCGCGACGACGGTGCGCTCCGCTACTTCAACGGCTACGTCTTTGAATTTGGCTTCGACCGGACCGACGGCGGGCTGGCCTTCTACCGCATGCAGCTGCGGCCTTGGCTCGCCTTCCTCACACTGCGGCAGGACTGCGCGCTGTTCCAGCATCTGAATGTTCTGGAGCTGTGCGAGAAGACCTTCAAGAACTATCCGCAGCAGGACTACGATTCGCGTCTGATGGGCGCGCTGCCCGAGATGACGCTGGCGGTGCAGTACAACGAGTCGGACTACAACCATGTGCATCGACGGCTGGAAGACGCGGGGCTGTACTACTGGTACGAGCACCGCGCGGATGGGCACACGCTGTGGGTCTCGGATGACAGCACGGTGGCCATGGATATCGACGGCGGCGATCCTGTGATCGAGTACCGGGCGGACTCCGGGGCGGGCGAGGGTGATGGTATTTCGGCCTGGCGTCCCGCGCGCGCTGCGGCGTCGATGCGGGCTACGGTCTCCAGCTTCAACTTCAAGCACGCCAAATCCGCGCGCTCGGAGCATATGTCCAGCGACGAGCAGGGCATGGTGCCGGAGCTGGAGATGCATGAGAACACGGGCGCCTACGGCTTCCCCGATACCGCGGCGGGCGATGCGCTGGCCATGCGGCGCACGCAGGAGCTGGGAGTGGACGCGAATGTGTTCGAGGCCGGGGGCAACCATCGCGCGCTGCAGCCGGGCCGCTGTTTCTCGGTAGGCGGGCACTTCGCCTATGACGCGGCGGGGCAGGAGTACTTGATCACCGGCGTTGTGCATGACGCCTCCAATAACTACCAGGATGGCAGCGGCGCCGGGTCGAACTATTCGAATTCATTCACCTGCATCCGCCGCGACCGGCCATGGCGCGCCCGGCGCGGGTCGACCAGCACCCACACCCGCATCTACGGCGTGCAGACGGCGACTGTGGTGGGGCCGCCGGGCGAGGAGATTCACACCGATTCATATGGACGTGTGCGCGTTCAGTTCCATTGGGACCGCGTGGGCAAGTTCGACGCCGCCAGCTCGCCTTGGGTGCGCGTGATGACCGCCTGGGCAGGGACCAACTTCGGCCAGATCAGCCTTCCGCGGATCGGGCAGGAGGTGGTCGTGCAATTCCTGGAGGGGAACCCGGACCGGCCGCTGATCGTGGGCAGTTTGTACAACGCGACGCATATGCCGCCGTGGGAGTTGCCTGCCAACCGCACGCAGAGCGGCATCCTGACGCGCTCCAGCATGGGAGGCGCGGCAGCCCATGCCAACGCCCTTCGCTTCGAGGACCGCAAGGGCGCCGAGGAAGTGTGGCTGCACGCGGAGCGCGACCAGCGAATCGAAGTCGAGCACGACGAGTCGCATTGGGTCGGCCATGACCGCCGCAAGACCATCGACGCCAACGAAACCGTGCATGTGAAGGGCAACCGCACCGAGACGGTGGACAAGGACGAATCGATCACGATCCACCAGAACCGCAAGGAGCGGGTCGATCAGAACGAGTTCATCGACATTGGCGGGGATCGGGAAGAAAAGGTGATGAAGGACGATACGGTTGTCATTCACGGGGCCCGGCACGAGCGGGTCATACTGGCCAAAGAGGAGACGATCGGATTGGGGAAGGCCCTGTCGGTCGGATTAGGGTATCAGGTGACGGTGGGCGGCATCATGAATACGACTGTCGCCCTGGCGAAGACCGAGGAGGTCGGCCTCTCAAAGACCGTCATCGTGGGGCAGCATAGTTCGTTGACCGCGCAGGTGGAGCACAGAGTCACCGTCGGGACTTCGATGGTGATTATCTCACCGAACCGGGTCGAGATATTGGCCGACGAAATTGCCATCCGCGGCCGCAAGAAAGTGGAGGTCCACGGCGACGACGTGGACATGAACCCGGAATGAACGCCCCGGACAAATCGTGGCTCAACGCCAGCAAGTTGCCGAACCTCGTGTTTGACAACCGGACCAAGCTCGCAGCCCTGCACTTTCTGACCTTGGACCAGCACCACCAGCTATTTCATGTGTTTGTGGCGCGGCAGAGCTTCAAGATTGGCCCGCGCAACGTAGCGGGAGTCGCGGCGCTCATCGAAAGCAGACGGCACACCCCGCTGGTCACCGAAGACAGGTATTTCGATGGACGGGAAGGAGGTAGCGTGTCCCAGGAAAGCGATCTCGCGCCGTACAAGCCGAAATGCGATGTGATCGTAATTGGCAGCGCCCACGCTCCGCAGGGAAAGCCGAAGAGCGAATTTCCAGTCCGGCTACAGGTGCGGGTCGATGGGCGAACGCCAATCGACAAAACGCTGCAGGTGCGCGGTGAGGCGCGCCTGGAGCGTTCGTCGATCGTCACCCGCACCGCTGGATTGATCGTCAAAGCCGGAACTGGCGGCTTGGCGGCTCCCTCGCCATGGCGGCTGTCCAGCAGTAAGCCGTTCGTGCATGTACCCATACGTTACGAATTGGCGATCGGTGGCGAGTGCAAGATCAGCAGCGACGAACCGGCAGCGAAGCGCGTGCCGAAGAAGAAGCAAATAAAGCGCGCGCCCAATACCAGTGAGAAGGCGAATTACACCGTCGCGCACGAGGTGGCCGAAACGAATCCGGTGGGCTGCGGGTTCGCGCCGGATTGGTACCTGGACGCCACCGGATTGAGCGATCTGCCAGCGCCGCGCATCCTGTATTGGAATCAGGATTTCGGTGGCGCGGACTTTTGGAAGGCATCCCGCGGTGCCCCGCTACCTCCGCCCGCCGGGCTTGGTTGCGTCGGACGTGCGTGGCTACCGCGGCGCGGTCTGGCCGGCACCTTTGTCGACAAGGCGCATTGGGAGCCGGACGAGGTGCCAATGCTTCCTAAGGACTTTGATTACGCTTACTGGAATGCCGCTCCGGCCGATCAGCAGTGTGAGCTCGTGCGCTTCGGGGCGCGCTTTGTCTTGCACAACTTGTGTGCTCACGATCACCCGTCGTCGGCAAGCGACGCGCATGGGAATTCAGTGCTCCAGTTCGATCTGCCACAGCAGGCGGTGTTTGTACTCGGTACCGATGGCGCGGCCTTGAAGGCCGAGAGCTTGATGATCGACACAGTGATTATTGATACCGCGTCGTCCACCGTCGATCTCGTCTGGCGCGGGTGCCTCGACGCGGAAGAGGGAATCAAGCAAGTCCGGATGATGCGGGTTTCGGAGCCGGCGCAGATCGAGCGGCTAGACCGATTTATAGCGGCGACGGCGGGCAGCGATGAAGGAGGAGAGTCTCATGGCCAATGAGACCGTCACCAAGTCGTCCCGGTTCTATTGCGTCAGCCTGACGCCCGATATCTGCAAGACACCGATCGGCGCGAGCACTCCACCCATCCCATACAACATCATTGGCGAATTCGTGGATACGCTCCAGGCGTCGCCCAACGTGAAGTCGCGGAGCGAACCTGTCTACCTGCATGGCAAAAGCTATATCTCCACAGTCAAAGGTGATATGCCTGGCAAAGCCGGTGGGGTCAAGAGCGGAACAGTCGGAGATCGAGCAGAAAGCAAGGCAGGGAGTTCGACACTCAGGGCCAATCTCGCGTCGACATTCCAGACCGCCCGCCAGGTATGGATGAACGCGAAGAATACGCTTGGGGTGGCATACGAAAGATCCGCGCAGGCCGCTCGGGAAAGGCTCAAGCCGTATGCGCAAAAGTACAAGGATGAGATTTCGGATTCCGTGCACCAGTTTGGACGAGATGCGGGCGACACTGGCGACAAAATAGTGAAGGTAAGCGGTGCTGTCGCCGTTGTGTCCGCTGTGACCCTGCAACCCGAAGGCGTCGCAGCCGCAGCGGTCGGGGCGGAAGTTGGTTCTGGTGTGGCTGTTGTGGGTGCGGCGACGGATGCCGGAGCTAGTGTTCTCGACGCTGGTGCTGACTGGGTACTCACTGGCAAAGATCCCGACTGGGGAAATACCTTGTTCGCTGCCGGATCTCAGATGGTGGCATCTTTGCTGTACAAGAAGGTTGGTGCACTTGCGCGCTTCCTGCGCTCAGAAGCAAAGGCAGTCAAGCCGGGCAAGCTTCAGACCAGGCCAGAGAAACCAACCCATGCATCTTCGAAGCCAGCATCTGGACCTCAAGGCAGCAAAGATGGCCGCGATGGCGGCAAGACAAAAGGCAGCAGGAAGGGAAAGGGCGACAAGCCCGCTGACTGCTGCCCTAAGAACACGGCTCCGGGCGGCCGCAGCGTCAAGTCACGCAAGCCTGTCCATCTCGGCACTGGCGAAGAGATCCTGTATCAGACCGACTTCGAACTTGATGGCCGGGTTCCGATTGTCTGGACCCGATGCTACCGGTCGGGCTCTGAATGCGAAGACTGGGGCTTGCTGGGCGCGCGCTGGAGCACGGAATTTACCGCAAGCTTGTCCATGTGCGATGACGGGATCGTGTATCACGATCACACCGGCCGGGCAGTGCGATTGCCGTTCCTTTTACCAGGGGAGCAGCATAACAGCCGCCTTGAAGGATTCACGCTCGCGCGGCAGAGCGACCATCAGTTCGTACTGCGATGGCTGGACGACAGCACCGATGTGTTCAAGCGCTTTCCAGTCCGAGGTTGGCTTCCCCATGGGTATAACGGCGTCAACGCAATGCTGCCGGCAGAGTCCCTCGTGGAAGTTGAACGGTTTTGTCTTGCCAGGAGACAGGACCGGGACGGCCGTGGCTACAGCATTGAGCGATTTCCTGATGCGAAGCCGGACGAGCCGCTCATTAAGGTCGTCACCGACGAAGAGCGGATCGTCGTCGGTGTACGGTCGCACAAGAAGAACGAGGTGTGCATAGGGAGGATTGAGGAAATCAGGGGTGACGGCACGCATGTTTGCCGAGCAGCTTACGAGTATGCCGCTGAGGTGGATGGCCCCGACGGGAGCGAAGATGGCCATCCGGTCCGCTTCAATCTGGTCAAACACACGAATCAGGCCGGCTCAGCGCGCGAGTACGAATACCGTCACCATCTCCTGACCCGCTATTCGGACTATCTGGGCTTCGGCCGTCACATCGAGTGGCGGTCCCTCGCGACTCTAGTCGCCGCTTGGGACGGTCGAACGGTAGCGGATCCTCAACAATCTCCGTACATGATCGACGTCACGAACAGCTACCAGGCGCGAGCGGTTGCGACCCATTGCGATGACGGCACCGACGCAGTACGGATCGACTACCTGGATGCGGAAACGACTCGGCTCAACGATGCGAATGGAGTAACGCTGGAGTTCAACTTCGACGACAACTGGATGTGCACTGGAGTCAGTCGGATTGGCGCTGACGGCAGCCATCAATCACTTGGCCGACGCCACTGGAGCGCGGAGGGGTGGCTCCTCAGCGAGATCAATCCGGTAGGCGCAACAACCCGGTACGAGTACGACACATCAGGAAACGTGACATGCGTCATCGACGCGTTAGGGAACCGCCAGCACTTTGAATACTCCAGCCAGCAGCAGCCTGCACGCTTCCAAAACATGTCCGGTGGCGTGACAACCTTCGCCTTCGATGACGCGGGTTATCTCACGAACCTGACTGACGCCTTAGGTCATACCACCACATACCGCTACAACGGCCGACATGACCTGATCGAGCTGGTCGACGCGAAAGGCGGCGTCAAGAAGTTCGATCACGACCGAATGGGGCGCATGACCTGCGCTACCGACTGCTCCGGCTACAGCACTTATTATTCTTACGATATCGATGGCCATCTGATCGCCATTCGCAATGCACTTGGCGACCAGCTCAGCTTTAAGTACGACAGGCTCGGCAATGTTACCCAGCTGCGCTATCCCGACGGTGCGAATGAGCAGTTTGTGCGGGATGCGATGGGACGGCTCATCCAGCACGTCGACCCACTGGGCTACAAGACGACTTACCGCTACAACGGGCGTGGTGTTCTCGTTGAACGAGTCGACGCGCTTGGCCATGCAGTAGCGTACGAATATGACAGCGCTCTGAACCTCGTTGCAGTTGTGAATCCGCGGGAGGAGCGCTACTGCTACTTCTACAACCAGGAAGGACGGCTTGCGACGGAAGTCGGATTCGATGGGAAGACCACGACGTACGCCTACGATGCCGCTGGCAATGTGGTCCGCACTTCATGTGCCGGCGTGGAGCGTCAATTCGTCTATGACCGCCTCGGGCAGCTCTGCGCCACAATCGATGACGATGGCACCGTGCGGTACACCTACACCGCTGACGGCCTCATCGCCAGCGCTACCAACAGTTCGGTAGCGCTGGGCTTCGAGTACAACTCCGTCGGCAATCTCATCGAAGAGCGCTTTACTTACCAGTTCGCTGCTCTGCTCCCGAACCTGAAGCCTATACTGTCTGATCCCGCTTTCAGCCTGCGGCACACCTACGACGAACTCGGATTCAGAACTCAAACCTCGCTCCCGACGGGCCAGTCCATCGATGTGTTGACGTACGGTTCTGGCCACTGGCACGCAGTGCACTGGTGCGGCGCGCCCGTTGTCAATGTGGAGCGCGATGTTCTCCACCGCGAGCGGCTGCGGCATGTGGGCGAGGTTGATGGGCCGGTCCAAATTCGAAGCACGTACGACGGTCGCTCAAGACTCGCGACAACGACCACGGCGATTGCTGGTGTAAGCCGCTCGCAGCGTTGCTACGTCTACGACGAACGCGGCTTCCTGACGGAATCAAAAGCGCAGCAGGGGGATGAACGGCTCCACGTGGTGCGTTACTCAGTCGATCCGCTCGGACAGCTCATCGCGAAACAAGGGCGCGCAGGTAGGGAGGACTTCGCCTACGACGCAACCGGGAATCTTACATCTGGCGCTGCCCGGTATGAATTTGATCGCTTACGAGAGTTTGCGCAGGGAGGCGTAGCTTTTTCACATGATTACGACAAGCGAGGCAATCTGCAGCGTAAATCACGCAAGCAGCTCGCTGGCGACAAGGAAGAAGTTCACTTGCGATTTAACGCGGCGGATGAATTAATTCGAGTGTTGGACAACAACGAGGTAGCGACAGACTACGTGTATGACGCCTTCTCTCGGCGCGTGGCGAAGCTGAGCGAGAAAGGTGCCACCCTGTTTGTCTGGGATGGCGACAACTTGCTCCAGGAGAAGTCCGCCGACAAGCTGACGACGTTCATCTACGAACCTGATTCCTTCATTCCGCTCGGCTGTGTAGTCGAGCGCAATGACGCCGTGGAAAATGGAACGCCGGCAGCGCAGACGCTCGCGTTTATCTGCGACCAGGTCGCGACTCCAGTCGAGGCAGTCTCAAACGATGGTGCGACGCTGGAGATGCGAGACCTGACAACTTGGGGTGGCGCACCCGGGCAAGAATCAAACTGGTCTCACCTCCGCTTCCCAGGCCAGCAAGCCGATGAGGAATCCGGCCTCCACTACAACCGCTTCCGCTACTACGACCCTGTCTCGGGACGATACATTTCGCAAGACCCGTTAAGGCTCGCAGTTGGAATCAACCTGTATCGGTACGTCGAGAACCCGACAGCTGCCGTCGATCCACTCGGCCTATACGTTACATGGCATTGTGGCTCACAGCGCTGGATGGACACGAACACTGGACGCTTTGTTCGGCGTCCCAAGAATCCAGCGAAAATGGTCGCGACGGATGGGTCCATGAATTTCACGGACGTGAGTCAATGGGCTCAACAATGGGGGTTGGTGAACACGTGGACTCATGACGCGATTAAGTTCCCGGCAGGCGGATTTAGCTACCTGCTGAGAAGTGGCAAGTATTCCTATTCGATTCATGGTCATGGATGGAATCCCAACGCACCGCTGGGATCTAATGCTGCGAGCGGGCCAACTGCTTCAATTCAGCGCTGGGATTCGAAGGCTGGGAATCGTGCTGAAGTCGCTTTAAACTATCTGACCACATGCTCTTGGGGCCGTTTTAAAGGGAATGAAAACGCGGCGCACCTACCACTCAAGAATTCACCCTATTAGGAAGGACTGCTATGTACACGCTTCAGGAAATCGGCAATCGAATGCTTGCTGCGCCGACGGTTATGCCGGTGGAGCTGGAACTCAAGTTTGCGCAAGAGCTGATGAGCATTCCTATAGCTGTGGCAGCGGCCGGCGGCGATTTGTGGCAACCGATTATACGTCGCCTGTATGAGTCGCACATTGACACGTTTTACTCGGTTACGCCTGAAAACTTCCCGGAATTCCTAAGGTTTGCAGATTGGCTTGATGAGATTACAAAGCAGCCAGTGGCAAAGAGCAATTTCCTCGATATGACTCACTTCGCGGATCATTTCCGGGTGAAGCCGTTTTGAAACCGGCCGCTGAACTCAACGGCTGAGAAATTAAAATGCGGCTGTCTGGACAGTTTCTGTTAGATCGAGGGAAAGCCAAACCATGAGGAAAAATGGACGATGTAGATTCATTGAAACCCCTGGGCGTGGCGGCGGCGATCCGCCGACGACCTTGAGAGGGATGAGCGCGCAAAATTGCTCGTGCGACGAATTGCATAGCGGCCACAAATTTCGTTCGCCTGAAGATTATCTGCGAGTGCAAACGAGGCTACTCGATTCGTTGAGCTTCACGGAAGTTCCGGTTGGCAGGGCCTATGACGATGTGGGAGCGGTGGAGCTTTGGTATCGGTGTGGTCGCTGCGGAACCGTTTGGCGCATTGTCGAACCTGACCCGCCGTTTTGTGGGGCATGGGAACGCGTAATGTGAGCCATAAGCGTGCTCTTTTGAGCACCGAGGATTCGACCACGGAGTGGAGAAAGTATAAAGCAGAGCAAATCCTCGCGATGGATGTTGGCGCGGGCATGCCGGCTAATCAAACAAGCACCGAGTACGCAATACCGCAAAAGCACCAAGGATCGAAAGTTGGCGCTGCGGCAGCGCCTGCGCGAGCTGGCCCCAAGTCCGCCTGCGCTGAGCTATCGGCGGCTGCATCACTGCTCGAGCGGAGAGCTCCCGGGGCGGGAAGAATCAGGCAAATCGCTGGTACGTGCTGGAGCAACTGCAGTTGCGCAGCTACCGCGCCAAGAGCAGCAAGATGGCCGTCTGCCGGGAGGCTAGCATGCAGCCGTGCCGTGTCAACGAAGACATGCCGACTACGTCCACACAAATGGAATCATGTGGAAAAAATGAACGTCGATTTCAGCAAATGCTTCTTCAGCGTGAGCACTACTGAGAAGCTCAAGGAATCCGCGACGAGCCCGCTGGACTACGTTAGCCTCGGCGAAGAGCTTGAGCAATACGCAATGGCAATGGGGGCTTGACATGGACGAGCGCATGTTCACGGTCAAGAAGGGTAGGCCCATACCGGAGTGGGATTATGCCCATCGGTTACGAATCTCCAACTTTTATGGACCAGTATGCGGCGACGGCGGAACAATATTCACGCTGAACTCGACCTTCATGGGACGTTTCAGATCAACCGCACTTGGCTCGGCACTATTTCGGCTGCGGTCTCATCATCACAATTGTGCTTGCTTGCTCTGTTTTAGCGCTGTCCTTCAGCGTAGCGTCCGGGTCGCACTCTGCTGCACACGTGCGCTTTATCTGGGCTCCACTGTATGCGCTATTTGCACTTCCGCTACTCTACATTGCGTTCCGTTGGTTTCCATCGGAGTTCTTTTCCCTGACGTTGCGACCTTTCCGCTTCCACCGATACGATCAGAAAATTTATGCGATTCGCAAGCGTAGGAGCGTCCGCAAAGGTGATGAGGTGTGGACGATCCCATGGACTGACGAGAGCATCTTTTGCGTGCACAGAGGCGAGCGGAACAACGCTCACACTTATCACATCCGGTATTACGAGGTTGACGCACGCGGGAACGTGACCCGAGGCTGCAGCCTCGGCCGCGAATGGGAAGGCGATGAAACATTACCTTTACTCTTCGCGCAGTGGAATTACTGGTGCCTATATATGCGCCAAGGGCCATCACGGTTGCCGTTACCTGGGCTATTTCTCGCAGAACGAGAGACTGTTCTCGAATCCTTCTTGACTTGCATGTATTGGATGGGTGGAACCTTGTCCCCGGCTACGCGCTTCTTCTTGATGCCGTTTTTCGCCACATTCACCATAGTCAGGGTTCTGGCTTTGCGCAGCTGCCGGGATCCAGTGTGGCCGGAAGAGATAGCAAAGCGGTGTCAGGTTGGGTCGGATGACTCGTATGCGTTTCCGACCGAAGATATGCCGGTCGGCTGGGGGGCCACGACTCTCGCCCGCCAGGAGAATCGATATCCGAGGGATCCGAAACTTGTCCTAGATGAATTCATCCCTGTTGGCTAAAACCATGACGATGGCTTAGCAAAGACTGAATGCTCTTCTCGAAACTCACTGTAGCCGGATGGCGGTGTCGATGACCCAGATCCGCCGGATTTCGATGACGTCGTATTGGCGCGCGAGCGCTGGGGGGAAGGGGCCGAAGAGGCGCTGGTCTGCGATGACTTTGCGGATGGCGTCGTCGAGGGCGTGGACGCCGCTGGAAACGGTGAATGTGACCTTTTCCACAGTTCCGTCGGAGCGGATCGCGATGGTGACCGTGGGATGGATGTGGGGCTGCTTGGCGGCCTCGCGGACGGTGGCGAAGGTCATGTTCATTTCGATCTTCTTGGCCACGGCCTCTGCGTAGGCGACCAGGTCGGCGTTGGCGTCGGTACGGCCGAAGAGCCAGCCGCGGCGCAGCGAACTGGCACTTGGGAGCGGGGCGCCGGTGGTGCGGTTGGCTGCAGCGTCGCGCTGGGCAGCTTCGAGGGCGAGCTGCTTTCCGATTTCTTTCAGGCGCTCTTCGCGCTTGGCCTCGTACTCCGCTTTCTCGCGCTGCGCTTGTTCCAGACGGGCTTGTTGCTGACGCGCGGCTTCTTGTTTCGCGGCGTCCTGTCGGGCCGCGTCCTGTCGGGCCACCTCCTGTTTAGCCGCTTCTTGTCTCGCTGCTTCCTGCCGAGCGACTTCCTGTTTTAGGGCCTCTTGGCGCGCTGCTTCACGTTGGAGAGCTTCTTGGCGCAGCGCTTCTTGCCGGGCGGTCTCGCGCTGTTGGGCTTCCTGGCGGAGGGACTCTTGGCGGGCAGCTTCGCGCTGTTGGGCTGCAAGGCGGGCGGTTTCGAGTTTGGCTTGCTCTTGGCGAATGGCTTCCTGGCGCGCGGCCTCCTGCTTTGCTTGTTTCGCTAGCTCTTGGCGTTGGGCCTCCGCGACGCGCGCGGCCTCGGCACGCGCTGCTTCGGCGCGTGCCGCTTCAATGCGTGCCGCTGCGAGCCGGGCAGCTTCCATGCGGGCGGCTTCCTGACGAAGCGCTTCCTGGCGGGCGGCTTCGCGCTGTTGGGCTTCCACGCGGGCGGCTTCCAGCTTTGCCTGTGTGGCTTGCTCCTGGCGTTGGGCCTCGAGGCGGGCGGCTTCAGCGCGGACGGCTGCTTGACGCATGGCTTCTTGGCGAAGCGCTTCCAGGCGAGCTGCTTCCTGTCGGGCCGTCTCCTGCTTGGCTTGTTGGGCCAGCTCTTGGCGTGTCGCCTCGGCATGAGCTGCTTCGACTCGGGCCGCCTCAGCGCGAGCAGCTTCCAGACGTTCGGCTGCCTGTTTGGCCGCGGCTTCGGCGGCGGCGCGCTCGATCTGTTCCTGCCGGGCGGCTTCAAGGCGCGCGCGCTTGGCTTGCTCCTGACGGCTGGCCTCAAGCATGATCAGACGTACTTGCTCCGCGCGTTGAGCTTCCAGGCGCGCAGCTTCAGCGCGCACTGCGGCCTCGTTAGCGGCTTGTTGCTGGACGTCGGCAGCGCGCTGAGGAGGTTCGGCGGATGGCGCGGGCAAAGGAGAGAGTTGGACCTGCGCGCCCGCAGGGGCGGCCGATACTGGAGGCGGCGTCAGAGGCGTGGCCGCCGAAGGAGACGCAACGGGCGTCGCGGCCTCGGAAGGTGAAGCCAGCGAGGCCTGGGGAGCCGGCGCCGGCGGAGTGACTTGATGGGGCGCCTCAGGCGCCGGCTGCGGCGCCGGGCCAGGCGCAGTGGGGACAGGTGCAATGGCCGGGGTAGCCGCTGGAGCGGGAGAAACCGTGGGCGCTGCACGCGGTCCCGGCGCCAGCATGATATGCAGCTCATCCGCCGTTAGCCGCCGGGTCTCCCACGGCAGCGTGAAGCGCGGCATGCCTGGTATTTGGCCGCCGACCGCAAGGCTGAGCAGCAGCACATGCGCCAGCGCGGACACCACCACCGCCGTGCCCATACGCGTAGGTTGGCGCCGCAGGGAAAGCGCCCCCTGCCGGCCAGGCGAAAGCACTGGCTGCCGCTCTGGCGACACCTCGGGCGGCGGTGCGAAAGACAGCCCCGTCACCACCTGCACGCCCTCACACTCTGGCCACCGCGAGCACCGATCTCCGCTCCCCTTCCCGATATGAAAGCGCCCGGACGAAGCCGGGCGTTAGTCGTTACACGAAGCTCACTGCTGCATCACACATCGATGTTACCGGCGTGGAGCGCATTGGTCTCGATAAAGTTCCGGCGCGGCTCCACCTCGTCGCCCATCAGCGTGGTGAAGATCTGGTCCGCCGCAATCGCGTCCTCGATCTGCACCTTCAACAGGCGGCGCACGGTCGGATCCATGGTGGTCTCCCACAGCTGCTCCGGATTCATCTCGCCCAGACCCTTGTAGCGCTGCTTGATGCTCACCGAGCGCTCCGCCTCATCGCGCAGCCACTGCATCGCCTGGTGGAAGTCGACCACCGCCGACTCCTTCACGCGCTCGCCCTCGCCGCGGCGCACGAACGCGCCTTCGCCGATCAGGCCCTTGAAGGTGGCCGCCGCATTGGCCAGCACGCCGTAGTCCGCACCGGCCACGAAGTCCGCGTCGATCGACGAGACCTTCACGTTCCCGTGGTGCAGACGTTCGATGCGCAGCGAGCACTTGTCCGACAGTTCGTCCTGCTGCACCGTCACGTTCACGGAGCGGTCGTTGATGGCCGCCTTCATCGCCACAGCCGATGCCTGCGCCGCGTCCAGCGACGACAGGTCCAGTTGCACGCCGGTGGTGATGGCGGTCAGCGCCTGGCGGTCGATCACGCGGCCGAGCCGCATCATCACCGCATTCGCGTAGTTATACTGGCGCACCAGCTCTGCCAGCGCCTCGCCAATGATCGGGTCCGCGCCTTCACGCGGCACCAGCGCGGCCGTCTGCAGCGCGAGGTTCATCATGTAGCTCGCCTCTTCCACGTCATCCTTCAGATAACGCTCGTCGCGGCCCGCCTTCACCTTGTACAGCGGCGGCTGCGCAATGTAGACGTGGCCGCGCTCCACCAGCTGCGGCATCTGGCGATAGAACAGCGTCAGGAGCAGCGTGCGGATGTGCGCTCCGTCCACGTCCGCGTCGGTCATGATGATGATGCGGTGGTAGCGCAGCTTGTCGACGTTGAATTCGTCCGGTCCGATCGAGGTGCCCAGCGTCGCGATCAGCGTCGTGATCTGCTCCGACGACAGCATCTTCTCGAAGCGCGCCTTCTCCACGTTCAGCACCTTGCCGCGCAGCGGCAGGATCGCCTGGAACTTGCGGTCGCGCCCCTGCTTGGCCGAGCCGCCTGCGGAGTCACCCTCGACGATGTAGAGCTCAGACAGCGCCGGATCCTTCTCCTGGCAGTCCGCCAGCTTCGCCGACAGGCCCAGGCCATCCATGATGCCTTTGCGGCGCGTGAGGTCGCGCGCCTTGCGCGCCGCTTCCCGCGCACGCGCCGCTTCCACGATCTTCCCGCAGATGATCTTGGCGTCGTTCGGCTTCTCCATCAGGAAGTCGGTGAGCGTCTTGGCCACGATCTCCTCGACCGGGCCACGCACCTCGGACGACACCAGCTTGTCCTTGGTCTGGGACGAGAACTTCGGCTCCGGCACCTTCACCGACAGCACGCAGGTCAGGCCCTCGCGCATGTCATCGCCGGAGATTTCGACCTTGGCCTTCTTGGCGAAGTCGTTCTCGTCGATGTACTTGTTGATCACGCGCGTCATCGCCGCGCGCAAGCCGGTCAGGTGGGTGCCGCCGTCGCGCTGCGGGATGTTGTTGGTGAAGCACAGCACCGTCTCGTTGTACGCGTCGTTCCACTGCATGGACACGTCCACCGAGATGTTGGTGCCCTGGTCCGAGGTACGCTCGCCGGTGGCCTGGAACACGGTCGGGTGCAGCACCGTCTTGGCCTTGTTGATGTATTCGACGAAGCCGCGCGTGCCGCCTTCGAATGCGAAGATCTCTTCCTTGCCGGTGCGCTGGTCGGTCAGCTTGATGTTGACGCCGTTATTCAGGAACGACAGTTCGCGGATCCGCTTCGACAGGATCTCGTAGTGGAATTCCACCGTGCCGAAGATCTGTTCATCGGCCCAGAAGTGCACCTCGGTCCCGCGCTTGTCGGTCTCGCCGATCACCTTCATCGGCGACACTTCGACCCCGTCCACCACCTCGACCAGGCGGTCCTGCAGCTCGCCGCGCACGAATTCCAGCTGGTGCGCCTTGCCGTGCTGGCGCACCGTCACGCGCAGCAGTTTCGAGAGCGCGTTCACGCACGACACGCCCACGCCGTGCAGGCCACCGGACACCTTGTACGCGTTCTGGTTGAACTTGCCCCCGGCGTGCAGCTCGGTCAGCGCGATCTCGGTGGCGGAGCGCTTGGGCTCGTGCTTGTCATCCATCTTGACGCCGGTCGGGATGCCGCGGCCGTTGTCGGTGATGGACATCGAGTTGTCGCTGTGGATGGTGACGTGGATCTCGGTGCAGTAGCCCGCCAGCGCCTCGTCGATCGAGTTGTCCAACACCTCGAACACCAGGTGGTGCAGGCCGGTGCCGTCGGACGTGTCGCCGATATACATGCCAGGGCGCTTGCGCACCGCCTCCAGACCCTCAAGGATCTGGATGGACGAAGCGCCGTAGTCGTCGGGCTTTTTCGGGACGGGGAGGTCTTGGGGATTCACGGACATGACTTTCTCGATTTAGAAGCGTGTGTGGTGCAGGGCGCCCGCGTGCGGCCGGGCGCCGGTTGAAGCAGGAACGGCCGCGCGGATCAGATCCGCATCGGCATCACGACATACTTGAAGTCCTGGTTGTCGGGGATCGAGATCAGCGCCGACGAGTTGGAGTCGCCCAGCGCGATGTTCACCTGGTCGCACTTCAGGTTGTTCAGCACGTCCAGCAGGTAGGTGACGTTGAAGCCGATGTCGATCGCATCGCCGCCGTAGTCGATTTCCAGCTCCTCGACCGCCTCTTCCTGGTCGGCGTTGGTGGAGCTGATCTTCAGCGAGCCCGGAGCCAGCATCCAGCGCACGCCCTTGAACTTGTCGGACGTCATGATGGCGGCGCGCTGCAGGGAGCGCAGCAGCTCGTCGCGCGAGATCTGGAATTCGTTCTTGTAGCCCTTCGGGATCACGCGGGTATAGTCGGGGAACTTGCCCTCGACCAGCTTGGAGACCAGCTCGATATCCGCGAAGGTCAGCTTGACCTGGGAGGCGGCGATGTCCAGCTGCACCTCGTCGTCCGACTCTTCCAGCAGGCGCTGCAACTCAAGGATGGTCTTGCGCGGGATGATGACTTCCTGGCGCGCGAAGTTTTCCTCGGTGGCGATCTGGCAGAAGGCCAGGCGGTGGCCGTCGGTGGCCACGGCGATCACGTAGTTGCCGTCCAGGACCAGCAGCAGGCCGTTCAGGTAGTAGCGGATGTCCTGCTGGGCCATGGCGAAGTGCACCATGTTGAACAGGTGCTTCAGCGTCTTCTGCGGCAGCGTGACGGTCGCGGCGAACTGCTCGGCCACGGCCACGGTCGGGAATTCCTCGGCGGCCAGGGTCTGCAGCGCGAAGCGCGATTTGCCCGACTGCACGGTCAGGCGCTTGTTCAGCAGCGTCAGCGAGACGTCGCCGGATTCCGGCAGCGCGCGCAGGATGTCCAGCAGCTTGCGGGCGGCCACGGTGGTGCCGGTTTGCTCGGCGCCGGAGCCGATCGCGGCGTTGGTCGTGATCTGCACCTCCGTGTCCGTGGACAGGAAGGACACGTGCTCGCCGTCCTTGCGGATGAGGATATTGGCCAGAATCGGCATCGTGTGCCGACGCTCGACAATACCGCTCACGATCTGCAGCGGGCGGAGTAGCGTGTCGCGGGTTGTTTTCACCAATTGCATAGGATTTCCCTTTGGTTTGGTTGTATTGACAAAGGAGAGTGTTTCACCCTCCATTTTGCCAGAAATTACTCTGTATTAACCGGCAGCCAAGACTGCCGTCAGCCCTTCAAAGTCTGTTCGAGCACGTGCAATTCGTGGTTGCATTCGGCGCTCTTGGCCCGGTCCTGGGCGATCTTGCGCACCGCGTGCAGCACCGTGGTGTGGTCGCGCCCCCCGAACAGCTCGCCGATCTCCGGCAGCGACTTCTGGGTCAGCTCCTTGGACAGGTACATGGCGATCTGGCGCGGGCGGGCGATATTGGCCGGCCGGCGCTTGGAATACATGTCCGCCACCTTGATGTTGTAGAAGTCGGCCACCGTCTTCTGGATGTTCTCCACCGAGATCTGGCGGTTCTGCACGGACAGCAGGTCCTTCAGCGCCTCCTTCACGATGTCGATGGTGATGTCGCGCCCGTGGAAGCGGGAATACGCGAGGATCTTGCGCAGCGCGCCTTCCAGCTCGCGCACGTTGGAGCGCAGGTGCTTGGCCACGAAGAAGGCGACGTCGTCGTTCAGTGTCACGCCTTCCGAGCTGGCCTTCTTCAGCAGGATCGCCACCCGCATCTCCAGTTCCGGCGGCTCGATGGCGACCGTGAGGCCGGAGTCGAAGCGCGAGATCAGGCGGTCGTCCATGCCGGTGATCTCTTTCGGATAGGTGTCCGAGGTGATGATGATCTGCTTCTTGGCCGCGATCAGCGCCTCGAACGCGTAGAAGAACTCTTCCTGCGTGCGGGACTTGCCGCCGAAAAACTGGATATCGTCGATCAGAAGCAGGTCCAGCGAATGGTAGTAATGCTTGAACTCGTCGAAGCCTTTGCGCTGGTAGGCGGTCACCACGTCGCGCACGTACTGCTCGGCGTGGATGTAGCGGATGCGCGCGCCCGGCTGGTCGGCCATCACCTGGTTGCCGATCGCGTGGATCAGGTGGGTCTTACCCAGGCCCACGCCGCCATAGAAGAACAGCGGGTTGTACGACACGCCGGGGTTGTTGGCCACCTGGATCGCGGCGGCGCGCGCCAGCTGGTTGGCCTTACCGGTCACGAACGAGTCGAAGGTCAGGTCCGGGTTCACGCGCGACTGTTCGCGCAGCGGCTGCTTGGGCAGGCCCTGGGGAATGCTTTCGGGCATGCCCGTGTACGGTTCCGCCGCCGCGCCATTGACGGCCGGCGCCGCCACGCCGTTGGCGGCCGACTTCTTGGGCGCCATCAGCTTGGGGTCGAGCACGAACTGCACCTCGACCGGCATTTCCCAGTACTGGGAGGCGAGGGCGGTAATGCGGGAGGCGAACTGCGTCTTCACCCAGTCCAGCTTGAAGCGGTTGGGGGCGGCGATCCGTACCTTGCCGTCCTCGTAGTCGAGCACGGTGAGCGGCTTGATCCATGCGCTGTACTGCTGCGGCGTCAGTTCCAGTTCGAGCTGGGCGGAACAGGTCTGCCAGAATTCTTCCATACGTCTCTGATTCAATAGCGGGTGAGTGGGCGCACGAATGCCACACGGAACACGCTATTTTACTCCTGCGCGGCCGAGTTATCCACAGGCCGGGCCGGAAAAATTCAGATCGAGGCCAGCAACACCTTCCTTGACAGCCGGGCGGTTTCTACTGTCTAATTATGGGTTCTGTGCCCGGTCGTCGGGTAATTTCACTAAAAGCTTCACCAAAAGCGAGTCCACCATGAAACGTACTTACCAACCTTCCGTTGTCCGCCGCAAGCGCACGCACGGCTTCCGCGCACGCATGGCTACCCGTGGTGGCCGCCAAGTCCTGAACGCTCGCCGCGCCAAAGGCCGCAAGCGCCTGGCAGTCTAAGCGTCGGCTTTTCAGCCCGACGCGTCCGGCCATGAGCAGCGAAGGTTCACACGACTTCGCACGCGCCCGCCGAATTGTAAAAACGGATGAGTTTTCATCCGTTTTTCGTTTGCGCCCGGCGCAAAAAACGGCGCACTTCACGCTGTACGCCCGCGCCAACGCGCTGCCGCACGCGCGGCTGGGGGTGGTCGTGGCCAAACGCTTTGCGCCGCGCGCCGTCACCCGCAACACCATCAAGCGCACCGTGCGCGAGCTGTTTCGCGTCGCGCAGCTGCCCGCGCTGGACCTGATCGTGCGCCTGTCCGGCCCGGTCAACAGCAAGACCGGCCCCGCCACCAACACCGCGCTCAAGGCGCAGCTGCGCACGGAAGTGGCGCGGCTGCTGGCCGCCCCCGCGCTGCGCGCGGGTGGAAGCGGGCGGCGCCCGCCCTCGGACGCCAAGCCATGAGCCGCGTCCTGCTTGCCCTGCTGCGGGCCTACCAGCTGGCGATCTCGCCGCTGATGGGCCCCAGCTGCCGTTTCTATCCGTCCTGCTCCAATTACGCCATCGAGGCCGTGCGCACGCATGGCGCGCTGCGCGGCGCCTGGCTGGCGCTGCGCCGCGTGGGCCGCTGCCACCCCTGGTGCGAAGGCGGGTATGATCCGGTCCCGTGCCGCCACCATCACCATCTGAATAAAGACGTCCATGGAATTCAATAAACGTACCATCCTCTGGGTTGTGTTCGTGACCTCGCTGGTCATCCTCTGGAACGAGTGGATGATTTCGCAGGGCCGCCAATCCCTGTTCGGTTCCGCGCCGCCGGCCAAGACGGCCCAGGCGCTTGACCCAGGCCGAATCCACCTGCACGGTGTCCACGTTGGGCAGCTT
>NZ_SPVF01000140.1 GCF_004614185.1 Zemynaea arenosa | reverse complement strand
GCCGAGGCGCTGCGGGCGCTGGGCCAGGGCCATGGCGATCACCTCGAACAGCACCTTGGGCGCCACCGGCTTGGTCACGAATTCGTCCATCCCGGCGGCCAGGCAGCGTGCCTGATCCTCGCGGCCCGCGTTGGCGGTCATCGCGATCACCAGCGCGTCCTTCAGGCGCGGGTCGGAACGGATCATGCGGGTGGTCTCGAAGCCGTCCATCACCGGCATCTGCACGTCCATCAGCACGCAGTCAAAGCGCTCCTTGTGCATCAAGTCGATGGCTTCCTTGCCGTTGTTGGCCACGACCACGGTCGCCTGCGCGTCCTCCAGCAGCTCCTGGCCCACCTGCTGGCTGAAGATGTTGTCCTCCACCAGCAGGATCTTGGCGCCCCGGATCTGGTCCATCACGTCCTTCTGCACCGGTTCGGCGGCGGACGGCAGGGAGTTGCGGCCACGCCCCAGCCGCGCGGTGAACCAGAAGGTGCTGCCCTGGCCCGGCTGGCTCTCGACGCCCACGTCGCCGCCCATCAGCTCCGCCAGCTGCTTGCTGATCACCAGGCCGAGGCCCGTGCCGCCGTAGCGCCGCGTGGTCGAGGGGTCGGCCTGGTGGAAAGACTGGAACAGGTCCGCGATTTCGTCCGGGGTCAGGCCGATGCCGCTGTCCTGCACCTCGAAGCGCACCAGCAGGCTGTCCTCGTCGGGCGCGGCATCCCGCACCTCGTCGTGCGCCTGCTCGCGCACCCGCAGCACGATCGGTCCGCGGTCGGAAAACTTGATGGCGTTGCTGACGAAGTTGAGCAGCACCTGTTCGAGCCGCAGCGGGTCGCCGCGCAGCTGAGGGGTGGTGCCCGGGGCCACCTCGAACTCCAGCGCCAGGCCCTTGGCCTCGGCCTGTTCGCCCAGCTGGTGCGCCACGTTCTGCAGCAGCTTGTCCAGGCTGAAGTCGAGCACCTCCAGCTCCATCTTGCCCGCCTCGATCTTCGAGAAGTCGAGGATGTCGTTGATGATGCCCAGCAGGTGCTGGCTCGAATGGAAGATCTTTTCGAGATAGTCGCGCTGCTTGGCGTCCTTCACCGTCTTGAGCGCGAGATGCGACATGCCGATGATGGAGTTCATCGGGGTGCGAATCTCATGGCTCATGTTGGACAGGAAGTTGCTCTTGGCCCGATTGGCCTCGTCGGCCTGCGCCTTCAGGCGGTGCAGCTCCGTCACGTCGGTCGACAGGCCGATGATGGCGCGCACTTCGCCGTCGATAATGACCGGGACCTTGACCGTCCACAGGTAGAGCACGGTGCCGTCCGGGAGCACGAACTCGCCCTCGGTGGTCTGGTGCTGGCCGTTGGTGAAGACCGGCCTGTCCTGCTCCCAGTAGTAGTCGGCCAGATCGCGCGGCAGCACCTCGGTATCGAGCTTGCCCACCACCTCCTCGGACTTCTTGCCCATGGCCGCGGCGGTGCGCGCGTTGATGTACAGGTAGCGCCGGTCGCGGTCCTTCATGTAGACGTGGGCGTCGACGCTGTCCAGCACCGTGTCCAGCAGCAGGCGCTGTTCGATCTCGCCACGGCGCGACTGGTACAGGGTGAAGAAATAAGCATAGACCAGGGTGGTGCCGGCAAAGCCCACCAGCAGTGCCACCAGCGGGAAGTAGAAATCGAAGCCCGAGTACATGTCCACCTTGCGGACCCGGAATTGCGCCTTCCACAGGCTGCCGTTGAAGTCCACCGGCAGCACCGTCTCGAAGTACTCCGAGCTGGGCGCCCGCGCGCGCTGGCGCGGGTCGTCCAGCGAGCCGTCGTCGTTGAACAGCAGGCGGTCGGTCTGTTCGATGGCCAGGCTGCGCTGCTCTGGCGTGGCCGAGGCGTCGGCGTACAGCGTCAGGTGGACCTGGCGGACCGCCATCTCGTCCAGCGTGGACTGGACCAGCGCGGGAATGGCAAAGCCGACGCCCACCGAGCCGATATACGCGGCGCGGCGGGTGCGCACGTCGATCAGCGGCATGCCGCTGCGGTAGATCGGCAGGCGCATGCCCAGGCCGATGTGGGGCACCGGCCGGCTCACCACGATCGGCTGGCCGGAAGCGGACACCTCGCCGGTGTCGCGCGAATGCTCCAGCGCGCGGGCGATGGCGGGATTGGCGGAGATGTCGACGCCGAATTTCTCCTTCAACGGCGCCATCGGCTCTATATATGTCAGTACAGTGTAGCCGGGGCGCTGGCCGGGCGGCTTGATGGTGAAGTCCGGGTAGCCCTGCGGATCCAGGCTGCGGCCCTTGCGCACGGCGGCGATGAAGGCCTCACGCTCCGAGTCGTGCACGGCGATGGCGTAGTTGAGCGTCTCGATGGCCGGGAAATGCTCGTGCACGCCGAGGCCTTCCACATAGCGGTGGAACTGCGCGCGGGTGACCGGTTCGTCGGCCGCCTGGAACAGGGCGACGACCCCGCGCACGACATCGGTGTAGGATCGGATGCGGGCCGACAGGCTGTATTGCGCCGAGCGCGTGACCGCATCGAAGCGCTGCTGGGCGTCGTCCTCCACGGTGCGCGCCGCGCCCATGTAAAGACCGAGGCCCACGGCCAGCGCCAGCGCCACGCCGATCCCCCAGAGCAGAAAGCGCGACAGCCCCTGCCCGGCAGCGCCGCGCAGGCTGGTCAGGCGCAGATTGGCTTGGGTCATCAGAAGCCCTGTCAATACGAAAAAGAGGCACGGACCGCCGCCATGGTAGCACCCATGGCGGCGCAGGCTCGGACGATAGCAGAGTCTGTTAATGCCGTGTGGAATCGCGAATCGTGCGACGTGGAAAAATTTCTGCCATTAAGATCGCGCGTTGGGATTTCCTAGTAGAAAATTGAACCGATTTGAAGCACTGGCCAAGATGCCAACGATCACATTTTTTCCTTGAGCTGCCTGTGCCACAGGTGTATCGTCTTCCGCCTGACCTGGCACTGGCCATTCTCTTCCTCATCATTTTTTTCTCCGAGTACACGAGGCGCCCCTCATGAACAACATGTCTGAATTCGCCGAAGAACTGGACGTCAAGCTGCTGCTGCAAACCTTGATGGCCGTGAAGAAGGGCGACTTCACCGTCCGCATGCCCGACACCTGGACCGGCATGTCCGGCAAGATCGCGGATACGCTCAACGAGATCATCGAGACCAAGGAAAAGCTCAAGAACACGATCACGGAAGTGTCGCGCATCGTGGGCCGCGAAGGCCGCCTGACGCAGCGTGCCTCGGTCCCCAACATGAGCGGCGGCTGGGGCACCATCGTCAGTTCCGTGAACACGCTGATCGACGACCTGGTGCGCCCGACCACCGAGATGGCGCGCGTGATCGGCGCCGTGGCAAAGGGCGACCTGTCCCAGACCATGGCGCTGGAAGTGGACGGCCACCCGCTGAAGGGCCAGTACCTGCGCGCGGCCACCACCGCGAACACCATGGTGGAACAGCTCTCCTCCTTCTCCTCCGAAGTGACGCGCGTGGCGCGCGAGGTGGGTACGGAGGGTAAGCTGGGCGGCCAGGCGCAGGTGAAGGGCGTGGCCGGCACCTGGAAGGACTTGACCGACTCGGTGAACTCGATGGCAGGTAACCTGACGTCGCAGGTGCGGAATATCGCGGAGGTGACCACCGCCGTGGCGAACGGCGACTTGTCGAAGAAGATTACCGTGGACGTGCGCGGCGAGATCCTGCAACTGAAGGACACCATCAACGTGATGGTGGACCAGCTGCGTTCCTTCGCTTCCGAGGTGACCCGGGTGGCGCGTGAGGTGGGTACCGAGGGTAAGCTCGGCGGCCAGGCCTACGTGCCGGGTGTGTCGGGCACGTGGAAGGACTTGACCGACAACGTGAACTTCATGGCGGCAAACCTCACAGGCCAGGTGCGTAACATCGCGGCGGTGACGACCGCGGTGGCAAACGGGGACCTCTCCAAGAAGATCACCGTGGACGTGAAGGGCGAGATTCTCGAACTGAAAAACACGATCAACGTGATGGTGGACCAGCTGTCCTCGTTCGCGTCCGAGGTGACCCGGGTGGCGCGGGAGGTGGGTACCGAAGGCAAGCTCGGTGGCCAGGCGCAGGTGAAAGGTGTCGCGGGCACGTGGAAGGACTTGACCGACTCGGTGAACTCGATGGCGGGTAACCTCACGGGCCAGGTGCGTAACATCGCGGAGGTGACCACCGCGGTGGCGGGCGGTGACCTCTCCAAGAAGATCACGGTGGACGTCAAGGGCGAGATCCTGGAACTGAAGAACACCATCAACGTGATGGTGGACCAGCTGAACTCCTTCGCCTCCGAAGTGACCCGCGTGGCACGGGAGGTGGGTACCGAAGGCAAGCTGGGCGGCCAGGCGAACGTGCAGGGCGTGGCGGGTACCTGGAAAGACTTGACCGACGGCGTGAACTCGATGGCGGGCAACCTCACGGCGCAGGTGCGTAACATCGCGGACGTGACCACCGCGGTGGCGAACGGTGACCTCTCCAAGAAAATCACCGTGGACGTCAAGGGCGAGATTCTCGAACTGAAAAACACGATTAACGTGATGGTGGACCAGCTGTCCTCCTTCGCATCCGAAGTGACCCGTGTGGCGCGTGAGGTGGGTACGGAAGGCAAGCTCGGTGGCCAGGCCTACGTGCCGGGCGTCGGCGGTACCTGGAAGGACCTGACCGACAACGTGAACTTCATGGCGTCCAACCTCACGGGCCAGGTGCGTAACATCGCGGCGGTGACGACCGCGGTGGCGCGCGGTGACCTCTCCAAGAAGATCACCGTGGACGTGAAGGGCGAGATCCTGGAACTGAAAGACACCATCAACGTGATGGTGGACCAGCTGTCCTCCTTCGCGTCGGAGGTGACCCGGGTGGCGCGTGAAGTGGGTACCGAAGGTAAGCTGGGCGGCCAGGCCAACGTGTCCGGCGTGGCCGGCACCTGGAAGGACTTGACCGAGAACGTGAACCAGCTGGCGGCGAACCTGACCAACCAGATGCGCGCGATCGGCGAGGTGGCAACGGCCGTGACGCGCGGTGACCTCTCCCGCTCCATCCAGGTGGAAGCGCGCGGCGAGGTGTCCTACCTGAAGGACAACATCAACGAGATGATCCGTAACCTGAAGGAGACCACGCAGAAGAATGCGCAGCAGGACTGGCTGAAGACCAACCTGGCACGCTTCACCCGACTCCTGCAAGGCCAGCGCGACCTGCAGGCGGTGACGAAGCTGATCCTGTCCGAGCTGGCGCCGCTGGTGTCCGCGCACCACGGCGTGTTCTACATGATGGACTCGCAGGAGTCCGACGCCCGCCTGCGCATGATCGCCTCCTACGGCTACCGCTCCTCGCGCAAGCTGCCGACCTCCTTCCTGCCGGGCGAAGGCCTGGTGGGCCAGTGCGCGCTGGAGAAGACCCGCATCTGGCTGACCGACGTGCCGCGCGACTACATCGTGGTGTCCTCGGGCCTGGGCGCGGCGCCGCCCAACAACATCGTGGTGCTGCCGATCCTGTTCGAGCAGCAGGTCAAGGCGGTGATCGAGATCGCGTCGCTGGACCGCTTTACCGAGACCCACCTGTCGTTCCTGGACCAGCTGATGGAATCGATCGGCGTGGTGCTGAACACCATCGAGGCGAACTCCCGGACCGAGTCGCTGCTGACCCAGTCCCAGTCGCTGGCGCAGGAGCTGCAGCAGACCAACCAGGAGCTGGCGGAGAAAGCGCGCCTGCTCTCGGAACAGAACATCGAGGTGGAACGCAAGAACCGCGAGGTGGAACAGGCCAAGCTGGCACTGGAAGAGAAAGCCACCCAGCTGGCCCTGTCCTCCAAGTACAAGTCCGAGTTCCTGGCCAACATGTCGCACGAGCTGCGTACGCCTTTGAATTCGCTGCTGATCCTCGCGCAGCAGCTGGGCGACAACCCGGAGGGCAACCTGTCGGCGCGCCAGGTGGAATTCGCGAAGACCATCCACGGCTCCGGCTCCGACCTGCTGACCCTCATTAACGACATCCTGGACCTGTCGAAGATCGAATCCGGTACCGTGACGCTGGACGTCTCCGAGTACCGCTTCGCTACCCTGCGCAACTACGTGGAGCGGACCTTCCGCCACATGGCCGAGCAGAAGCACCTCGGCTTCTCGGTGGAGCTGACGGAGAACCTGCCGGGGTCCGTCATGACCGACACCACGCGCCTGCAGCAGGTGCTGAAAAACTTGCTGTCCAACGCCTTCAAGTTCACCAGCCATGGCCACGTGGCGCTGGAAATCAGCGTCGTGACCGGCGGCTGGAGCCCGGACCACCCGAACCTCGGCCACGCCGATGCGGTGCTGGCGTTCTCGGTGCGCGACACCGGTGTCGGTATCGCGGCGGACAAGCTGCAGCTGATCTTCGAGGCGTTCCAGCAGGCCGACGGCTCCACCGCACGTAAGTACGGCGGCACGGGCCTGGGCCTGTCGATTTCGCGCGAGCTGGCCCGCCTGCTGGGCGGCGAGATCCGCGTGGAGTCGATCGTCAACGTCGGTTCCACCTTCACCCTGTACCTGCCGTACAACCGCGCGGGCTTCATCAACTACGACATGAGCCGCCAGGCGGTCGCCGCGCGCCCTGCCGCGCAGCTGCCGCCGCCAGCCCAGGTGGTGTATGCCGCCCCCACCTCCGACATCGAAGTGCTGCCGGCCGAAGTGGTCGTCGACGAGATCGCCCAGCCGCTGTATGAAACGGGCGGACTTCTGGACGACCGCGGCCTGGTGGCGCCGGGTGACCCGTCGGTCCTGATCATCGAAGACGACGACCGCTTCGCCAAGGTGGTGCTGGACTATGCGCGCGAGAAGAACTTCAAGGGCATCGTCACCCAAATGGGCGACTCGGCCCTGTCGCTGGCGCGCGACTACCTGCCGTCCGCGATCCTGCTCGATCTGGACCTGCCGGACATCGACGGCTTCACGGTGCTGGACCGCCTGAAGCGCGACCCGAGCACCCGCCACATTCCGGTGCACGTGATGTCGTCCATGCGCGAGCGCGAGAAGGCCCTGCGTTCGGGCGCGATCTCCTACCTCAACAAGCCGGTGACCAAGGAAGCGCTGCATGAGGAATTCAGCCGCATCCAGAAGTTCCTCCTGGGCGGCAAACGCAGTCTGCTGGTGGTGGACGACGAGGAAGCGCAGCGTGACTCCATCGTCAACCTGATCGGCGCGCGCGACATCCGCATCGTGGCGGTCGAAAACGGCGAGAAGGCGCTGGAGGCCCTGCGCACCCAGCCCTTCGACTGCATGGTGCTGGACCTGACGCTGCCGGACATCAGCGGCTTCGAGCTGCTCGACGTGATCGGCAAGGACGAGAACCTGCGCGACCTGCCGATCGTGATCTACACCGCCAAGGAGCTGAAGCGCAACGAGGTCACCAAGCTGAAGAAGTACGCCAAGACCATCGTCATCAAGGATGCGCGTTCGCCCGAGCGCCTGCTGGATGAAACGGCGCTGTTCCTGCACCGTTCCCACGCCAGCCTGCCGGAGGCGCAGCGCAAGATGCTGGAAGAGATCCATGCGCAGGACGGCGGCTTGGCGGGCCGCAAGGTCCTGATCGTGGACGACGACCTGCGCAACATCTTCGCGCTCTCTACCCTGCTGGAGCGCCAGCAGATGCAGGTCCTGTTCGCCGAGAACGGGCGCGATGGCATCGAGGTGCTGGAGAAGGACCCGAGCATCGAGATCGTCCTGATGGACATCATGATGCCGGAGATGGACGGCTACGACACGATGCGCGCGATCCGGCGCATTCCGAAGTTCCGCTCCCTGCCGATCATCACCCTGACCGCGAAGGCGATGAAGGGTGACCGCGACAAGTGTATCGCGGCCGGTGCGTCCGACTACATCACCAAGCCGGTGGATGTGGCCCAGCTGCTGTCCCTGATGCGGGTGTGGCTGCATTGACGTACATGCCGCACATCGAGTCCTCCGGTGACGAACCGGCCGGGCTCCTGACCGAAGAGCTGGAACTGGAACTCCTGCTGGAGGCCTTGCGCCAGCGCTTCGGCTACGACTATCGCGCCTACGACCGCATGACGGTGCGCCGCAAGGTGCACGCGGTGCAGCAGGAGCGCGGCCTGGCCACCGTGTCGCTGCTGCAGAACGCAGTGCTGCACGAGGCGGGCGTGGCGGACCAGCTGCTGCGCGCCCTGGCGGTGCAGCCGATGCTGCTGTTCGACGACCCTGAGCAGGCGCGCCTGACGCGCATCGCGCTGGCCTGCCTGCATGCCTCGCCGGTGCCGCGGGTGTGGATGCCCGATTGCGCGGGCGCGGAGGCCGCGTGGTCGCTGGCGATCCTGCTGGCCGAGGAGCAGCTGCACGCGCGCACCGAGATCTTCGCCACGGTCGCTACCGAGGAGCTGCTGCGCGAGGCGCTGGAGGCCTCGATTCCGCTGGAGCGCATGGCGGAGTACCAGGAGAACTATCTCAAGAGTGGCGGGCGGTCCAACCTGGCGGGCTACTTCGACATCAAGGGCAAACGCGCCACGCTGGTAGAGACGCTACGCGCGCGCATCACCTGGTCGCAGTACAACATCGTGACGGATGCCTCGCCCAACGAGTTCCAGATGATCATCGCGCGGCGCATGCTGCCGGACCTGGGGCCGGTGCTGCGGCAGCGCGTCCTGCGGCTGTTCCACGAATCGCTCTGCCTGTTCGGCGTGATCAACCTCGACCGCCCTTTCGACGGCACCGACCCGCTGGCGTCGCAGTACCAGCAGCTGATCCCGTCGGTGCCCTGGTACAAGCGGATCCAATGAGCCAAGGCGCAGGCGCGTGCCGACCATGGGCACGCCGCTGTGCCCACGCCCGAGTACTCGCTGCCCGCACGGGGCCGTTCCGTTATCACGCACCAGACCTCGACAATTTGACGCTTCTCCGCAACGCATTGCATGTCGAATCGCTGCGCATGATGCATCTCAAGATTCGCTCATTTAGCGTGCCTAGAATCGCCACATTCCTGGTCTTAGGAGGGGAAGATGGCAGACATTCCAGATCCCGTCATGGCGGCGTGCGAGCAGCACTGGCCCGCGCACAAATATGACTGCAGCGGGTTCGTCAAAGCGGTCGCCACTGACCTGTCTATTGAGTTGTTTGGTCAGGCGAACCAGATTATTGACTACCTCGACCACAGCGCCCGATGGCAGAACCTGGGCGCGGATCCTGCAACCGCGACGACACGCGCAAACAGCGGCGAGTTCGTCATCGCAGGATTGAAAGCGACTGGACATGGACACCTGGCAGTCGTCGTCAAATCCAATTCTGGCCGATACCCGATTGGCTATTGGGGCCAATTTGGCGGCATCGGAAAACGCAAAACATCCCTCAACTTCAGCTGGCGGCGCTCAGACTGGCCTAAAGTTCAGTTCTACGCAGCGAAACTATGAAAAGTCGCTCAGTAGCGGTACTGGTCCTGATAGCGTTCGCGACGACGCTTGCCTTCGCGAACGCGGCTGAAAATTGCGGCGTGCAGATTCTGAAGCCCTACGGGTCGTCAGTTCAGGCGGGCGACATCACCGCGGATCTCGGCCCTGCGGACGATTCAAAGCAAGCGTCCGCCTGGCTCGGCCCGATCACGGTCGGGGCATGCTCATTTGACCTGGATATCATTGAAGAACCGCTGGCCATCACCTCGCGTGGTCAATTGATCGTGTCAACTTACTCGGGCAGCCAACGAACCGTATCCCTTCTCAACCTCGCAACATGCGAGACGACGTGGCAGAGCGCGACGTTCGAAGGAAGATTTGAAATCCGGTCCGGCATCCTGCACTTGGGCACAAGCCGATACGCGCTGGATGAGCGCTGCCGCCCTATCAAGCGCATGAGCACACCATCAATCTTGCGCTGAGCGCTCTGGCCGCCGCTGAACATCTTCATCACGGACGCAATCCGGGATGAATAACCTCTCGCACTCGAAAAGCGGCAGGTGCTCCGCGACCTTTGCGTCAGTAGGCTTTCTGCGCCGAGGCCCGGGCGGCGATGCGGTCGCGCCAGGCCTGCAGGTGAGTGAGGCCTTCTTCGCCCGGACGGTACTTCAGCAAACCGCGCGCGAATTCGAGGCCGCAGAAGGCAGTGATGTCGGCGATGGTGAAGCGCTCGCCCGCAACGTATGGCTGCGTGGCCAGCACGCCGTCCAGCCACTTCGCGGTCTCGCGCAGCTTCTCGCCCTGCGACACGCCGTAGTCCTTGAACTGCGGCTGCTCCAGCACCGCCAGCGCCGGATGCGTATGGCGGATGCAGTTCGCGATCTGCAGGAACAGCAGCAGCTCCACGCGCCGGTCCGCCTCCTCGATGAAGGCCCGCTCCTCGAAGGTCTCGCCCATCAGGTTGGACCCCGGATGCAGTCCTTCGAGATACGTGCAGATCGCCCGCGTCTCGCTCAGTACCCGCCCATCGTCCAGCTCCAGCGCCGGCACCCGCGCCGCCGGGTTCTTCGCCCGGTACCAATCAGCGCGATGCTCGCCCGCCATGATGTTGACCTGGACCTCTTCCAACCCTTCGATCCCCTTCTCGGCCATGAACATCACCACGCGCCGCGGATTCGGCGCCTTCGCCGTCGTATAGAGCTTCATGCTGTCCCCTTGTGTATGAAGGCCACGATGATAGCCGATGCCTGCGTCGCCACTACAACATGCATACGTTTGACACTTTACGCGCTTTGGCTATAGATTCGCCGGGTTCGAGCCGGGCCGCCGCGGCCGTGGCTGACGTCATTACACAAGGATCCAGCATGCATCGCACCATGATCTCGGCCGCCGTCCTGGCACTGGTGGCCCTGTCGTCCGCACCCACGTTCGCCGCGCCAGCCCACAGCGCCGCCACCGCGCAAGCCACCACCCAGCTGCCGCGCAGCGCCACGCCGACCCACTACGATGTCTCGCTGACGCCGGACGCCGCCAAGAGCACCTTCAGCGGCAAGGTCACGATCACGCTGAACGTCACCCAGGCCACCAGCACGCTCACGCTCAACCAGCTGGACATGAGCTTCGGCAGCGTCACCCTCACCCCGGTCAATGGCAAGGGCGAAGCGCTGCCCGGCAAGGCCAAGGTGGACAACGAGGCCCAGACCGCGACCTTCGACTTCGGCCGCCCCATCGCCCCCGGTGCCTACAAGCTCGCCATGGACTACACGGGCCTGATCGGCACCCAGGCCGTGGGCCTGTTCTCCATCGACTACGACACCCCGGCCGGCAAGAAGCGCGCGCTGTACACCCAGTTCGAAAACTCGGACGCGCGCCGCATGATCCCATCGTGGGATGAGCCGAACTACAAAGCCACCTTCACGCTGGACGTGACCGTCCCGGCCAGCCAGATGGCCATCTCCAACATGCCGGCCACAAAGACCACCACGCTGCCGGACGGCCGCCAGCACGTGCAGTTCGGCCGCTCGCCGAAGATGTCCACCTACCTGCTGTTCTTTGGCCTCGGTGAGTTCGACCGCGCCACCGCGAAGGTGGGCAGTACGGAGCTGGGCGTGGTGACCAAGAAAGGCAGCGCCCCGCAAGCGCAGTTCGTGCTGGACGCCTCCAAGGACATCCTCAAGGAATACAACGACTACTTCGGCGTGAAGTACCCGCTGCCCAAGCTGGACAACGTGGCCGCACCGGGCCGCAGCCAGTTCTTCGGCGCGATGGAAAACTGGGGTGCGATCTTCACCTTCGAATACGCGTTGCTGCTGGACCCGGCCATCTCCACCCAGTCGGACAAGGAAGCCTCGTTCTCGATCGCCGCGCACGAGATGGCGCACCAGTGGTTCGGTGACCTGGTCACCATGCAGTGGTGGGACGACCTGTGGCTGAACGAAGGCTTCGCCTCGTGGATGGAAAGCCGCATGTCGGCCAAGCTGCACCCCGAGTGGAAGACCTACCTGAGCGCCGTCGGCGTGCGCGATGCCGCCATGTTCCGCGACTCCGTCGCCACCACCCACCCGGTGGTGCAGCACGTCCAGACCGTGGAGCAGGCCAGCCAGGCCTTCGACGACATCACCTACCAGAAGGGCGAGTCGGTCATCCGCATGCTGGAGAACTACGTCGGCGAGGATGCGTGGCGCAACGGCGTGCGCAGCTACATGAAGCAGTACGCCTACTCGAACACCGTCTCGGACAACCTGTGGCAACACATCGAGAAGGCCGCAAAAAAACCGATCACGCAGATCGCGCACGACTTCACCCTGCAGCCGGGCGTGCCGATGCTGCGCGTGACCGACATCGCCTGCAAGGGCGGCGCCTCGCAAGTCACGCTGGAACAGGCTGAATTCAGCCGCGACCAACCGACCCGGAAAGCGCTGGCCTGGCACGTGCCGGTGGTCGCGCAGACCCTCGGCGCGAAGGCTGCGGGCCGCACGGTCGTCAACGGCAAGGCCACGTTCAGCGTGCCGGGTTGCGGCACCGTGGTCGTGAACAGTGGCCAGGCGGGCTATTACCGCACGCTGTACGCGCCGGCGGCCTTCAAGCAGGTCGCCACCGACTTCGCCAAGCTGCAGCCGATCGACCAGCTGGGCGTGCTGGCCGACAGCTGGGCGCTCGGCGTGGCGGGTTACCAGAGCGCGTCCGATGTGCTGGACGTGGCCAGCAACGTACCGCTGTCCGCCGAGCCGCAGGTGTGGGAGCGCGTGGCCGGTGTGTTCCGCAGCATCCACGGCTACTACGGCGCCGATGCGGCGCGCCAGAAGGTATTCGACGCATATGCCATCGAACGCCTGGCACCGGTGCTGGCGCAGATCGGCTGGACCGCACGCGCGGGCGAGGCCGACACCATCGCCAATCTGCGTTCTTCGCTGATCTATGTGCTGAGCGAGATGAACGACAGCGCTGTGATCGCGGAAGCGCGCCGCCGCTATGCCGCACAGGGAACCGACCCGTCCGCGGTGCCGGGCCCGCTGCGCAAGACCATCCTGTCCGTGGTGGCGACCAACGCCGATGCCGCGACCTGGGACCAGCTGCATGCCGCCGCGATGGCCGAGAAGTCGCCGCTCATCAAGGACAACTACTACGGCATGCTGGCCGCTGCCAAGGACCCGGCGCTGGCCAAGCGCGCGCTGGAACTGGCGCTGACCGACGAACCGGGCGTGACCAACAGCGCGTCGATGATCGGCGTGGTGGCGGGTCGCCATCCGGACATGGCATATGACTTCGCGATCGCCAACATGGGCAAGGTGAACGAACGCGTGGACTCGACCTCGCGCAGCCGCTACTACCCGCGCCTGGCCAGCGGCTCGACCGACCCGGCGATGGTGACCAAGCTGACCTCGTATGCGCAGGCCAACCTGGCGCCGACCTCGCGCCGCGATGCGGATACCGCGGTGGCGGACATCCAGTACCGCATCAAGGTGCGCAATGAGCGCCTGCCTGCGATCGATGCCTGGCTGGCGGCGCACAAGTAATCGGCAGTGACATAATCGTGGGATGAAGCGTTGCTCGGCGACGCGGCATCCCGCGATTTTCTTTTGCGCTGGCTGTTGACGAGATCAGCCTGCGCTACCTTCTGGTGGCAAGCAGCGCCCGCACGCCCGGCTAGCTGGCTTCCTTGCGCATCCAGCGCTCCAGCACCTCGACACTGCCCGGCGGCACGTGCAGCCCCAGTTTCGTGCGCCGCCACAGGATATCCTCGGCCGTCTGCGCAAACTCCTGCGTCATCAGGTAGTACACCTCCGCCGCATACAAGTCCGGCACGATCTCCGGCCCCATGTCGGACAACCCACGCACATGCTCCAGCACCTTCGCCATGCGGGTGCCGTACGAACGCGCATAGCGCAGCAACTGCCCCTGCGACAGCCACGGATAGCGCAACTGCCGCCCGCGCATCCAGGTCTCGAATTCCAGCACGCTGCGCTTCGAAGGCTGCGCGCCAAACAGGTCGCCGCCCGGCAGCACCGCATGCTCTGTCCACGCCGGAGCCTCATGCCCCAGCGCGGGCGCGATCCAGTCCACCGCCTGCTCCGCGAGCTTGCGGAAGGTGGTGATCTTCCCGCCCCAGACGGTCAGCATGGGGGCTCCGTTGGTGTCGTGGTCCAGGCGGAAGTCGCGCGTAGCAGCGGACGCCGAACGTGAAGCGTCTTCCAGGATCGGGCGCACGCCCGCGAAACTCCACACCACGCTGGCCGGCGTCACCGGCTGCGCAAAGTAGCGGCTCGCCAGCTCGCACAGGTAGCCCACTTCGTCCGCGCCGATGGCCGCGTCGCCCGGGTTCCCCGTGAAGTCCACATCCGTCGTGCCGATCAGAGTGAAGTCCCGCTCATACGGCAGCGCGAACACGATGCGCCCGTCCGGGTGCTGGAAGATGTAGGCGTAGGGATGATCGAACAGCTTGGGCACCACGATGTGGCTGCCCTTGATCAGCCGCAGCGCATGCGGCACGTCGGACGGGGTACCCACCGCCATGCGCTGGAAGGTTTCCGCCCACGGCCCGGACGCATTCACCAGGCAGCGCGCCGAGACGTCGATGCGCCGCCCGTGCAGGTCGGCCAGCCGCGCCTCCCAGCGCTGTGGTCCGCGCTGCACATGGCCGCACATGGTGCGCGTCAGGATGGTCGCCCCGCGCTCGCGCGCATCGACGGCGTTGAGCACGACGAGGCGCGCATCGTCCACCCAGCCATCGGAATACTCGAAGCCGCGCCGGAACGCCGGCTGCAACGGCGCGCCCGCCGGATGCCGGTCCAGACGCACCCCGCGCGAGCCAGGCAGGAAGTCGCGCTTGGCCAGATGGTCATACAGGAATAGCCCCGCGCGGATCATCCATGCCGGCCGTTGCCCTGCGTCGTGCGGCATTACGAAGCGCAGCGGCCACATGATGTGCGGCGCCGACTGCAGCAGCACCTCGCGCTCGCGCAGCGCCTTGCGCACCAGCCTAAACTCCTTGTGCTCCAGGTAGCGCAGGCCGCCGTGAATCAGCTTGCTCGATGCGGACGAGGTGTGCGCACCCAGGTCGTCCTTCTCGCACAGGACGACCTTCAGCCCCCGCCCTGCCGCGTCGCGCGCGATGCCGGTGCCGTTGACGCCTCCGCCCACCACCAGCACATCGCATTCGATCCGGTCCAGCATCTGCTCCAGCATTCGATTCACCCAAGTCCCTGCGCCGAGCGTGGCGCGCCAGGCAAAGCCGAGATGCTATCGTGAGCGCTGGCGTGTTGTCCAGCTTGCAACAGCTTACAATGTCGCATGATGTCCACCTCCCCCTGCCGCACATGAAGCCCGACGTCCGCGCCTGGGTGCGCATGCCTTCCGGCCGCCGCCTCGACCTGCTCGACCCCACGCCCTTCGACTGGGATGACGAAGACCTGGCCCTCGGCCTGGCCCGCACCTTCCGCTGGGGCGGACATTCGGCCTGGCCGCATCCGCTGTCAGTGGCGCAGCATTCCATCAGCGTGCTCTATCTGCGCCGCGCCATGTCCACCGCCCCCCTTGATCCCCTGGTCGAACTGCGCGAGCTGCTGCACGATGCGGAGGAAGGCCTGCTTGGCTTTGACGCCATCTCCGTCATCAAGCCTTTTCTCGGCGACGGCTTTCGCCAGCTCACCGCGCGGCTGGAGAACGCGGTGTTCCTGCGCTACGGCCTGCCGCGCTGGACCCGCACCGAGCACGCCCTGCACAAGCGCGCCGACCGCCTGGCCGCCGCCAGCGAAGCGGTGCACGTGGCCGGGTGGTCCGCGCAGGAAGTACGCCGCACGCTGAAGATCGCGATCGAACCGGTCGACGAGGACCCGCTGCACGCGCACTATGGCGGCACCCCGTGGGAACCCTGGCCCGCCAAGCTCGCGTGCGAACGCTTCCTGGAGCAGCTTGCGGCACTGCGGCAAAGCGCCGGGTGACGTGCGCGGAAGGTCTGGTCAACGCTAAGTCGCGGATTTGATTGATGTTTTCAAAGTATCCACAACAACTGTGGATAACGATGTGAACAACCGCCACTTGACAAGCCAAACAGCCCGAAACGACGGGCTTTTCGACAAATTGCCCGTTCTGAAGGCAAAAATTTAGATCAACAAAATCAAGGACTTAAAGTGGTATTAGTCCTTAGTCCTGCATGGCGATGCGGAAAATTCCTACAAACCCTCGCTGCGGGGGATAAGTACCTCGCCTTCCAGCTACTTCCAGGCGCTGCGGGCCCGGTCGCGCACCAGCATGCGCACGCTTTCGGGCATCGGCTTCTGCTTGTCCTTGGGCGTGTCCGCGTTGAACCAGACCGTCTCCTCGAAGTGCTTGAGCATGGCCGGTGTGATGAAGCGGGTGCGCTGCGCGTACACGTGCCGGTCCCCCATCTGCGCCTGCTGCTTGATGAAGAACTTGTTCGGCACCACGATGTGCAAGTGCTCCTTGGCCCGCGTCATAGCCACATACAGCAGGCGGCGCTCCTCCTCGATGTCCGCCTGGTTCCCGGTCGCCATGTCGGACGGGATGCAGCCATCCACCGCATTGAGCACATGCACCGACTTCCACTCCTGCCCCTTGGACGAATGGATGGTCGAGAGGATCAGGTAGTCCTCATCCAGCAGTGGCGGTCCGGCGCGGTCGCTGGTCGCTTCCGGCGGGTCGAGCGTGATCTCGGCGAGGAAGGTCTCGCGCGAACCGTAGCCACCCGCGAGCTGGGACAGCTGCTCGACGTCCGCCACGCGCACGGTGGCATCGTCGTACATGCGCTCCAGGTGCGGCAGGTACCACGCGCGCACCAGGTCGATGTCCGCGGGCCAGCGCAGGCCGGGCGCGCGCAATGAGCGGTACAGGTCCACGAAGGCCTGCCACTCGCCGCCCGCCTTGGCCGGCGCGTCGAAGGCTTCCACCGCTTCCACCGGCGCGGACGAGGTGCCCATCGCATCGAGCAACCGCGTGGCCGTGGCCGGGCCGATGCCCGGAATGAGCTGCAGCACGCGGAAGCCCGCCATGCGGCCAGACGGGTTCTGGGCGAAGCGCAGCACCGCCAGCACGTCCTTGATGTGCGCCGCCTCCAGGAACTTGAGGCCACCGAACTTCACGAACGGGATATTGCGCCGCATGAGTTCCAGCTCCAGTGCCGCCGAATGGCTGGCGGCGCGGAACAGGACCGCCTGGTCGATCAGCGCCACGCCCGCCTCGCGGTGTTCGAGCACGCGGTTGCACACCCAGCGCGCCTGCTCGGCTTCATCGGGGATCAGCGCCAGTTGCGGCTTGGTCGTCGAGATCTTGTCGGTCCACAGCGTCTTGGCATGCCGCTCCAGCGCCGCTTCGATGACAGCGTTGGACGCATCGAGGATCGGCTGCGTCGAGCGGTAGTTGCGGTCCAGGGTCACCACTTGCGCGGGCAGCCCGAACTCCTTGGGAAAGTCGAGGATGTTGCGCACGGTGGCGCCGCGGAAGGAATAGATCGACTGCGCGTCGTCGCCGACCACCATCACGCCGTCGCCATTCGGCTTCATGCCGCGCAGGATGGCGGCTTGCAGGCGGTTGGTGTCCTGGTACTCGTCCACCAGGATATGGTCGAACAGGCCGCCCACTTCGCGGCCCAGCTCTTCGTCCGCGACCATCTCGGCCCAGAACAGCAGCAGGTCGTCGTAATCGAGCACGTTCTGCTCCTGCTTCGCATCGACGTAGGCGCCGAACAGCTTCTTCAACTGCTCTTCCCACTCGCAGCACCACGGGAAGGACGACTTCAGCACATCCTCCAGCGGCTCGCGGCTGTTCACCACGCGCGAATAGATGGACAGGCAGGTGCCCTTCAGCGGAAAGCGCTTCTGCGTTTGCGTGAGGCCGATCTCGTGCCGCACGAGGCCCATCAGGTCCTCGGAATCGGCGCGGTCGTGGATGGTGAAGGATTCGTCGAGCCCGATGCGGCCCGCATACTCGCGCAGCAGGCGCGCGCCGATGGCGTGGAAGGTGCCCGCCCACGGCAGCGACGTCGGCGCGGCGCTGGGCGAGAGCTTCATCACTTTCTGCAGCACCGAGCCGGCGCGGTGCGTCATTTCCTGCGCCGCGCGGCGCGAGAAGGTGAGCAGCAGCAGGCGCTGGGGATCGGCTCCGCTGGCGATCAGGCGCGCCACGCGGTGGGCCAGCGTGTTGGTCTTGCCGGAACCCGCGCCCGCGATCACCAGCAGCGGACGCGAGACCGCAGCGCCGATGTCATGCTCGACGGCGGCGCGCTGGTTCTCATTGAGGCCCGCAAACGGGTCGGTGGCGGCGGGAGCGGCGGGAAGGTCGAGCACTTCGGACATGGCGGGAAACTGAAGAGACAAGAAAGGTTGAAAACAGCTGGCACAACTGTACATTTATCCAGTATGATTGTGCAAGTCGCGTTGAAGTTCGTACCGGAACATTCCTACAAACTGTGACAACATCGTGGCAGCCCAGCGCGCTAAGTGGCTGTCCTGTAAGGTCTTTTCCCGATATCCACAGCGAGTGTGAATAACTTTGTGGAAAAGGTGCCCTTGACAGGCCAGAAGCGAGTGCCGATGCGGGTTTCAACAAAATGCCCATTCCTGAGGCATCGCCTGCGCCCCTTTAAAATCAAGCACTTGAAGAGTCAATACCCGAGCTCGCCAAAAATTTTTGCGCGCTTTCGAATTTGCACATTTTGTGCATAACCGAAGGGTATACGTGGCTTGGGAACGATATAAAAATGACATCGGCGCCAACGAACGCCGTGCTGAGCCCGCGTCGTGGCGTATAGTCGTGCCGCCCGCACTCCTACAATGCTGTAGGACTGCTGTAGGATTGCACTGACGGCATACCGCACAGAAGCGCTCGCCCCTGCTGAGCGGAAACGAACACGCCTTCGCCTTCCCTCCCACCTACAATGGACGCCTCGTTCCACCGTCGAGGCGACCATGACCGAACCTGCCAAACCACCCCTGAATCCCGGGGACGAAGCCGAACCGGGCACCGTCGGCAGCGGCGAAGACATCTGCCCACAGTGCGGCGGCACCGGCAAGCTGGCCAGCGGCCAGTCCTGCCCTGAGTGTGGCGGCACCGGCCGCATCGTCGAAGGCATAGGCGGCGGCTGAGCCACCGCTCGGCGCGGACGGCGCCGGGTGCGGGACCCCGGCCTGCGCCAAATCCGGCATACTTGCGCCCTTTGCCTAGATTAGCGGAGTTGCCATGCCCGAGCTCATCGCGGAACACGCCTGTCACGGCGGCGTCCAGCGCTTTTACCAGCACGCTTCCACAGCCATCGGCCTGCCGATGAAGTTCTCGGTGTTCGTCCCGCCGCAGGCCGGCGCGTCATCGGGCACCAGTGCGCGCCTGCCCGCCCTGTTCTATCTGGCAGGCCTGACCTGCACTGAAGAGACTTTCCCCATCAAGGCCGGCGCCCAGCGCCGGGCGGCGGAACTCGGCCTGGTGCTGATTGCGCCGGACACCAGCCCGCGCGGCGCCGGCGTGCCCGGCGAAGCGGACACCTGGGACTTCGGCGTGGGCGCGGGCTTCTACGTGGACGCCACCGAAGAGCCATGGACGCACCACTACCGCATGTACAGCTACATCCTCGAACTGCGCGCGGCCGTGCAGGACTTTCTGCCCGTCGATCCGCAGCGCGTCGGCATCTTTGGCCATTCGATGGGCGGCCACGGCGCTCTGATACTGGCCCTGCGCAACCGCGGCCAGTTCCGCTCCGTCTCCGCCTTCGCACCGATCGCCGCGCCGAGCCGCTGCCCCTGGGGCCGGAAGGCCTTCGGCGGCTTTCTAGGCGCCGACCCGTCGCGCTGGGCGCAATACGACGCCACCCTGCTCATGGCAGCGCTGCAGACGCCCTTCCCCGGCGGCATCCTGATCGACCAGGGCCTGAGCGACAAATTCCTGGCCGAGCAGCTCTACCCCGAAGCCTTCGAAGAGGCCTGCCGGCAGGCCAGCCAGCCGCTGACTCTGCGCCGCCACGAAGGCTACGATCACGGGTATTACTTCATCCAGAGCTTCATCGAAGATCACCTTCGCTTCCACGCTGCGCAGCTGCAGGCCTGAGAGAGTTGCCGCGCGCAACCGTGCCGCGCGGGTCAAGACGCCAGTCCTATAATCAGGCCGGATCTGACCCCGGAATGGCACGCTATGGAGTTCACTCATTTCAAGGACCGCGAAGATGCCGGAGCCCAGCTGGCGCGCCAGCTGGCCCAGTACGCGGACAATCCCAACGTCGTCGTCCTGGCCCTGCCGCGTGGCGGCGTGCCGGTCGCCTTCAAGATCGCCTGTGCGCTGCATGCGCCGCTGGACGTCCTGCTGGTCCGCAAGCTCGGCCTGCCCGGGCATGAGGAGTACGCGATGGGCGCCATCGGCAGCGGCGGCGTGCGCGTGCTGCAGCGGGAGGTGGTGCAGAAAATGCACATCACGCCCCAGCAGGTGCAGGAGGTGATCGACCGCGAGGCCGCCGAACTTACCCGGCGCGAACAGCTATTCCGCGACGGCCGCAAGGCGCGCAACCTGCACGGCAAGATCGTGATCCTGGTCGACGATGGCCTGGCCACTGGCTCCACCATGCGCGTGGCGGTGGAAGTCGTGCGGGCGCAGAAGCCCGCGCAGCTGATCGTCGCCGTACCCGTGAGCGCCATCGAATCGCGCGACATGATCGCGGCCGAGGTGGACGAAATGGTCTGCCTGTCCGCCCCGCCGCTGTTCCGCGCGGTGAGCGAGTGGTACGCCCACTTCAACCAGACCAGCGACGAGGAAGTGCAGGCGCTGCTGGCCAAGGCCCGCCACCTGGACCCGGCGGAAGAGGAACGGGAAGCCGAACTGGCGACCCAATTTATCCGGTAGCCGCAGCGCCGGGAGGTTGTTTGCATCATGCCCAGCATTCGCGATCTCTCGCTGGCCGACCGGATCCGCCACCACGCCCGCCGCCTCGACGGCTCCCACAAAGACTATGACGACCTGCTGGACATAATCGGCAACGCGCGCTTCGTGCTGCTCGGGGAGGCCACGCACGGCACCCAGGAGTTCTATCACGAGCGGGCGCTGATCACGCAGCGCCTCATCCTGGAAAAAGGCTTCACCGGCGTGGCCGTGGAAGCCGACTGGCCGGACGCCTGGCGCGTCAACCGCTACGTGCGCGGCGAGTCCGACGACGCCAGCGCCGAGCAGGCGCTGGAGGGCTTCAAGCGCTTTCCCACCTGGATGTGGCGGAACACCGAAGTGGTGGACTTCGTCGAATGGCTGCGCGGGTACAACGACGCGCATGCCGAGACGGTGGGCTTCTATGGGCTGGACCTGTACAGCATGTTCGGCTCGATCAGCGAAGTGCTGCGCTTCCTGGACCAGACCGATCCCGAGGCCGCGCGCCAGGCGCGGGCGCGCTACAGCTGCTTTGACCACTACGGGGAAGACACCCAGCACTATGGCTACGCAACCGGGATTGGCATGTCCGACTCCTGCGAGCGCGCCGTGCTGCAGCAGCTGCGCGACCTGCAGACGCGCGCCACCGAATACGCACAGACAGCGGGCCACGATGCCTTCTTCGCCGCACAGCAGAATGCGCGGCTGGTGCTCAACGCGGAGGAGTACTACCGCACCATGTTCCGCGGACGCGTCTCGTCGTGGAACCTGCGCGACCGGCACATGGCCGAGACCCTGGAGGCACTGGACGAGCACCTGGGCGCGCAGGCGGGCAAGCCGCCCAAGCTGGTGGTGTGGGAGCACAACTCGCACATCGGCGACGCGCGGGCGACGGAAGTCGGGCGGCTCGGCGAATGGAATGTGGGCCAGCTCGCGCGCGAGCACTGGGGCAAGGACGATGTGCGCCTGATCGGCTTCTCGACCTATCACGGCTATGTCACCGCCGCATCCGCGTGGGACGAACCGCCGCAGCGCAAGCGGGTGAACCCGGGCCTGCCGCACAGCTACGAAGACATCTTCCATCAGGTGGGGCTGGACCGCTTTTCGGTGAACCTGCGGGAGCGCAACCAGGCCACCGAAGCGCTGCACGAGGGGCGCCTGCAACGGGCGATCGGCGTGGTCTACCTACCGCGCACCGAGCGGCAGAGCCACTACTTCCACGCGCGGCTCACCGACCAATTCGACGCGATGATTCACATCGACGAAACCGAGGCCGTGGAACCGCTGGAGTCCCCGGCGGACCAGCGCGGCGAGGCGCCCGAGACGTTTCCGTCCGGGCTGTAGTGAACTCTCGTGGGCGGTCAGCGGATGAAGACCAGGGGCGCGAGCAGGCGTGCCAGCGTGCGGATGAATTGCGCCTGCGGCGACTTGGTCGATTGCGTCGGTTGAGTCGATTGAGTCGAACAGCGGACGGCGCCGCACGGGACGGCTGGAGCTGGGCGAAGCGTCATGATTCCCTCCTATTGAGCGACAACTGAAATTAACGCTCAGCGGCCAGGGCTGAGCGTGAATACATTGTCTACTCAGGAGGGAAATCGTTCAAACGAGAAATACGCGGGCCTAAGGATTAGAAAAACTTAAGCCTAGCGTGGCGAGCGCGTCTTCCAGGTCAGCGATGTCGGCGGCGACGTCGGCGTCCGGCTCCAGGATTTTCTCGGCCGTGGCGAGGCGCTGGGCGTTGGGGCCATCCACTTCCACCAGCAGGATCGCATCGCCTTCATCATCCACCAGGCGCACCGACGCGCGCGCGGACGCGGGTTCAATTCCCGCCTCCTCGCAGGCGCCATTCACATCGGACAGCAGCTGCAGCACGAACAGCTCGGACAATGCTTGCGCCTTGGCGCCGTAGAACAGGTCCTGGTACAGGAAGTTCAGCTCCAGGCCCGCGCCCTCGGGTGCCAGCAGGCGTGCAACCTGCGGCGCGATCGACTGCGTCCACGCGCGGTAGCTGGCCATGCGCTGTTCGAAGTAGACGTCGGCCAGGGCTTCGTCTTTCGGCACGGCGTAGAACGGATCGTCGGCGCGCTTGAGCGCAAAGCCGAGCAGGAAGCGCAGCTCCACCGCGGCGTCGCCCGCTTCGAAGCCCGCCGGTGCCCAGCCGCTCATGCTGCGTTCGAGCAGCGGCACGGGGCGCAGCTTCTTGTCGGTCATCGCGGCACCGGCCTCGCGCACGATCTCGTGCAGGCGGCTGTAGGTGATGCGGTCGAATTCGGCCAGGTCGTACCAGTGCTGGACCAGCACCACCTTCGCTTTCGGGCTTTCCAGGCCGGCCTTGGTCAGGCTGTCGAGCACCTGCGCATAGGCGGCCTGGTCCTGGAACGCCTGGCCGGCTGTCAGGCCGCCGGTGCTGCGCACGAAGACGGGGATCGCAAAGGCGTTGATCTCCATGTCCGGCGCGCCCTCGCGGCGCAGCAGCACGGTGGCGCTGTGTTCTTCGATGGTTTCGCGCAGCAGGCCGAAGGTGCGGTCGGCCATGCCGCGCGCCAGTTCGAGGGCGTCGTAGAGCACGTCGTCATGGCGGTCCAGCAGGCGGCGGCGCACGGCGCGGGCCAGCTCCTCCTGCGTGGCCTTGCGGCGCGCGGTGGCCAGCGCGAGGTCGGCGAGTTCCTGCGCGTCGGCTTCGTGGTCGGTGGGCGCGTCCTGCCTGGGCGCGCTGACGGGTGGGTGGTGTTTGTGCTTGGCCATGCCGTCATTGTAATGGCAGCGGCCCCGCACTGCGGGGTGGTGACGCTTTGGGACGCTGTGGGATGCTCGGGGACGACCTAGAGCGAGCGTTCGACGACGATCTCCGCCGACAGGGTGCGCACGATGGGGCGGCCGGCCTCGGACTCCAGCACCACTTGCACGGCCGTGCTGCCGAACAGGGCGAAGGCATAGTCGTCGATGCGCGCGCGCAGGCACTGGCTCGATGCTGGCGCGCCTGTGCCGCACGGCTGCTGGGTGTCGAGCTGGAAGCCGGCGTGGCGCAGCAGGGTGGCCGCGCGGTCCAGCCGGGTGCCGGGCGGAATCTGCGCCTCCACGACATCGCTAATGATATTGCGGTCGCCGCCGGGGCCATTCAGCATGCGCGCATCCCGGCGGTGGCGGAATTCCTGGTCGATCGCGTGGCGCAGCGCGGCACCCTGCTCATCCTGTGCAGTGCGCGTGCCGCAGGCCATTCGCGTCAGCCGCCAGCGGCCGCCTTTTTCAAAGCAGCGCTCGGCCACCCGCTCATGTGCGATGGCGGCCAGCACCAGCAGCACGCCGCCCAGCGCGGCCAGCAGACGAATCCCGGATCGGGAGGGCACGATACTTCTCCTTGCAGGCAAACTCAGTTGGGGAAGTTGCTATGCAAGATGCATGCCGCAGGTGACAATGTGTGAGATTTATGAGCGGAATCAAGCAGTTAGCTGAGGGACCTCAAGACGCGTCGTGCGCGCCTGTAAGAAAGCCCGACGCACGAAGAACGTACAGCATGCCGTCGACGGGAACGCCGCGCTCCTGGCGCAGGGTGGCCGAATGGGCGGCCAGCAGCTCGAAACCAGGAAGGCTGTCGATGTAGGCCGGTGCATGGGCGTAGCGGCCGGATGGCTGCAGGAGATAGCCTGTGCCCGCCACGCTGCCTTCGGCGCGCTCCACCGAAAACGCGAACAGGCCGCCGGGGCGCAGCGCGCTGCCGGCGGCGGCGAACAGCGGCTGCAGGTCGCCAAGATAGACCAGCACGTCGGCCGCCACAATCACGTCGTACGCCGCGCGCGCGGGCGCAGCGCGCAGGAATTCGGTGAGCTCCGCGCACGCCAGCACGTCATACAGCCCGCGCGCCTGCGCCCGCTCCAGCATCGCGGCCGACAAGTCCACGCCCACGAGACGCCG